>MKUV01000001.1 GCA_001898725.1 Caedibacter sp. 37-49
GATCTCTCCTGCTAGGCTTTTAAGTAAACAAATAAGGGCTGGAAAAGCTTGCTTGATGAGTTTGACAAAACGCGCATAATGGACAAGCTTGGGGAATAAATGGCGATGGTAAGAGCATAAATTCAGATAAAAGTATTTAAAGCAAGACATCCCCGATTGATGGTACGCAATTAAGATTGTCAGAACTTCGGATAATGTTAGATGGCCATCTCTGCGGCGACTTATCATATGACCAGATATCAATTGCTTCTTATACCAAGGCTCAAAGCCTTTACAAAAATCGTCGACAAACCAAAATAAAGTATCATAATCTATTCCCATGAGGTAGCTCCCTATCTTTTTGCAAATAGAGAATACCTCATACCACTTTTATCTCAAACTACCTCCTTAAACGCAACTCGGGTTATTTTAGTACTAATCTCACGGGTAAATCTCTGGTAGCCACACAAGGCAAGCACTTTATTTTCAACTCTAATTTTGTTACGGTAATGGGGGTGGGACCTCGGGTGTGAGCTTTGTGGAAAATATCGTTCCATGATATGTTGCCTTTCGGCGGTCACATCTTGGTAATTAAAGTCTACTAAAGTTTGCTTGATTTTAAAAAACACCAAACAAATAGCAAAGTAAACGGCTTCCTTGGTGTCTTTAAAGCTCTTTAACACTTTGATTTCTTCATCATTAAAGGTGAAGTATTTTTGGCGCTCAGTGTCACTTAAGATGGGGGTACCATAAATATCAAGGAGTTCCGTTTGAGAGAGAAGGCGAGAATCTTTATTAGGCATTGAGATATGTTTCTTAACTTTATAATAGGGCGTGATTGTAATTGACCACCCTCTAAAAAGATAGTAATCTTTATTACTATCTTATTTAAATATGGGCCTAAAAATGCCAAATAGCGCATATGTTCCAACGCCTATCTTCGATACTTTTTCTGATGTTTTGGACCAATATAAAGAAATTTACTCGAATGAACACCCTCAACAGGCCATCTCCCAATGGTTAAATACCTGCTTTGCACATAACAGAACAGATTTGCCACCATTTACCGTTAAAGACTACCAATTGGCTTTGAATTTCTTATATACTTATCGCGGGAGTAAAGATACCTTTGGAGCATATAGGCGCGATTTAGAGCGCCTTTTCCAATGGAGCTGGTTTGTGCGCCGTCAATCCATCCTAGAGCACAAGCGCCAAGATATCGAAGACTTTATCGAATTTTGTTTAAAACCACCCAAGCGCTGGATGAGTCTTAAAAAACAGGTTCGGTTTAAGAAACTTCATGGAGGAAAAGTCCCCAATCCAGAATGGCGCCCCTTTGAAGCTCACGTTACAAAGAAGGATCGTAAAGCTGGAGTTGAACGTGATAAAAGTAAGTATCAATTCTCTCAACCTGCATTAAAAGTCATGTTTGGGATTCTAAGTAGTTTCTACAACTACCTCCTGCAAGAGCAGGCTGTTCAAAGTAACCCTTTCGCTCTCATACGGCAGAAAAGTAAGTTTTTGCAAAAAGAAGTGAAGGACCAGATTGTTCGACGCCTCTCAAATGAACAATGGGAAACCGTCATCAACATTGCTAGAGAAAAGACTAAGGGAGACCCCTTACACGAAAGAACTGTATTTATTCTATCCTGCTTGTTTGGCATGTATTTACGCATTTCTGAGCTCACTACAACCCAAAGATGGACTCCGACCATGGGTGATTTTTTTAAAGATGTTGAAGGTCATTGGTGGTTTAAAACTATAGGAAAAGGGAATAAAGCTAGGCAGATTGCAGTTAGTGATGCAATGCTTAGTGCATTACAGCGTTATCGAGAAAAGTACCTAAAATTATCTCCCCTTCCCCATCCAGGCGAAAAGACGCCTTTGATCTCACACATTAGGAACCCTAATAAACCTATCAGGAGCGACGGACCCCTCCGCCAATTAGTGCAGGATTGCTTTGACGAGGCAGCAGATTTATTAAGATCAAAAGGCAGGATAGAAGAAGCAAACGGCCTTCACGTGGCTACTGTTCATTGGTTACGCCATACAGGCATATCAGAAGACGTAAAGCGCCGCCCAAGAGAACATGTGCGAGATGATGCTGGTCATAGTTCTGGGGCCATTACCGATCGTTACATTGATGTTGAACTCAGGGAAAGGGCTAAGTCAGCAAAGAACAAAAGGATATCAACATAAAGGGCTTTTTCTCAAAAATATGGGCTAAGTCAGTTTTGTTGAAATTTTGAAAGAAATTTTATAATATATTCAATGAGTTAAAAAATATCCTCAAAATTCTTCTTTGCCATATTTACATTTATAATCAAGTAGTTACAACAAAGTTTGTCACATTTCTATTATTACGATGCGGAACACCTATAACCAGCTAGCATGTTTATAAACTTTCGATCATAGGCTGTACCCAGATGCTTAAGTAATTGTTGAAAAGTATCATTGCGGAAACCTTGATTAATGATGAAATCTATTTGGTCAATAAAAGAATTGAAACAAGGAAGATGCGGCTGTGATCCTACCTTTAAACCTATTTGAAGAATCTTGAAAGAATCTGTTAGTTGTATAGTTGAAGCCTGAATATTTGTAAGCTGATTAATAAGCGTACCATTTTTTAAATAGCATAGGCTTTGTGAATTTTGCCCATATACGGGCGTATCATTCATATAATAGATCCCAATATTACTGTTAAAACCTTGTTTTATTTTTACTGTTGAACCTTTTAAAGAAGGAGAAGGTATACTTAATGTGACTCCGTTAAATGTAACGCTATTATCTAATTGAACGATTTCATCATCCTCAAGTATAGTCATTTGGAAAAGAGCATTTTCAGATAATAATGGTAAAGGAATCTCTGAAACTTTTATGTCTTTTGTGTGTTTATAGGCTTCTGTTCTAGCTTTTTTAACAAACTCTAAGAATGAAGTATCTTTAGAAAACGTTGTACTATAATTAGCTAAATTAAATTCTAGAGGAGAAATTTTAGCTTTTTTAGTAAGCTTTATAATTTTTTTTAGCCTATGCCAATCATCAAATCCATTTTTACAAACATCTTTTAAAAATTCATAAGAAAACCCGTTTTTTTCAGAAAGGCATAAGTACTTTTAAAGTGATCTAATTTTTTATCTTTGTTTTGTGACTGAGTAAAAGAATTTAAAATAAATGTATAATCGATGAGATCTGCCCGTTGAAGTGCAAAATTTGTATTAAAGATATACTTTGCTGTTTCTCTAAAACTATTCTTATTGTGAGAATAGGCTGAAAACAATAGAGATTGACTGAAATAGTCTAAAGTTAAACCTAATCTTGTAGCAAAAGGCATAACTACTTTGCGTATAGTTTTTTCGTACTCTCGCTTATTGAACTCAATATTATTAGCTATTGATCGATATGGATTACCAATTTTAGTAATTTGCCAAAAATCAGATTCTGCAGTTTTAGCGACAACCTCAAAGGGGATTTGTGTTAAGCCGTTTGCCCCCCAAGTAGGACCCCAAGAATTTTGAATATAAAATACTTTATTACTTAAATTGTATCCTATGATAAGGACAGCATGGAGGTTTTGAGCATTTCTAAGTGTCTGAGGTCGAGGATTAAATAATTGGTCCCATTCTTGTGTGTTGATGTTTAAGGTGCATACAATAGGCCGTCTATATGAATCAAGGTAGTCTAATAATACTTCTATATTAAGTAACCTAGTGTTCTGATTATTTGAAGGAATATTTTGAACAAATTTATATAAGCCAATATAATTTAAACCGGTAATTGCATTCTTTTCTGCATCGCGATAAGCTTCTTTAGAAGGTCGCTTTGCTATTGCTTCTGGCTTAAGATTGCCTGAGGTATCAAGGTCTTGATCCTCAAATCTCCATAGTTCATCACTACAGATGCCTACAGCTGACAAATGTCCAATAAGATTTCTTGGGAATGCGCCGATGTCACCATGATTTAAGTCTGTGCTGCGGGTTAAAAAATAGGCAAATCTTGGAGATCTAGGTGTAAGGTTCTGATATTCTCTATCTAAGCCTCGTAGGTAATCTATTGCTGCACAGAGAGAATAAACGGTGCAAGTGCCGCCTTTCTGAATATATATTCTAGGATGAATGTTATTTAGGAGATTTAGTTCAGAATTCTCAGATCTTAAGGCCTTTATATAACTTTCATCTTCTTTGTGACCTGGCCATGCGCATAAAAAAGGTTGAGGCTCATAGATAGAGCCCTCATTTTTGAGTTTTTCCTTCAAAATCACTATGTGATTTTTTAAATTACGTGGGGCAATAGCTTGACCATTAGTATCATTATAGTAGTTTTCGCGTACTTGAGCTCTTATTTTTACAATAAGTTGAGACTGTTCGTCTGCTGGTTGTGAAGCTTGAATTAATTGCGAAAATACAACATAAAATAGTACAAAAAAAGCTTGAATAATTTTCAATGCTAAAATCTCCTATACACATTGCAAATAGTAAAACTGTATTAGCATCAATACAACATTAAGCCCTAAAATACTTCTTAAGTTTGATGACTTTTTCTAATGGTAAGCTACTTTGTTATGATCGTATTGTCGCATAACTTATACGGCATATTGAAAAAGTCTTCCTTATGAGGGTATACATTATTTCTTTAATTTCTTAAGATTTGTTAGATTTTCAAATATTGCTATTACCTGCTCATTGAGGTTATTGTATCCTAAATTTAAGGTATGTAGATTTGTAAGTGAGGCAAGTGCTATTACCTGCTCACATAGGTTATTGCCCCATAGATTTAAGATATGGAGGTTAGTAAGGGATGCAAGTGCTGTCACATGCTTACCAAGATTATTTTTGTCTAAATCTAAGGTATGCAGGTTAGTAAGAGATGCAAGTGCCGTCACATGCTCACACAGGTCATTGTCCCACAAATTTAAAGTATGGAGGTTGGTGAGGGATGCAAGTGCTGTCACATGCTCACCAAGGTTATTTCCCGCTACATCTAATGTACGGAGGTTTGTAAGAGATGCAAGTGCCGCCATGTTCTTACCAAGCTTATTGTTCCATAGATTTAAAGTACGGAGGTTGGTAAGGGATGCAAGTGCTGTCACATGCTTACCAAGCTTATTGTTCCATACAACTAAAGTGCGGAGGTTGGTTAGAGCTGTAAGTGCCGTCACATGCTTACCGAGGTTATTTCTGGCTACATTTAAGCTACAGAGGTTAGTAAGAGCTTTAAGTACCGTTACATGCTCACTAAGGTTATTTTCCTCTATTTGTAAAGTATGAAGATTGGTAAGTGCTGAAAATGTCTTCGTATGCTTACCAAGCTTATTGTTATTAATCTTTAAGATATAAAGATTTTTAAGATAAGTTAAGAAAGTGACATCTCTATTTGATAGAATATTATTTTTTATAGCAACAGAATGTAAAGCTGTGTTTGCTTCTTCTGGTAAACCTTTGCCATCATAAAATTTAAAACTTAAACAAGGTAAAGTTCCTAATAAGCAACTATTTCGATATGCCTCTATTCCTTTTTCTGAAGAAATTACTTTAGTAACAAATCTTTCCTTTTCTTTTTGATAGCTGGTTACTAATTCGAAGGTTGATTGGCTTGTTGCAAGGAAGGTCCCAAGAACTTGAGGATCCATATGAGCCATGATTGAGAACATAATTTCTTTAGGAATATAAATCTTATAATCAAGATTATTTTCATCACATATGATAGTTGGATATTGAACTATTTTTTGCTTAAGAAGTTGAGTTCTCCGCTCTTCCTTGCTTAAAAGAATTTGAGAGGATGTTTGAATAAAAGATATAGAAGCTTGCTCACATTCAAGAAGAGAGTTACTAGCCCATAAAGAAGAGGTTGATACAAATAATAATAAACTTACCTGTGTTAATAGGCGATAGAGTGAATCTTTCATTATATGTTTCCTAATATCTCAAGTATATTCATGAGATAATTGTAGTTACCTCTAACTAACCCCATTAAATGACAGTAATACAAATATCAAGTCTTAATTGTAAGATGAAAAAGATGCTTTGCAAATTTTGCTAAGAACATTTTTTAAGCAAAATGCAAATCCTAAATCATGAAATTTTAAATAATTCAAATTACCAATACCCTTTACTTTTTTTTCTCAGAACCTAAAGAAAAATTGATATTTATCGCGTGATTTGTTGATGTAAGATCTTTTACTTGCGATATTGTCTCTTCTGTGTGATGTGCCATTAGCTCCATTATTGCAGAAGGTTTATAGTTACTTTTTTGGTCTATTCTAATCATTCCGTTTCTATATTCAATAAAGCATTCGCCTTGTGCAATTTTTATCACTGTGTTTAAGAATGGATCTTTTCTTAAAAAATCACGCATCATATCTGTAGGAGTATTCTTGAGATTACAATATTCTATCACCATGTCAATATTGGAATCATTTACAATAAGTTGATTTCCTTTCTTAAGGGTTGTAGAGCTGGATAAAAGCCTTGGAATAGGCAAAGTTATATTAGTATTATCAGAATATATTTTCTTACCTAATATATGATATTTCACATAATCATCAGATTTAATGAGTAGGTGGGTAACTTTTTCTTTCATGTTTTTTTCATTACTCATATACAGTTTTTGTAAAAAGTTAATAGCATGGGGATAGTTTTTTGTTTCTAAATATAGCTTGCCAATGTTAAATTGATCTTCTGGATGGGCTGGCAAGTATTCTTCAATTAAAAACGTTCTATGTCTTTCCCAGGTATGATCACTCTTCTTCAGGGTGATATGATTTTTATCACCAGTGCGATCAAATGCATGAATACAGTTTATAACTTTTGTACCATTACCTGAATTAGCACTTATGTAGTAATGCTTTTTATTGTCATAAACATAATGTTTTCTAAGATTAATTTTAAATAGAGATCCACTTTCCTTAGTAACTTTTTCACCGTTATAACGTAAGTAGTCCCTATTTTGCATGATATTAAAGGTTGTTCCAGATTCAGTCGGTACAATGTAGAAAAGATTAAACTGATTAAAAGTGATTTGTTTACCAGAGTACTGAGGATCTCTAACGAATTCAGCTATTCCGTGAGTGTTGAAGGTTAAAAATGACTGATTCTCATCATTTTTGATTCTATATAGAATATTTTGCTTAAAAGGAACTGTTGAATCGTCGTTACAATTATCTTTTAAGGTTGTACTGGCAAAAGATGGGAAGCTCACAAGACTTGCCAATAAAATTGAGCTATAAACCTGGAATACTTTTTTCATCATGACTTTCCTATTACCTTTTAAAAATACCTTATTAACTTAAACCTTTATAATTATATTTAAGTAAAAATTACTAGTTTTGAGATAAACATTTTTAATGCTTTTGCAAAAAATTTGCATTATTCAATATAAACATAAAATCATTTTTTTATAATCCTAATTTTTTTACTAACTATACCCAACCTTTCTAACTTGATCTAGTAATCAAGTTTAAAAACACGTCTTACCTGTGAAGCTCTTTTTAATATCTCTAATCCTCGGGATGAAAGGCTATCCTCATTATGAGTGAGGCAAAGTTCTGAAAGAGTTGAATTGATCTTTAATGTTTCGGGTAAATCATAAATTCCTTGTTCTCCAATAAAATTTCGTGACAGTTTAAGAACTCTGAGGCTTTTATTATTTCTTAATGCTCTTAAAATACTTTTAACTCCTCCATTACTTAAATTATTATTGGAAAGATCAAGGAAAGTTAAGGAACGGTCACTCTGCAGAAATTTCTCTAAAAGAGAGCCACTTTTTTCTGTTAATTCATTTACTGTTAAAGTCAGAGATGCAAGACTCTTTCCATTAATCGCTGTGAGAAGAGAATTCAAAAGGAAGTCATCAATTCTATTATGAGATAAATCTAATGATGTTAAAGAAAGACCTCTCTTAAGAGCTTCAATAACTTCAAAACTTCCATCACTTCTTGAGAGATTTAAATGTTTTAAATTTCTCATGTGACTTAGAAGATAATTTACTCCTCTAGGAGTTAAGCTGTTTCCGCCAATTTCTAATCCTGTAAGAGTTGGAAGATTTTGCGCAATATATAGAACACTTTGATCACTAAGATTGGTATTAAACACATTTAAGTATTGTAATTCTGGAAAATAGTTTTTTGTAAGCAGATTAATGCCGTCATCTCCCACTCTTGTATTTTTAGAGATGTTTAAAGAGAAAAGCTTTAAACCTATTGCTTTGAGCATTTCAATTTCTTCTTTAGTAATGTCAGCTCCTTTAAGGGTTAGATGCTGTAAAACACGGTCTTTAAGAAGATATTTTAAGGCTTTTGAAGAAATTTTAATCGAATCAAATTCGAAAGAGGTGATAAAACGAGTTGAAGCTTTTATGGCATTAACTATTGTCCAAGCTTTAAGTTCATCAATTTCCTTAAACTCTCGATCAAATGTTAAAGTAATTTTATTCCCTTTTTGAAGTTGATGGTTAATTGACTCTGTTAAGTCCGGAAAGGGACTAAAATGACCAACGATGTTTTCAGCTAAAAGTTCAATAAAATGTTGAAGCGGTCTAGAAGATTGAGCTTCTTTTTTAGCCAATTGTAAAAGATAATTTAAGTTATTGGGACTTACATCATCCATGGCCTTTCTTTTTTTGCTTACAGGAACCTGGATCCGAATATAATCAAAAACATCTTTTCCTAAATTACTCGACTCTTGTTGGAGTAAAAAATGATTAAGATCACTTGCACCCTTCATCATAACAGAGGCAACTTTAGGCGCCCATTGAAGAAGTCCTGCATCTCCTAAGTCAACTAGATCATCTATTGTAGAAGCACCTGTACCTAAAGATAAAAGGATGATTTTTTTAACGCCAGGATATAAAGCTTTAGCTCGATGATAAGCTACTAAAGAAGGGTTATTAGCAATCAAACCCCCATCAGCAAAATGGAAAGGTTGTTCAGAAAGATTTTTTATCTCTGCAGCTTTAAATTTGGTGGGAGCCGCTGAGGTTGCGCGAGCAGCATCTTTTACGTAAAAATCTTGATCTTTAAAATTCCTTGCCAAGCTTGAGTCTAACACTAAAAGTTGTTCTTGACGCATTTCATAAGCGGTTACCAAAGTTGTTGAGATCAATTGACTTATTTTGGTATTGCCAAAATCTTTAGCAAAAAGTTCTTCAATTGGTTTTGCTTTAAATTTTGTTGTCGTTAAATTTAAGGCAAAAGAGTTAGGGTCAGCAAAAATGATATTACCCTTTTCTTGATAAAGCTTGACCAAATCTGACGCTTTATATTTTGGTAAAGGTTTCGAGTTATTAGAATTTTCTATGCTTTGTTGAGGGACATTCAAGCCTAAGCTGATAATGCCTCCTGTTGAGGTGCCAGCCATGACATCAAAACAGTGAGCAAGATGGATAGGACATGCTGGTAGAAGAGAGGCTTGTATTTCATGGCCAAGATCGCGAAGAATTTTCTGCTTAATGTTTTGTCTTACCTCATGTTCAACTCGCTCTTCTATGTATTGTAGGAGATAAGCTGGTATTAAGCCTCGAATTCCTCCTCCATCAATGGAGAGAATCCATAGAGAATCTTTTGTTTTTTGCGGAGAGGGTAAGAGGCGTCTTACTCTTTGATCACTTTGAAAATCATCACGTGCCAAGGATGCAAAGACTTTTTCTTGCGCTAAAATAGAAAGACTCAAAATGAAAAGATAAATTAAAAATAACCTATAAGAAGTTATAATTCTTTTTAATGAGTCTACTATTTTTACTAATGTTAATCTATTTTTAACCATATAAATCTCCCCTTTACTCACTAGATTAATTCTAAACAAACTTTATCATTCTAAAGAGTATTTTTATACAGTTGAATTTATGATACAAGCTTAATAAATAAAGTTTAATTTAAATTTAATGATCTTTTTAAAAAATGAGGCACGAATTACTATATTATTAAAAAGAGTCTAGTAAAGGGGAGAGAGTATTTATGCTAAAACAGTTAAAATCATATTTTTACTTAAGTACATTAATAGCTTTGTTATCATTGTTTATTGTGCCTAGTTACGCAAGCCATAACATTAATGAAGAAACAAATGGCAAAAGACCTCTTGTTATTGGAGGTAAAAGACCTTTACCTCAACCTCTTCCTCAAAATATTACCTCCCAGCCTGGACTTAAGAAATCTCCCAAAGTACCTCCACAAGTCGATGCAAAGAGAGGCTCGCTTCCTTGTATTCCACAGCGTACTCCAAGCCAAGAATTATCTCAAAACACAGTTAAGGTTGCACCTCGCGCTTCAACCAAGGTGCCTTCCTTTATTGGAGAGCAAAGACATTCAGTGACACCTCAATCTCAGACAAAGCGTGGACAATATGTTCCTGAACAATTGCTTATGAAGCCTCAACAAACGCTGCAAGAAACCCTGCTTAAAAGTCTTCAGGCCAGACCAGATTATCTTAGTCCTTTAATTGTTGAGATAAAAGAAGCTCTTGCTTCTTTACCTGATGCTAGTAAAAGGGCTTTAAGTCAGAGAGAATCCTTCCTACTTGAGACCCCCTTATCTAACTATTCTCCTCTTGCCTTTTTAAGGCGCAAAGAAAAAATTTTAACTGAAGTCAGCTTAAGTCGTGAACATGTTTCTTTCGAGCGCTTAAGAGAAATAATCAATTATCTTGAAGGCCTTTGTAAAGCCGAGAATAAAGAAATAACATCTACTCTTAAGGCATCCTTGCAAAAATTGAAAAATGTATATGAAGATTTTATTATAGATGTTTGTGCATCTTCCATAGATAAGAGAGGTCTACTTCTGTCATCAGTTCCTATTGATGGTGAGTTTTTTGAAGAGCCATTTGTCATTGCTCAAGAACAAGCGTATGATCTATTATCCTTTGATGAGTATGGCATCCCTTTTAAGAATAATCTCTTAGGTAGTAGCGTCGTTACTAAAGTGGAAGGTATCCATGCTAAAAGCACATTTATAAAAGCAAACCAAGAAGGAACCTTAGACCCTGGCATGGAGTGGGCCGTCTCAACCTTCCATACTATGATGTTTGGAGAAGGTATTGTCCCATCTAGCCTTCTTATTCTAAAAGATGTCCCTCATCAGAAAGCACTTCCTAATACCGAGGCTGAGCGCTTAGTAGATGAGGCTAAAGCCCCTCAATGTTCTAAACCTGAGAAAAAGAAAATTTTAAATCGCTTGCATGAAGAAGAAGGTTTGATGTCGCAGTTCCAAAGAACAGTTCAATCTTTTGCAGTTCAAGTAACTCCCCATATAGAGGGCATCCATTTAGCAACTTTCCTTGAGCAAGCTCTTAAGGATCCAAGCCTCTGGGATACCCTTGATCCTTATAATGTTCAGAGTCTCCTCCTTACAGCTCTCCTTACAGCCCCTAATGATGCTAAGGGAGATAATTTTATGGTTATTAAAGAAGAGTGTATAAGTCCAAACGGATCAAAAGAAGTAAGACGAAAGATTATTGGTATTGATAATGATAGAGCATTCTACCCTTACATTAAAGCAATAAACCGCCAAGCTCATCTTATTGACATCCGTCATATCCTCTTTTGCTTTCCTCAAGTAATGGGAATGCCATTAACTGAGGAAATTAAAGATGACTTCTTGGCTCATCATCCTGCTCTCTTCCTCCTTCAATGGCTCAAGGTACTTGATGAGCATAATGACAAGTATCAGCATCTCCTTACTCATGGACGTATCCCTCAAGCGCTCTTTAACACTCTTCATCTTCCCTTCAAGCTTAAGCAAGGCACCATAACAGCCCTCCTTAAGAGATATACAACCCTTTATGATACACTCAAGCTCAACCATAAAGCAGACATAACCCCGGATCAGCTGTTAGAAGCTCTCTCCCCGCTTACAGCACAGTACTATACAAAGCTCAGGCAAGAGCATGGTCCCCTTAAAGCATTCGATCTAATTTATAAGCAGAGTAATTTGTTAGAAGCGTGTTTTAAAGAAGAAATTACAAATTCTACTTTATTAAAAGAATTAGAGGATAGCTATTTTCAAAAATTAAGCTTGTTTGATGAAGAGCAATTCTATAACTTTTTTCATTACCTAATTAAGACCCAAAAAGATAAAGATATCTTTAATTTATACCTTAAAGCAGCAATTAAGCTTGAACAAAGAACGCATTTTAAAGTCGATAAAGAAAGCTTAGCAAAAACACCTCGCTATTTCCAGTACGCAGAAATTAGTATAAATAAAGATCCATTTACCTACCAAGATGAAACCAGAATAATAGACAAAAGAAAAATTGCTATTTTGTCATATGATAACCTTGTAAAAAATCTTAAAGTAGAGAAGCGTCCAATTCTTCAAGCAACAGAATTTAAAAAGATTGATATTACTTTTCCGGTTGCTTTTTCTAGAGAATCTCTTGGAAAAAGGATTACTGCAGTTATTGATAATACATTAGGTGAAGATAGACCCTTATACTTCGCTATTTCACATTTTCAATTTATACCAAATGCTAGAAGTAATCTCGCAGGAAGAGAAGGAGTTCCTTTAAATGTTAATAATAAATACAATTTAGATAATATTTCTTATATGAAAAAAGGTGGGAGCTTAATTGATGCTAATGAAAAGCCTGTTCCAAATTCTAATGGTTGGCTAGTTAGAAGAAGAAATAATTTAAGAGTTGAAATTACAGATATAAAAGCTTTAGAGTTATCAGTGTGGGCAGAAAAAAATGATTTTAATGGCATTATTTGGGCTTCCTTCCCACCTACTTTAAATTCAATTAAAGATGTTGCAAAAAAGCTTCTACAAGACAAAGATCTATTAAATAATACTCAAGAATATATTCTTAGTTTACCTGATGGCCCTATCTCAGAATTTGAGAACTTAATTGTAAATGGAGATAAAGAAAAGCTGAATCAACTATGACCTTTCCCTTATAGTGAGAATTTTCTCAATTGCCCGATCCTAATTATAGGGTGAAGACCACATGAATCCTCCCCTATAAGACAAGGTTAATTTTAAATTAAATCTATTTAATTTCTGTTCCTGTATTTTTAAAGGAGATAGTGCCAGCTAAAGTATCTCTCTCTGCATCAGGAACAGGCAAACTTATAATTTGTTGTGGTTCATTATTGCCGTTATTGTTAAACACAGGTAAAAAAATTGTTTCTTTTTGGCTACTCATTTGTTTGAATTTAGCACCAAGCTCAATTTTATATAAAAATCGCTCTTTTCCTTCTGTATTCTTAAAATAAAGATGCTTCTGTGCTTCACTACGTTTGATTTCCCATATCCATCTGAAGGTACCTAGTTTGAGAGTCACATTAGGGTCGAAATAAGCAGAGCTTAATTTCGAATTAGTAGAGAAATTTTCGAAGCTGATCTCCCAGCTTGATAAATTATCTCTTACATGAGGATATATATTAATATCTGTTCTTTTTCTTTCAAAGGATAATTCATTGCTATAGGTGAATGAAATTCCAACAGTGGCGCCTGAGCTTCCACCAGCAGTACCACCCAAGTTGGCAGCTATAGAGTAGGATTTTTTATGGTTAAGGGTAGTTTGGTCTATAATTTGTTCAGGACAAAATTCATATCTATGAACCTTACAAACGTCTGAGGATATAGGAATAAAGAGTTCCTTCCCCTTGTCATAGTATAAAGGGTACGCCATTAAATGAAACCCTTTAGCAAGGAGGTCACAATATTTAAGATTATGATTGGTGTCAACAGTTAAGGTTAGTGCAATATCATAATAATCATAAGGTTGGGGTATCCAATTACCTCCTCCACCATATTCATGTTTTAGCAAAGAGAAGGCCGTATGAGATGTATCTAGGAGACCATCCGAATCCAAGGGGTATTGAGGAAAACCAAGGGTTACAAGGTAGTGAAATGTTCTCTAAATTTTCTAAAATAGTGGTTTTCATATAATATTTTGATACACGAACATACCCTAACCTATCTCATCTCAAAATTTTTTGGAAGATTATAAAAATCACAAGTATTTACTAAGCAGCTAAAGGAAGAGATGAATAGTCCTTCTTTTTCATATTTGGGTACCATGTTTCAAAAGCCGGCCTCAATTCTTCATTTAAAGTTTTAATGCGAACCTGAAGGAGCTGATGAGCGCCTTTCTTTGTCCACCTCATTTGCTGCTGTTTAACCATCCTCTTACTGATAACTTCGTTGACGGTTGATTCTGCAAATGCTGTCGAAATGTGTTCTCCATAACGATAACGTTCACCATAATTTGGGATAAATGGGCTATTAACCTTAAGATATTCTTGCAGTTCGTCAACCGCCTTCCACAGTTTATATTCTTTACTATCTTCGCTTTTTTGAACAAGATCTTCTTCATAAATAAGGTCTTCTAAAGTAAAACCCAAAGATTCTAACTTTTTAAGAGCCTTAAATACATTACCATGCCAAACGCACCATTTGACCCTTTCTAAGCCTTCCTCAATATCTAGTTTTTTAATATTTAACTTAGGGCTAAATGACATCCCTTTAACCATTTGTTTTATGACTGTAATTTTCATTGTAATATGAAACCAATCAATAATATGCTCAGATTTTGGGCTTAGATATAATGGAAGCTCACGAACATCATCACACCCATCTGTGAGAAATGTAATATCTTGATTATTTTGCAATCCTTGTTTTTTAAGCAATTCATATAATTTTCTCTTTGGTTTAGTGTCATAACTAACGACAAAGCCAAACCGTTTTGAAGAACAGTCCTCTTGCAGACTTTTGCCAACAATCACTTCGAACCACCCCGCTTTTCGGTTATTATCCTCTCTCGCATGAACATAGCCACCATCCAATCCAACTGTCAATGGTGCGCCAGGTCTGGGAAGAGCATCCCACTCTTGCTGACAGCCTTCAATATACATTATCTGTTCTTTTCCTAACTCTTCTTCTAGGCGCGTAGATACTTTAACCATATTATCAAAAACAGAGGAAGGATGGATATGTACGGGAAAAACCTCTTCTAAAAGCTTAACCGTGGTGCCATAAGACATAAGGGATGACCACTTCGACTCTAAATAAAGCAATTCAGGGGCCGTATGCTCGTGTAGAATTTTTGTTAAAGGGCTAAAACTTGATTTTTCATGTTTCTGACAATCGCATTCCAACAATCTAGGGCTTTTGAGATGCAGGATTCCAAACAGAGTACGATATATTAAGGGGTTGTACCCTTTGATGAGTCGTGGTTTACCACAACATCGACAAGCTCTCTGATTAGATGTGTACTGTGATACTTGATAAGCTGTCATTGTTTCTTGGATACCAGACGTGATTACCTTGGCTTCTTCTAAAGTTAACCCAAGCGTCTCTGCTGATAATTCCTGCCTCTCAAGGCAAGAAATATCTTTCACAATTTTTTGATCATCAGTATGAATAATCATTTGAATGGTAATTCTCATCTTAGCCTCCTCTAATTATTGCGTTTTCCTCCTGTTTTTCCTTAAAATATTGGCGTAATTCATTATTAATCTCTGGGCAGTTCAATTTAAACAGATGGTATTTACGAAGCCAATCCGCCAGAGTCTGTAATGTATCATTGATAAAATCCTCATCTTGATCGTCGTCTTCATCTCCTTCAAATAATTCAATGAGCTGGTCTTCAATACTCCAGAGGGAGTAATGGTCTTGCAACTCCATAAAAGACCATGCTCCTCCACAGTCTTCTGGGGGAACACAGCGCTTTCCTCCTATACATAGAGGGTATGTCTTTTTACGATCGACTGGTAATTGTTTTTCAAAGCGAATTTCATGTTCCCAATGGTCGAAAAAGTTATATTCATATATGAATTTCTCTTTAAGACGGAACTGAAAATCACTCAAGTATACTTGTTTTGCGTTATCACTGAAGCCTATTCCTCCAATGTGAGGTACGCCATAAGATTTTCCCCGGATAAAAAACTGATTCAAATGGTCATCATCCCAGCCCATAGCTATTTGAATCGTGTGGTGAAGATCGGCAATAGTACTATTGCTCTCAACTAAAAGGCGCCTCCAAATCATTGGACTAATACCTTTAAGCCATATGCGAAGTTGATAAATTCCAGCTGTATCGTCAGGTATTAAAGATGGCGCCATGTCTAGCCTCTTTATTATTACCAGCTACTCCTTAAAATAACCCAAAAGAGCCAAAATTGCTACTGATAAGTAATCTTGTAACCCTTGGTTTTCCTCAATACCCCTTGGATTCGGATGGTCTCCTAATTGTTCTCCCTATTCCTATAATTTTAAATATTACTCACATAAATTCAGTTTTCTTTATTATGCTTACTATAAACAACCTCAATCCCTCAATCAATCTTTAATGCTAATAGTCTGAGCCATCTTAAAAATTCTTGATAATTGGAGGTCAATCTAAACTAAGAGGCCCTATTAAGGCATGTACGAAAAAGGCAAAATGGGTTTATTGGTTAAGGCATACGGGGATCTCCGATGATGTCAAGCGGAGACCGCGGGAGCATGTACGCGATGATGCAGGGCATGGCTCAGGTGCTATTACCGATAAATACATCGATATTGAACTAAGAGAACGCCATCGATCTGCTAAACGCAAGCCAATTCTCTCCAAACAGGACTTAGGAAAATTTTGACCCGCTTATGTAGTTGGAGCCAAGAATCCCTAAAATCTTAACTTCCATGATATGGTCTCCTTATTAAGGTTAAGCTCTTTAAGCTTGCCTCATTCTCAGGGCTTCTTAAAGATGCTCAGGCCATACCATCAAAGCCACAATTATTTATATTATTTTTAAACCGTTTTTTAGCTTATTTTGAATTCTTATAATATGACAAGAGTCCTTTGGAAAATGCGCCTGTAAAATTTTTAGAGCTTGCTTTAAATAGTTTGTGCCTTGATCAATAAAAATTTTAGTTTTGTCTTTTTTTAATTTTATCGACTCATTTTCCGCCTTTTTTAAATATATATCAGCTAATAGCTCTAGATCTATGTAACTTTCAGGATGATTAACTTTTTGAAATAATTCTAGAGTTCTCTTTATAGATTTTTCTGCACTTTCCACTTCACCATTTAAAAAATAAATTTGTCCCATTTTTCTCAAAATAGAAGCATATGTAGTATGATTTTCGCCGTAATGTTGCTTATAACTTATAATAATTTTTTGAAACAAAAATTTTGCTTCTTTATAATTTTTCATTTTTATGTATGCACTTCCTAACATGCTTAAAATCCAAGCAATTGATACATGCGTTTTAGACGATTCAATAGGAAAATTTTTTCTATAGGTATCAATTGATATTTCGAATAAATTTAATGCTTTTTTATAGTCGCCTAAGAAAGTATAAACCTCTCCTAAATGTGCCATAACCCATGTATATCTAATGCTATTTTTAGGAAAATTTTTTTCATAAATTGTAAGACTTTGTTCAAGAGATTGCTTAGCTTTATTATAGTCACCTAATATTGTATCAACAATTCCTATGTGTGCTAGGTCCCATGCAATATTTAAAGAATTTTCAATTATATTTGATTTGTGAATCTGCAAACTTTCTTGAAATAATGCCCTTGCTTTTAGATAATTTCCTATTTCCAAATTGACGATACCTAAATGTCCTAATGCTCTCCCTAATCCAACATTATTTGTAAACTTATTTTTTTCATAAATTGTAAGACTTTGTTCTAAATAACTGGTAGCGTCGCTATAATTTCCTAAATTTTTATGGATCAATCCTAAATAACTTAAGACCCAAGCAACACCTAATTGATCTTTTATAAAGGTATATATTTTTAAGCTTTGTTCAAGTACATCCTTTGCTTTCTTAAAATCCCCAAAATCTCTATATGTAATGCCCAGGTGTCCTAAACTACGAGCTAATAACTTATTGTTTGAAGTAAGATCTTTCTTTAAGTACATAATACTTTCTTCAAGAAGTTTTCTGCTTTTTGATAAATCTCCTAAACAAAAATATATAAAACCTAACTCACTCCCTATGGAACCTTTAATTTCATTTGTTAAAAAGCGTGAATGAGTTAGAAAAATTTCACAATGATTTGATAGTAAATTTATTTTACTAAAATCTTCTTTATCTAAAGTTTTTACCAAATATTGTTTTAAATTGTTAGCAACTCTTTGGAGTAAATTTATATTACGAGAAATGTAATTTTCTTCTAAGTATTTAAGCATGATCTTTTGAGTACTTCGATGTAACGAAAATAATTCAGCTTTTCTCTCTGTATTAAAAACAAGAGAGTATTTTTTAAGGTTATAAATAAGCTTATCGGTTATAAATTTGCTATTATAGCTATCTATCAGATCTCTGGGAATATTTTGAGAATCGAGTAAGCTAATTAACAATAATAACTCAAGAAAATCTTTATCTGTTTGTATTAGTTTTTTGAGAGATAGACTTATAATTTCATAGCGAGTTTGTCTATATTTACCTGTATCTTCAAGTATATCCTTTTGCAGACTGGCAAAACCTTGATGGTTTTGTTTTAAATTTTCAATATATTGACTGTAAGAAACATTTGTTGCTTTGATATAATAAGCTGCAATTGAGATATCTAGAGGAAAAGATGGAATATGTGTGAAAAATTCCTTTAGCTCTTCTTTTTGTTCATTAATATTCACTGAATCTATAATATTAGAAAATAAACTTTCTTTTTCAGCAAGAGTTAATTCCTTGATATATATAGTATGATTAATTAAACAATTGTTTTGTAAGTTTTGATTTCTTGTCGTCAGAATAATTTTTCCTTTTCCCCATGCATGCGTGTCATATGGAAAATAGTTTTGAATATCTGTAAATGACTGAACATTGTCAAAAATCAGTAACCATTCTGAGTAGCCTTTTAAATGATTTTTAATAAATAAAAAAAGAGTTTGTTCTCTTTCTTGAGACTCTTTAATTTCTCGAAGGTTTTTTATAATTTTTTTTCATTTTCTGTTTTAGCAAGTGATAACGCAAGTTCCTCAAAAGAAGCCATAAGACTGTTTTTTGTTTCAGCATTAATTTCCCAAGTAACAGGGTGTAAATAGGTATTCGCATATGAGCGTGCTAATGTGGTTTTTCCAGCTCCTCCACATCCAATAAGCGCAATAGCATGAATACTATTGTTTCCTTTTAAGTTTTTATGAATCTCTTGTATCAATCTTGACCGTTCTAAAAATTCATTCTTTGTTGGTACAGTAAGATCGGAACGGATCAGCATAGTCTCTTCTTTCTGGCTATTTAGTGAAAATAATCCTACCAACAATAGACAGAGACCTGGCCCTATAGCTATAAAGCTTGATATTTTCTTGCTTAGATAAAAGCTGGCGATTAGCTTAGATAGCTTGATCTTCAATCTCAACCAAGACCTGTTGAGAAAAGTACCCGCGTTTAGTAGGGTTGTAGACTCACGAATACATTGCTCTTTCATCTCATTTTTAAAAGTGCAGAAATCATGGCCGGGAAGTAAGTGGCTTAAAATGATTAGAACACAAGAGTAGTAATCTGAAGATTTTATAATATTTATTGGAGACTCAGTTTGAAAGCTAGAATTATTGCTTATGCCTTCTCTAAAATTAGGAATCAGGAATATTAATTTTCCTTGGTGTTGAGATTTATCTTTAATGAACTTCTCAATGTCTTCACTTTTTAAAATTTGCTTGAGCTGGGCTTCAGAGAGCAAAAATACATGATATCCCTTCGGTTGCATTTTTAGATAATTTAAAAGTTCTTGCTTTTCTTGCAAAGCTATAATTGAAGATTGAATGCTCAGCAACTCAAGGTGTTTTTTCAACAGTTGGATGAATGATGAGATGGTTCTATCTTTTGGTTCATATATAATCAAGCAAGTAGAAGAGACAGTATTAACAGTTTTTGAGATTTGTCTAAGGTGTTTTTCAAAAAAAACCAAGAGAGATAAACTCATATAATATTCTTGGATATAGGGAAGTTCAGAAGATCTTTTTATAAATTCAATAATCTCTTGCCTGGTTTTAACATTAATTCTTTTTGAGATATTATAAAGGCTATTATCTACGGTTCTTGGAGCAATTGAAAGGAAAGCAGCAATTTCTTTTGTCTCTTTTTCGCTCAAAAGAGAGGTAAGAATATCTAACTCTCTACGAGAGAAATTTATGTGATTAATCGTCTTTAGATTTACTGAATAAATTTCACTAGGAAATCTAGTAACTTCTTGTGGCATCCTATCAATGTCTCTTTGAATTCTTCTATTAAGCTAAGTATAAAGCAATTGAATTCAAGCATGTTTTCTGCAAGATAAAAAGTCATATTTTTTTCTTCATTTTCTTACTCGAGTAATTTTAGCTATTACTCAAGTAATTATCTTTTTTGAAAAACACAACAACTTCAATCAAGCTTTAATTGTTGCTAAGGCAATTACACTCAGTAAAGAGTGATTTTAAAAATTATTAAAGGAGAACCTGAAATGAGAACTAAATTATATTTAAGTACTGCTATATTTTTTACATACTTAAGTGCGTATGCTTCAGAAATTGTAAAAGAAGAAGAACCTTATTCAGTCAAGGCCGCGACCTGTATTAAAAATGTATCAACAGCAACGCTAGAAGCAGCAGATAAATGCATCGATACTACCGGAAAATGTATTAAAGTAATGGGGCCAGGTCTAAAAATTGCTATCAAGATCGCTGACTTTATATCTAGGTTCACAACATCTGAAAATAAAGAAGAATAAATAACTTTGAAAAAAAGATGCATCTGAAAAGATGCATCTCCCTAAGGTTAAGGCAGTTTTTTTTACAAATTAAGAGGATTTAAAAATGAATAAAATGTTTTACGTTATAGTATCTATTTTTTTGATTTCATTTCAAGGAAATGCAACAGAAGAAATTTTTGAGGAATCAATTAAACAATCAACATTAAAAGAACAACTTTGTTATGGAGTCGATAGAGAAAACACTATTGTTTCTCTTTTAAGTAAAAAAGATGATCCTGATAGTCCTAATTTGGCAATTGTTACATTTTCAACAAAGGATATTGAGACAAACAAGACAATACTCAAAGGATACGTATTTGGTCCTTCTAAAGATGAAAGAATGACTACAAGTCATCGATATTTTTGGTACCCTTATGATAAGAGTAGAGGAAATTTATCATCTTTTGATGATTATGATCATTCAAAATGTACAATTGAAAAGCAATGGAAAATCCACACATTCTATACTAGAAATATTTTTCAACGCATTAATGAAGATCAACTTTCTCAAGGGTTAATGTTTCTTGAAGAACCTTATCATTATAGACCCTTAAAGAATCATTTTACATCAGCCGGTTATGCCGCAAAAATTTTAGGACAATATTGTAAAATTAATGGTTTTAATCAAGAACCATTTAGCTTAGACCAAACCTTAAGTTCATTAATCAAAGTGGCTAAAAATTCATCTTTCGTTGGAATCGAAAAACCAGCTGAGGCAGAAGTAGGAATATTTACGCAAATTCTTTATCAAACTTATAAAAAATTTCAAAAAACAGATGAAGATAACTCTTTATTAGAAGATAAGAAAATACCAAAGAAAATTTGTTCAATGAAAGATCTCTGTTTATAAAATTTTTAAATGTATGAAAAAAGGAAATTGGGAAAATGAATAAAATTTATAAATTGTTTTTAGTAAATTTATTACTTGTATGCAAACTTAGTTTTGCCACTTCTAATAATAAAGCAATAATTGATGCTTACGAAGAAGATCTTCAACTATCTAAAACAAGATCTCTGATCTGTGGATTTGATATTCCTAAAAATAAGGTTGTCTGGACTTTGGGATTTCGCGACATAGGAAAAGGAATTAAACATGCTTATGTGGTGCGTGAAATGTGTGTAAGAGACAAAAGTGGAGATGACCACATTTCTATTGAAGGATTTCATCTTGGAGCAACTGATGATGGCTACATCAGTAATAGAACTACAGTAGGACTTGTTTATGGATATGGAAGTGCTGCAATTCACGTAGAACCTTCGAACCAGGTATTAGCAAAGTTTTTTAGAGGTAAAAAGATTGAAAAGAATCACGAAAGAAAAGAGGATGGTATCCTCTATGAGGTAGATAGTACCGCTGAAATAGCTCCCCTATATACTAAGTATAAAAGCTTTATTGTGGATGCAAATAGTGCTGATAAAGCCTGGAAAACAATGCAAGAAGATGAAGGAAAGATATCTTTTTCAGCAAAAGGGTATGGGATAATTTTTAAAAAAGAAAATACATTTAATTGTTGTACTTATGCTGCAAGAATTTTACGTACCGCAGGAGTAGATTTGCGGGAATCCGATAGTAAAGCTATTATTAAAGACTCTACTTATCTTAGAACCCTGATAAGTAAATATGAAACAAGAGTGGGGGGAGATGAAAAAAAAGTAAGAACCCCTGTTTCAGTTAAAGAAATTTTTGATCAATTCAATATTAAATAAAATTTAATCCTGGTTTTTATATTAAAAGAAACCAGGATTGACCTTGCCCCGTATAATGCCTCCAGTTTTTAGTTAGTATAAGAGATCAAGTGGAGGCTGTTATTATGAAGAAGAACTATGGAGCGGAGCAAATTATAGGATTATTACGTCAGAGTGATGTCTTGTTGTCCGAAGGCAAGAGTATTACTGAGATTTGTCGTCAGTTAGGGATCTCAGATGCCACTTATTACAAATGGCGTAAGGTTTATGGGGGTTTGAAGGTTGATCAAGCAAGAAGGCTTAAAGAGCTTGAGCGGAAGAATGCACCCCTTAAGAGAGCTGTTGCTAACCTAATAATAGCTGCTCTATTGAAGCTTGGCATACCTTACCTAATATGCTTTTGAGTTATTTCTTTTTAATTATCTCTAATAACATTGCATAAGATTTTTTCATTTGCTAAGTGCACATTTACAATTAAAGTATTACCATTTTTATAGTTGGGGAGCGCACATACAGCACTTCTCTTATAGAGTGTGCCTTCTCCTCTTACGACTCTTATTTTAGTATAATTATCAACTGGCTTATCCTGGACAGTAGCCTCATGGCCTGCATCAGGGAGTTGTATTTCAAAGTTTCCTTGAGGATGAGTAAATTCAACATAGCCGTAATAAGGGGAGTATTTAAGCAACTGTGTCAATTCTGATAATGATGTAATTATTATAGAGAAAGGATTGACAGATGGAAGT
>MKUV01000002.1 GCA_001898725.1 Caedibacter sp. 37-49
GAGTCTGAAAATTTACAAAAAGTATTTCTCTGAATACCATATAGAAGTCATGCGTGCATTACGATTTTTAGGAGATATTTATAGAGACCAAAATAATTATGAAGCAGCTGAAGATCTTTATGAGAAAAATTTAGATATTTGTAAAAAGTATCATTCTCAGGATCATCTCGATATTGCTTATACATTAATCAGTCTTGCACAACTTTATCTTCAAAAAGAAGAATTAGACGCTGCTGAAAAAAGCTTAAATATTGCTTTAAATATACTTCAGAAAAAAAAGCATTTAGAACTGTATAGATGTTTTGAAAAATTGGGAGAGCTATTTTACATGAAATCGCAAAAAGCTTTAAAAGAAGGAAATATAGAATTGTCTAAAAATCTTGAAAAACGAGGTAAAGATTATTTTATTCAAGCCAAAAAAATTGTACAAAATCATCTCCCCTCCAGCTCACCTCATATCCTAAGAATAAATAACAGATTAAAACATTTCGCTAATATAACATAAATTTTATACAGGCTTTGCCTTAACTATCTCTTCAACGACTTCTAAAGCAGATTTAATTGCTCCTTGAATCCACCCTGGATCTAGAGAACAATGCTCACCAGCAAAATACAAATTCCCCTCATTTTTCTTAGAAGCATAATAGTATTTTTTCATATCGTTAGGACGCATCCCGCAAAAAGCACCTCGACTCCAAGGATATGAGTCCCAAAATATAGATTGGCTGGGCTCTTTATCATCTAAATAATGTCTAATTTCTGGATGAAATTTCTCAAGTTCATTTAATACAATTTCAGCTCTCTCCTCGGAAGAATAAGTGCCTAATCGTACAGCGTCTTGACCCCAATTATAACTTCCTAACAAAACGCCAGGAATGGGTTCAGGTCGAAGAGGAAATTTAGTACTTCTTTCTATTTTAAGAGGAGTTGACACTGTAAATACACCATTAAATTCTTTTTCTTCTTCTGGTGGAACTAAAGATTTAGAGGTTGCATGATCTGAAGGATAATACGTACATCGAGTAATTTGATCACTCATAGAAGCTCCTCCCAAAATTTGCTCTTCTGATGAACCTCTTTCCCAAAATCTATCCTTAAAATGAAGTAAGACTTTTGTTGAAGAAGCATAGGTAAGATTTCTGATGGCTTCCATTTTTGAAGCACTAAAACCTTTAAGATCCATTGTTCTAAGAACTCCAAAGGGGATTGTACAAAGAACAAAATCTGCTTTTTTTACTATAGTTGGTTCTTTTGTTGGAGGAGAACCCCATTTTGATTTATCTGTTGATCTTAGTTGAAAGTTAATTCCTTGGTTAGGCTTAGAGGACACCTCTATTGATGTAATTTCAGTATTAAAGGTAAATTTGACATTATTTTTCATTAATAATTCGAAAAGTGCATTTGGAAGTGTACTTAAACCTCCTGCAAGTTCTTCAAGACCTGTTCCTGTGTCGGTAATCCCTTCCCGTAAAAACATTGTTAAAGCTTTATCCCACCATAATTCTAATCCCGTGGTTGCGCCAATTAACTCTTTTGCATCTTGACTACCTAATCTTTTTTCTAAAAAATCCCCTAAAGAAATATTTTCTAATTCTCGAGCGTGATCATTTAAAAATGTTGTTCCAAATAGTCCCTCCCAGTCTTCTGTCTTTGAGCTATTAGAGGCTATCTCTCCTTTAGTACGTAATAAATTAATAGCATTAACTAGATGCAATCGTAAAATCTCTGGTGGAAAATCTGAAGATAAGATGGCTTGTTCGTGAGAAGACACATGATATTCTTTTTCTAAGAGTTGCATTGACTCTCGCATTCGGACAGGAGGTTGTCCTCTCAAATGATAAAAACAATTTTGATTTTGATGAGCTGTAATGAAAGGACGTAACTTACCTGTTAATCCTGTAATTTCAATATAATGTCGAGTATAGTTGTGGCTTGCAGGAATTCTCATAGCTCCTAGCTCACCATATTGATCAGAATTTTTGAAATAATGCGTCCAAATTCTTCCTCCACAGCGGTCTGAGGCTTCTATTATTTCTACAGTATAATCGAGCTTACTTAATTCATAGGCAGCCGTAAGTCCTGCTATCCCAGCACCTAAGATAACAACATGTTTCTTATTTTTATGTTGATGATCTAATATTCTGATTCTCTCAATATGCTTTATAACAGATGATCTTGGAATTGTTCTTTCTTTATTTGGTTCAAGTTCACAGCCATTAACTAAATTGAATGTAAAAAAGTAAAAGGCTACAGCAAGAGTCTTTTTATAAATAAAACTCATGAACAGCTCCTTATAGTATATACTTTTAAAAAATGAATTATTTTGGTCATAAAGATGTCGCTTTTAAAGTAGAACCTATACGTTCAAGCCGAACTGTTGTTATTTTCTTTTTTTCATTTTGGCCGGACGTATTAAACTTTATAGGTCCATAGAAAGTTGTGAAATCAAGATTTGCTACTAAATCATTTAACTTTTTATGGCACCCTTGGGTTCTTAGAATTTCCCCTTGTCTAAGTGCTTCTTCGAATACAATTCCAGAAGCTGCAAAACCAGCAACGAGATCTGATGGATTTTGACCATAGATACTATAAAAATTTCTTTGGAAGTCTGTTGAACTTACGAAACGATCATAAGCAAAATTACTACACGAATCCCACCAACATACGCTTCCTAATAAATTATCGGCTAAAGAACCTAATTGGGTCATAAATGCAGGATTAATAATACCTGTGTTTAGCGCTATCGCACTAGGAGAAAAGTTATATTTTCTACATGCTTTGAAAATATCTAAAGATTCTTGCCTATGGCCTATAACAAATGTAACATCTGGGCAATACTTTACTTGTTCATGAGCTTTTTCAGAAAGCTTCTGCAAAAGTTTATCTATTTCAGCTGTGTCAGGCCGGTATTTTATCCACGAATCTTTATCATTTAAAGGTGATAAAATTTTAATTTCGTTATCTTGTGCATAATTAACTAATCCTTCAGCCTCGCTTATAGAATCTAGATCATTACACGCCAAAATAAGAATTTTATGCGGTTTTGATGTCAAGTTATTACCATGAAACAGGGCTCTCAAAGTGCTGATAAGATCAGCTTCATGCTTAACTGGAGAAATTCCAAATACATGACGAGGATTTTCCTCAAATAATTTTGGTTCTCTTCCTGTTGACGTAATAAAAGAGATTTCATTCGATTTTAGAGCTTTAGCAATAGACTTGTTTGCTATAGGAGGAAAAGTCCCTAATACTGCCACAATCCCATTATCTTTACTTTCCGGAGTTGCTTCATTGTTTTTTAGTAAAGCTTCAGCTTTCTTCTTAAGGACCTCATCATCTATACTTGATTCTGTATCTTCGTAAATAATTTTTATATGATGACGTTTCCCCTGCCACATAACGCCCCCTGCTGCATTAACCATCTGTTCCCAAAATTGAAGACCTAGACGACATTCTCTTGCTTCGCTTGCATACTTACCTGTCAAAGGCAGGCAAGTTCCTAGTTTCAATGTTCCTATAGAAGCAGGTGGAAAATATCCTGAAAGAGCCATGCCATTAGGCCCACCTTGAGCTGTCATAGTTTGGTGAATAATAATATCTGGTTGTAATAACTCAAATTTTCCCAAATCAATTCTAGAAACCCAAGGACTATCAGCATTGGTCACATAAGCTATCTTATTATCGGGAGAAATAATTACTTGTAAAGGATCAACACCTGCTACAATTCTTTTTTTAACGCGTTTTTTAGTTTCCAATTTTTCGATGATCCCTGTTCCTTCAACATCAATAACTAAAACTTGATTATCGAGAGGTGCAGGAACCAAAATATACTTTGTGTCAGGGGTAAATTTTGGATAAAAAAGTTGTGATACATCTAAATCATTAATTCTTAATTTAATAATTTTTTTATTTAAGTTCTTTACTTTTTCCGCATCTGGTTTTAATTTTTGTAACTCTTCACTTAACTCTTCAGATACAGCAGTATCAATTATTGTGACTTGATTATAAGCAGCAACGACTAAGGACTGTCCATCGTTACTAAATGAGATACCTCGTACAGCACCATTAAAGCTAATTGGATTATCTGGAGCAATTCTATTTGTTGGAAGATGTAGTTTGATTCTACCATCCTTACTATCAATAAGACAAACTCCATTAAACCCAGCATAATACCAAAGATCATCTTTATTTTCCAAAGGAGAAAATACAAAATTATGTGTTCCTGCTAAAACAGAATAAGAAGTTTTAGCTTCAATATTGAGATTAGCCATTTCATAAGTATTATCAATCGTTACATGCGGAAGATTCATTTCCTTTGAAACCATAGGAGGACCTAGAGAAGGTTGTAGACCAATAGATTTATCCTGCTTAAGATCAAATACTAATATTCGGGTTTGTTGGCCAAGGGTAGCAGCAGTGTCTGGTAAACGACCATTAATACATTCAACATTAACATACAATTTTTGCCCTTTAATCTTTACGCCATGAGGCGCCCAATAATTTTCTCCATTAAATGTCGTGTATAAACGATAGATTTCGCATTGGTTTACTAAATCAATCACGGAAATACTATTGCCTGCATTTCCAATAGTTAAATCATAATCTCTTAAACCAAAATTAGGGATATAAGCTAGAGGTTTGTTTGGATCGGTTGAAACTGCTATTTCATGAGGTAAAGAGGTTAAAGCTACTCGGGCATATTCTTTACCGTCTTTAGAATTATAAAAACCTAAACTATGGGCTCCTTCTTCTACCAATAAGATTGAATAAGGAGCACGAGAATCATCTGAATCTGGCACTACTGATTTTATTATAGATGCTTTTGCAGTAAAAGAAGTAGACAAAAAAATAACGTATAAAAGATATCGCATACCCCTTTTCCTCCACATTAAATGAAAAAACTATACACCATATTTTTTAATTAATAAGACCTTAACACATAAATTAAGAGATTATATCAAAAATAATTATGAACTAAATATTATTAATTAATAAATGACTTTAAGTATACTTTACAAAATATTAGGATAACTTAAAATGTGAAGAAATTTTACAGATACTTCATTAATTTATATATCTCTAGAGGCTGTTTTCAATGAAAAACCAGAATAATTAAGGTTGCTTGTTAATTACTTTGCAAAAACAAACCATAAATTGGTGATTTCAGCTGGCTGAAATAAAAAAAATCTTTCTTAGAATTCAGCTTACTAACATTCAACTCTCAACTATTAAGCTTCATTGAACTTTTATGGCTAATTGTTTGATTTATTTCTTGTTTATGAAACTCCGCTCTTTGTTTTACAATTTTGTCAATTCCTAACTCCAGAGCTTTAGCTTTCAGCTCTGGATCTTGATAAATGGCATAAGCATATGTGCGTGATTCTGTAAGTAATGTTTTAACTTGAACTTTTTCTTTTCCTTTAGCTGCAATAAATGAAGGCAACTTTTTAAGTTTTTCTTCGCAAGCAAGATAAAGGTCTAAAGCATTAATAGTTTGCTTTTCTATTTCTTTGTTTTGAATGTGGGTTTCTGTTGTGCAGCCATGCCTATAAGAAACAATTTGTTCTTTAATTGATTGCACTTCAACGGCTTTCTTAGAGGAGCCTTCTTGGAAAACAACCACATTTTTGAACGCTTCTTGAACAGCCTTAACACCCTCTTCTTTAAGAACATCATTAAAGTCACGGCCTTTTTCTCCTTGAGGTCTTATGATGGAGACCTTGAATCCTTCTTGTTGTAGTTTATCAAATGCTCGCTCAGATGTTTCCCAGGCTGCTGAATTTGGGTCATCGGCATCTGCACAAAGAACAATAGAATCTTCCTTATTTAAATGAGCACTTATATTGCTCATGTTAGAAAGACCTAAAGTTACAAGTATTCTACCCTTTATTTGTACTTCTTTCAAGGATAAAGCTGTTTCGATACCTTCAGCAACATAAGTAGCTCCCTCTCCTTTTTGAATCTCAACAGTTGTGCCTTTTATAGCTCCTAGAGAACGCTTTTTAACCTCAATATCTGCTTTATTAGCGGTATGTGGATCTAAGCATATGACTTGAGCGGATGTAATTTTTCCTTCAGCATCTTGCGCAAAAGCTGCTAGTGCTGGATACATTTTATCGGTATCATAATCTTTAAAGTTGGATATAAACCTCAGACTGCCTGGTAATTTTGTTGACTCAATCTTTCGATGCTTTCTCACGTAACGTTCTGCAATTGTTCCTTCTATCGGCTGTGAAATTTCATAAAGCTTTTGTGTTTTTTGTTGAGAATTTTCTATCTTTAATTTTTCTTCAAATTCAACCTGTCTTTTAAATGCATCTTGCCTTTTGATTCTATCCTCTTCACTTATTCTTACATGTTGAGGAGCATTAATCTCTTGACCAACTAATTTTATGGCTTCTCCATAAGATATGTTTTGAGACTTACTGATATATTTAAATATATCACCGCCTTCTCCAGCCGCAAAATTATACCAAACCCCATTATTGCGGTTAATCCCAAACTCCTTGTACTGACCATATCTAATTTCATTTGGTCTATAATAGCTTTTAGGTGTTACAACCCACCCATCAATATGGCGTGCAAAAATATTTTGAATGTGAGATCTGCTTAAACACGCAAGCACTTCTTCACGATCATAAGTATTAATAGGTTGCTTAGTTTCAAAATGCGTTTGTTTTTGACGTTCTATTTTATTACTGAAATCAGATTTATTAAGATTTATACCCTTAGTTTTCACTGACTTAAGAATATCCCATTGAGGCGTAGTTTTTCGATTTTTTCGATAGGCTGAAAGATCTAAGTAGGCTTTATCAAGGTCTTCAATATGTTTAATGGATAAGTCTTTACCTTCTAAATGGGCTTTCAGCCACCCTTGTTCAAACTTAAGCTTCTGAAGATGTAAGCTTTGTTCTTTTAAAAGACTGTAAAGCCCTTTATTAACACTGCCCTGCTCGCCTAATGTAAAGGAGACAAGCTTATCTGCAAGGTGAGTTCTCTCTTCTATCCTCTTAGCTTCTTTATAAGAAGATATTATCCCTCTGACCTCACCAAACACAGCATGTTTTAAAAGTGTTTCGTCTTTAAGCCCGAGTCTTCCAAGGAAAGGCTGTGCATTGCTATAGGCATCAATAATATTATACGCAAGTATATCCCTGTGCTTTACGAGGTCTTTAGCTTTCTGTTGGTGGGTTTCAACGAGAGATGACTTGGCGGTTGTTTTTTCAAGCTCTTTAAGATGCTTAAAAGCAGCCACACATTGATAATGCAAATATTTATAGTCTTGAACTTGTTTATAAATAATGCGCTCATCAAAGGTTAATTGTGATTCATACCTCTCAGCTCGTTTTTGAGTAATATATTGTTTAGCTTGTTCTTGAACTGTTTTAAATCCTTGAGGACGTTGCTCATAAATTGTTCCATGATAAGTTATGTAAGATCCTTCTTGTTCTTTAACTCTAAAGAAGGGTCTATGAATATCAGGATCACTCGCAATTAAGTAGGCGAGTTCATTCCGTTCTGCTTTAATCTTAGCATAGGACTCATAATCAGGATGGTAATAAGACAATACTCCTGGATGTGTTTGAGAAATCTCTTTCCACTGTTGGCGCGTTTTATAGGAGATTTCAAAATAAGTCTCAACCAAATCCAAGGCTGCTTGTTCTGGAAGACTTAAAAGCCTCTGTTTTAGTCCAGCTTGAACTTCTAAGGTATCCCGTCTTACCCCTGTTTGGTAGATAAAGGGTGAACAATGAACCCAATTCTTTAAAATATCTTTGGCATCTTGGTTCCTTGTTTGGACCAGCTCGTTATAATGAGCCCATTCTTTTGTTAAAGAGAAGGTTTTGCCTTCTTGTTCTGCTTTTAATGTGAGAGCATCAATCTTTGTTTTTAAATTTCCTGCTTCTTGCGCGATTTCCCAATAGTGCCTTACAAGGTTAAAGTAAGGTTTTTGGCTTTCAGAGATGTCATAATCAGTACTCAATCCTTTATAGTCAGCTCTTGCTACATGACTTACCATGCTCTTCAAGTCAGAAGCTATTCCTTTTGATAAATACCCTTTAAAGGTTTGCTTGTGGCGAGTGAGCCAGATCAGGAGTTGGTTACTATTAAAAGAGCTAAAAAAGCCATAAGAATGATCAAAGGTGGCCCCTTGAGACTTATTGATGGTCACCGCATAGCTGTGCGTCAAGGAACCATAAGCTTTTGAATCAAACCCAACTAATCTTCCATCATGAAGCCGGACTTCAACAGTTTGACGTTTTAGGTTAAAACCCTCAATGATTCCTAAAGTACCATTTTTAACCCCTTGCCTCTCACCCCTTCCCTTTTCAAGCGTTGTTACATGTCTTTCTTTATGGTCATTCTCAAGAAACATGACACGATCCCCTACTGCAAAACGCCGGCCATAAGCTGATTTTCTGAAGTGTTGATTTTTGGGACCTTGAATGGGCTGATGAGTATTAAGAATCCCCTCTCCTTCTCGCCCAAAGATAAATTCATTACCAAGTTTCCCTTGAGATAAGAGAGCACCTCTTATAAGCTCATTCAGCTCAACGACATCTTTATTTTTTTGTGCTAAAACCATATGCGTTTCATGAGGAGTTTTTCTAATTCTTTCTAAGTAATCGGCCACAAGAGATATTTTAGCCTCAAAATCTCGCTCTCTAAAATCAAAATGACCTTGGTCATAATAAGGCTTTAATCCTTCTTCAATAAGGTGCTCGTTTAACAGAGCTGAAGCTTCTCGCATCCATTCCTCTTTCTGGCGAACAACACTTTTAATTTCATAAGCGCCGATTTTATCTTCAATAAGACGTGCGGCATCAAGTCCTTCAAGCGCTTTAATCTGTTTGTTATCTTGAACAATGCGAAGCTGTGCCCCTGATCTTTCAACTTCAGATAAAAGGCTCTTCCATAAAGAGCCATGAACCATACTGCCTTCATCAAGGATCACCACGTGTTTGTTGGTCAATCTCCATTTTTGAAGGCGCTCAATCTCAGCTTTGGCTTTAACAAGGGATTGACCTTTAAGCTCCTTATTCTCAATCAGCTTTTTTAAACTATCATGTTTTGACCATCTCTTCTTTAACTGATCAAGCGTAAAGCCTTCAATATTGAGTTCATTGGCGAGTTGATCAGCCACCTTTCCTTGAAAGGCCGTGCCAATAACTTTAAATCCTGATTTCTTATACGACTCAACCACAGGCTTGAGAACGGTGCTCTTGCCTGTACCTGCTTTACCTGTCAGAACACTAATGGCTTTGGGAACAAGAAGATGATTAATGGCTCCTAACTGCTCTTCAGAGAATTGGATTTGTTCTTGCTTTTGGATTTTATCTATAGAATTAAATATATATTTTTCATTGACCAAAGAGACTGTTCTTGACTTTAAAACCTCAGCTTTCTCAATAATTGAGATCTCAAGTTCTTTCATCTCACGGGAGGTATAAAATACCTGCCCTTTGACATTCTCCCCTAAATAAATGGCGTAGTTTTGGGACAAAAGTTTTGCCGTAAAACTTTCAATAATATTAGAATAATCACCCTTATCAAAATGAATACTCTTGCTTTCGTATATATGATTGTCATTGAGTGTTTTACCAATAATGGCAATGGATGGGATAGGGATTCCATCCACTTTAGCTTTCAAAACAGCATAAAGTTTTTCATCGCCCCCAACACGCTTAAAGATCTCACGGCATAAGTCTACTTGCGTAAAAACAGCTTTTTGAGAGGCCACAACTTTAATGATCTCTTCAGGATGCTCAAGTAAAATTTCTATATTTTTTTGTCGGACTTCTTCATTGTCTTGCACATTTTGGCTCAACTCTTGAAGACGATGGCGAGCATTCGGGCCTAAATGTTTGGTAGCAATAAGCTTAATGCCTAGGTCTTTATAAGAACGATGATCAATATGATAATCATAACCTTTCTCTTGTCCAAATTGATTGGTGATGTCTGCCATCTGTTGACGCATTTCAACAAGCTTGATCTTATCAATCACAAATCTTTTTTCTGAGAAAGATCCCTCAACTAAGGGACGAGTGGTGGCAATAATATGAAGATGAGGATTGCCTTTCATATCATGGATGGCATACTGAGCCACTAAACCATGATCTACATAACACTCCTTGACGATTTTATATGCAAGTTCTTTTAAATGAGTCCTGTCTGTAATCTCAAGTGGCAATGCAAAATCTGCTTTAAAACTTGTCTTACAAGAGGATAAAAATTTCTCTTTACCTTTTAAACTTTTTTCATTCTTTATAGGATCTTTATGTCCTTTAAAACGTTTCTCAGCAATGTAGTCTTCGAATCTTTCAACTTCATTCCAGAGTGAGTTAGACTCATAAACCCAAGTTGGTGAATTCTCGGGCGCGAGTATTTCTGAATGTAAAACATCATGGGCTTTTTTAGAATAATCCCATGTCATTCCTGTACTTTCATCTTTCACAATTGAACCTGATATATAGGCAGCATGAGAACAAGCAGAGCCCCCTCCACTTCTTGATGTATAACTCATGTGTGCATGATAAATAGCCATACGACAATATAGAGCCGCCGGCAAGGCCGCACAAGACGAATTTTAATCGTCGTTAAGTGCGCCTTTAGAGTTTTGTGCCAAAACTCTTGCAGGACTGTCGTTTTTCTGCTTATATATTTTTTATCAAAGTAAAGCTGTGGGGAGCTTTCCAAAGATATATTTATAATAACTTTTGGAAATGAGGATTCCCATGCAAGCAACACAAAACAAAATCGCAAAACTTGAAGAACAAAGAGCAAAATTAGATAAAGAAATTTTAGCATTACAGAAGAAGAAGAATGAAGAATTCTTATCTCTCTTAAATAAGATCCCCTCTCTTAACCTTGAGCCAATGATACTTATTGGGGGCCTTCTTCATATTATAGACGAAGCCAACAAGAAACCAGAACTTAAGGAGAAGTGGCGATCTGCTGCTCAGAAATTTTGTGGAAAATCATTGCATAGAGCTAGCTCTCAAAAGCCTCAATCATCTTAACAAAAGAGTGCATAAAATGAGTCAACAACTGAATAAAATCTCATGGTCATCAGGACATTTAAAACGTCAATCATTGCGTATTGAAACTGCTGATCGTAAAGCAGAAAACCGAACAAAAATACAATTGGGTGGCCTTATATTAAAGGCAGGTCTTGCATCACATTTGGAAATTGAGCCTGGGGATGATTTACAACTTGATCCTGTCGCCCGTGAAAAGGCAATAACACTTTTAGGCGTACTGTTGCATATTACAGAACAACTAAAAAACGATCATGAGGGTATTCTTAAACAAGAATGTTCTCATTTGGGAATGAAAGCTATGGTTCAACAGTTTTTAAGATCTAAAGATCATAAAAGATCTTTTCAAACGGATTCTTTTCAAAGAAAGGAATAACGATGAATCTTCAGCAAAATAAGTTTGAAAAATTAAATCAATTGATTCAAACGGCTCTTAATTCTTCAAATGATCTAATTACAAAAGCTCTCACAATTGCAAGAATATCTGGCGCATTTAAACAAAGCAATGTGATATTTGTCCATAAACAACTTTATGCTATTAATCCAAATAATCCTCAACTTTCTCTTCTAAAGCTTAAAGAATTAAAAAGAGAGAACGATAGAAAATGTTAAATGCATGCTTCATCAAATTCTGATCTTCTCTCAGGCCTTGTTGAACGGGTTACTTACTATAATACTGAGAATGGTTATTGTGTTTTAAGGGTTAAAGCAGAAAAACATAAAGATCTTATAACTGTTGTAGGTCATGCAAGTATGATTTCAGCAGGTGAGTTTATTCAAGCCTCAGGCATTTGGATTAATGATAAAAACTATGGCCCTCAATTTAAAGCTAATCATCTTAATACAGTAGCACCTACAACAGAAGAAGGCATCGAGAAATACTTAGGCTCAGGCATGATTAAAGGGATTGGTCCCATCTATGCCAAAAAGCTTGTGAAAGCTTTCGGCGCAGAAGTCTTTAATGTTATTGAATCCACGCCTAATTTATTGAGAAAAGTTGAAGGGATCGGCCAACATAGGATGTCAATGATTATCCGCGCGTGGAGTGATCAAAAAGTCATCCGTGAGATTATGGTTTTTCTTTATCAACATGGTATTAGCACAGCAAGAGCTGTGAGAATTTATAAAACCTTTGGCGCTGATGCCATTGGTGTTATTCAAAAAGACCCCTATTGTCTCGCTAGAGAAATTAGAGGGATTGGTTTTAAATCAGCCGATCAAATTGCACAAAAAGTTGGGATTGCTAAAGACTCTCCTTTAAGAGCACGCGCAGGGATTAGTCATATTCTTTTAGAGGCAACCGATGAAGGACATTGTGGCCTTCCTATAGAAACCCTAATATTATCAACCTCTCAAGCTTTAGAGGTTGAAAAAGAGATCATTAAAGCTGCTCTTGAGAATGAACTGACGACTGGCGAGTTGGTAGGCGATAATCTTAATGGTGAGCCATGCGTTTTTTTTAAAGGGCTTTATCTAGCGGAAACATTAATCGCTAAATCCTTAAAGAAGCTTTTGAAAGGAAATCTGCCATGGGGAATATTAGAAACTGATAAAGCAATACCTTGGGTGGAAGAACAATTCTCCCTCAAGCTTGCAGACAGCCAAAAAGAAGCTCTTAATCTTATTCTTCAATCTAAAGTTTCAATTGTCACAGGCGGCCCTGGGGTTGGTAAGACAACGCTCATAAAAAGTTTCCTGACAATACTTGCTACTAAGCATATGGAGATCTTATTAACCGCGCCAACAGGACGAGCAGCAAAAAGAATGTTAGAGACAACAGGGATGAATGCTAAAACAATTCATCGTCTTCTTGAATTTGATCCAGAGAAGCATGATTTTAAAAGAAATGCTGATAATCCTCTTGAGTGTCATCTCCTTGTTGTTGATGAAACCTCCATGTTAGACGTTCCTTTAATGAACTCTCTTTTGAAAGCACTACCACGGGATGCTGCTCTTATATTAGTGGGAGATATAGACCAGCTTCCTTCAGTTGGCCCTGGATCTGTTTTAGAATCGATTATTGACTCAAATGTTTTTCCTGTTGCAAGGTTAACGGAGATTTTCAGGCAAGCAGCCCAAAGTCAAATTGTCTTGAACGCTCATCGAATCAATCAAGGTCAAATGCCTATTATTTCTTCAAGAGAAGAAACGTCAGATTTTTACTTTATTGAAAGTGAAACGCCAGAAGATTGTAAAGGTAAGATCCTTGAGCTTGTTAAAAATAGAATCCCTAAAGCGTTTAAAGTGGATCCCCTAACAGAAATACAAGTGTTATGCCCCATGAATAGAGGCGGGGTTGGCGCAAGATCACTCAATATTGAATTGCAAAAAGTTCTAAGTCCTTTAACGCCAAATAAAGTCGAGCGCTTTGGCTCTAGTTATAGTGTTGGTGATAAAGCTATGCAAATTACTAATAATTATGACAAAGATGTTTATAATGGTGATATTGGCTATATCAAAGAAGTACGACAAGAAGAGCAAGAACTCCTTATTGATTTTGAAGGAAGGCTTATTCCTTATGATTTTAATGAGCTTGATGAAATCGTCTTAGCTTATGCCATTAGCATTCATAAATCACAAGGATCGGAATACCCAGTTATTGTCATCCCGCTTATGATGCAACATTACCCGATGTTAAAAAGAAACCTTCTTTATACAGGCATAACACGGGGTAAAAAGCTCGTCATTCTTGTCGGCCAAAAGAAAGCGCTTGCGATGGCAGTTAAGGACAAGAATACCAAAAAAAGATATACCAAATTAAAAGAGTGGCTTGTTATTTAAAGTTAGAGAAAGATAAATGTATGGTTTTTAAATATATAAGTTCCTTCAAAAAGAAGTCTTCCTTCTCATTAATAATAGTGTGTTTACATGGTGCACTTCTTAACAGCTGCGTTGTTACTCATGAACACCCATCACTCATTACACCGACTCCTTTTATTGAAGATAAACCCAGCATTGATGTGTGCTTTAGCCCTGAAGGTAATTGCTTGCCAATAATATTAAATTTGATCAATAACGCTAAAATTGAAATCCTCGTTCAAAGTTACAGTTTTACTTCTAAAAATATCGCATATGTTCTTATAAAAGCTCATCAACGGGGTGTTAATGTAAAGATTCTGTTTGATCGTAGCCAATTAACCGCAAGGTACTCACAAATTAATAAACTTAGAGAAGCAGGCATTGATTGTCTTGTTGATCCAGTGCCTGGAATTGCTCATAACAAAATAATGATTATTGATAAGGATATTGTGCTTACAGGCTCCTATAACTGGACCAATGCAGCAGAGACTAGAAATGCTGAGAATCTTCTGCTTATTAAGAATAGACCAATGGCTAAGATTTATGAAAGAAAATGGAAAATGCGGTATCAAAGAGCAAAAGAGAGACGTTTACAAACTATTAGGAGTAAAATACTTTCTTAAAGTAAAAGGTATTCAGTAATGGGTAATGCACAATTTTTAATCATCTTTATGAAGAGCTTAGAAGATAACCAACCTTTATTCTTTATCCACAACCCTATCCCCATCATGTGGGGATATCTTTTTAAGAAAGTAACTTAATGACTGAAAGACCTAAGCTAAGCATTAAAAAACCTTTAAGCTTGAATAAGCAATCTCAACTCTTTCAAGCCTTAAAGCCTCTACAAGAGCAAAGACAAAAAGAAAACGACATTAAACAGAAGAAGAGAAAAGTAATTAAAGAGACGATCTCATGGCTTAATGAACAATTTCCTGCTTGCTTTAATCTCAGAAACTTAAAACCACTCAAGCTTAATATTGATAAAGACCTTTACCCATTTCTTGAAAAACCTGGATCTCCCTCAAAAGCTATATTACGTAAAGCTCTTACCTATTACACAAACAACCTTCATTATCTCAAAACTCTTATCAATGGAACTCATCGATATGATTTAAAAGGCCAAAAGGTTGAAGAAATCACACAAGAACACAAAGCTTTTGCTCAAAATAAGTTAGATCAAATCCTTCGATTTATGGAAAGTAAAAAAGTTAAAAACTTAAAACCTATATAAGAGTTAATTAAATTCTTTATACTAAATATTGTATATATTTTTGTACTTTGAAATGTACCTAATATTGTATATACTGATTTTATAAGGAGATTGTAAATGAAACATATAGACCTCTCTCAGGATATTGTTCCCGTTTCTGAATTTAGAAGCCAAGTATCACGCTGGCTTAATCATATTAAAGATACTGGACATCCTGTCGTTTTAACGCAAAATGGAAAATCGGTAGGTGTCTTGTTATCGGCACACGATTATGACGCACTTCAATATAGAGAGCGCTTTTTTCATTCAATTGAAAAAGGTCTTAAGGATGCTGAAGAAGGCTTAACCTATACAACAGAAGAAATTAAAGAAAAACTAGAAAAAGCTTTGAAAAAATGAATCTTATATGGACACGGCAAGCTCTTGAAAGGCTTGAAGAGATTCAAGATTTTATAGCACAAAGATCTTCCCCCTTAATTGCCACAAGTTTCATAAGTTCTCTTATCGAGCGAGCTGAAACATTAAAAGAATTTCCCTCTATAGGGCGAATGGTACCTGATTTGAGTCGAATAGAATTAAGAGAGCTTATTGAAGGAAACTATCGTATTGTTTATCGTTTGCTTGACAGCAGTATTATCATTCTTACCGTTTTTGAAGGCCATAAGCTCTTATCTGAAGAAGAGATTAATATAATGATTGCTTAAGAGTGCTTATTACCTATTAAAGGTATTCCTAAGGATCATCCGTCAATACTTCATAACAATATTTGCTATTTTTTGTTATTTTTAGTAGAATATTTTTAATATGTATAAGAAGAGGTCTTAATTACGAATATTTCTCTCAATCCAACTTTTAAGAAGTTTATCCATCAAATTATTGAAGAAGGTTATTACAACTCAGCAAGCGAAGTTGTTCGGGATGCTTTAAGGCTTTTAATTGAGAAAGAAAGCCTCTTTAAGCAACAAGTCGATAAACTTAATCAAGATATAGCATTAGGTCTCACTCAACTTGCAGAAGGTAAAGGCATTGAAGGTAAAAGGGTTTTTGATGAGATTAAAGCTTTAAAGAAATAACATGCCTTCATTTATCTTCTCCCCTGCCGCAAGACAGGACCTCATTGAAATATGGCAATATATTGCAGAAGAAAAAATTGAGATCGCTATCAAGGTTCTTTCTAAAATCGAAGAGAAGTGCCATAATGTTGAGCGAGTTCCCTCACCTTGACCATCAACGCAAAGATTTAACGAATCACTCTGTCTTATTCTGGCCAGTATACAATTATTTGATTATTTATAAGTAAGATACAAACCCTTTAGAAATCGTCAGAGTCCTTGGTGGATATCGTAATTTAATTGATTTATTAGAGTAAAAATTAATAACTTTTGAATTAAGAATCATATTTTATAAATCAATTACCACAAAGCTAATTCTGTTGAGTTAATATCTCTCTTCTCTTACTCTATAAAAGGTTATTGAAGGAACAAAACTTTTTGTGCGGAAGATTCACTCTCTTTGCTAAGTTAGAAGAACTTAAGGCTGAATTTAAGTTAAATGATGTAAGTTCTCTTCCCTCTTCTTACAATATTGCCCCTTCTCAAAATATCTTCATTATCTCCCAAGATGCAGAAATGTGTGACAAACACCTTCACTTAGCTCACTGGGGACTTATTCCTTCATGGACTAAAAATCCTCATAAAGCACCTAAACCGATTAATGCCCGCTTTGAAACATTGACAGAAAAACCTTATTATAAAAAAGCTTTTCAAAAACAAAGATGCTTGATACCTACCTCTGGCTTTTATGAATGGGCCTCTACTCATGGAGTGAAGCAACCTTATTTCTTCTACATGAAAGGGTATAAACCTTTTGCCCTTGCTGGTATCTATGATTACTGGCCAGGGGATAAAGAATCTGTGGAGATTGTAAGTACAGCTATTATTACAACTGACGCTAATTCCTTATTAAAGCCATATCACTCCAGGATGCCTGTTATTATCGAACCGCATAATTACAACCATTGGCTTGATCCCGAAAACAAAAATACTGAAGAGTTGTTGGCGATACTTTATCCTTAAGACTATGAAAATTTAACATGCCATGCCGTAAGCCCGTATGTGAACGCACCTAAGAATAATGATCCGAATTGTATTGAGGCTGTTTAGATCAACTTTAAAATGTCTGAAAGGTCTTTATAGTGTATATAATTTTCATGTTGATTAATGAGTAAAGTTAACATAAATAGACACTGTGACAAAATAGTTATCAATTTTTTCCTTCCATTTGATGACATAACATATAATAGTAAGGTAATGTTACATGCTGACTTCAGTTAAATTCTTTATCTGTGCTTTAAGTGTTTCTTTATCTTTCAACTACTGCATAATAAATGCTTCTGAATTCAATCCTGAATCTTCCTCTTTTCCAAGTAAGCGAACCACTCCTGAGGGTGGATTTGATAAAGAAGATCGAAACACTAAAAAAATGCGTATTTCTCCTCAAAACCTAACCCAAGCAGAAAAAGTTGATTTTTATTTGCCTTTAGAGGTTCTAAATAGAATCCTTAAATTTACTGATCTTCAAAGTTTCTATTGTTTTAAGTTAGTTTCAAAAGAAATAAAGAAAGAAACAGAACGAGAAGAATACCAAATTCCAGAAGGCAAAAACGCTATTAATTGGATTTTATCTTTTAAAGATAAGAACTCACATTTATTTGATTATGACTCATTTATTGCAGATTTTTTAATGCGTAACCGTCATACGAAAGATAGCCTCAACCGTCTTTTCAATGCCGCGAATCTTTATGGAAATCATAACAGCCTTTTTCGTTTTAAAGGCTTATTTTATGGTCATGTAAGCAGTACAGAAGATAGGTTAAGTCCAGTATGCGCGAGACTGCTTGAAGAAATTGAATCTCTGGAAAAAGACCACGAAGGCCAGGCTTCCAATGTCATACAAGAAAAGCGCCAACAATTAAAAGAAATGCTGCTTGTATGGCAGCCTTACGCTATTGCCCATGATCTTGCTCAAAGATTATTTGCTCAGGATGTTAATTCTATATGGGATAGTATTGGAAAAATTGCTCAAAAATGTTCAACACTTCAACCTTATTTATCAAATCCTTATATAGTAGGCTTTTATGGTAGTGATCTTGGTTTAGAGCAATTGCCCAAGCTTCAGCAAGCGCTATTAATCTTAAGAGATCAGATTGCCAATCAAGAAATTGTTAAGGCTTCTCAGCTCAGGAATTTAGCGAGATTAGAATACATTAATACTCTTTATCGCTATTTCGAACTTCAAAATATGTATAAGGACACACGAAATGAAATTGATCGACTTGAAATAAGGCAAGAACTTCAGTCTATTCCCAATCCACAATTAGTGAGCTTTAGTAAATTTAGTAAACTGTTTGATTCTTTACCACCACTGTTTGTTTCAGACGAAGAACTATACTTATTTGACACGGTAGAATCATGGCTTGACAATTTGCAGAAAAAGTTAACGTTCAAACCACAAGGAACAGCACGAAACCGTATTAAACATTTTGATCAATTTCTTGCGTATGTGGGCAGAACAGTGAAAATAATTGAAAGTTACTTAAATACTAGAGATGAAGTTTATCCATTTGCGTCTTTCTATAAAGTTTTAATTAAGCTTAATAAATTAAGAGAAGAGCTACCGTATGCTTATGCTAAGGCGGCTCAAGAGGCCCATGATTTAGCAGATCTTACCCAACAAGAAGAAGCTCTTACTAGGTATGAACAAGAAGCCTATTTTTTGGAACAACAATCTTATTATTCGGATCTTCCTAGCAAAGCAGAAGGTTTTATTAAAAGTGCGCAACGTTATGCAAAGGCTGGTCACTTACTGCAAGAGAGTGATTCTTTGAAAGCTAACGAGTTCGTCAAAAAGGCAAGTCAAACAGCTTTAAATAGCTTAAAATATTTAATGAAACTTAGCGAAACAGACTATCCTGACATTTACTCAATTTTTAAAGAGGTTGCTTCTTTGATTATTCCTTCTGATAAAGCAAGAGCAGCTAAGTTCTGTGAGGAAACAGCTAACTTCATAAAAAGAGGAGACAGATATATTGATTGTGTCGAAGCTGCCCTTTCTTATATTATTGCTGGTGAATTTATAAAAGAAACAGAACCTGCTAAAGCAAGTATCCTTTTTGAGAAAGCCGACGACCAACAATTAACTTTGACGACAATTATAAAGGATGAGGGAACAGACATAATTGATCTTACCCCTGAAGATGCTGAAGAAATTTCTGATGCCTATAAAGAAGCTGGCTTGTGTTTAGAATTATACAATAAAGAAAAAGCAGCAACATTTTATACTAAAGCTGAAGAATTTAAAAAGTATGCAGAAGATTTTGGCGATGAAAGCTCTCAATCGAGTGTCACTGATGGGGATTGAGCCTATTTAATTTGTATTAAGCCTGCCTGGGTTATTTTACTTTTGCAAGTTCATCCCATAAGGTTGTGTAGTTTCTCTGAGAAGTTAAGATTAAAGAAAAGGAGGGACTGAATGAAGAAAGAACGCTTTAGTTAGTATCAAATTATAGGGATTTTGAGATCTGTTGAATCAGGCCGATTAGTAAAAGATGTTTGTCGGGAACATGGAATTGCTGAATCCGTGTACTTTAAATGGCGCTCAAAATATGGGGGGATGGAAGCGCTTAAAATTCTTAGAAGAAGAAAACAATCGCTTGAAACGGATGTTTGCGGATCTTTCACTTGAGGCAAGAGCTTTAAAGGATTTGATTGAAAAAAAGCTCTAAAGCCGGCTGAGAAGAGAGCGATGGTTGATTATTTGGTATCAACACATGGACTTAGTTATCGACGGAGTTGCCATGCTCTTAAGTTGAGTCGTTCAGTTTATCGTTATCAGCCGGTAGATAAAAAAGATGAGGATGTTATAGAGACTTTATTAAAACTTACGGAAAGGTATCCTCGGTATGGTTTTAAAAAATTATTCATAAAAGTTCGGCAAATGGGGCATGGATGGAATCACAAGAAGGTTTACCGAGTATATTGTATGTTGGGTCTTAACATTCTCAGAAAAGGAAAAAGGCGTATTCCTTCCAGGGAACAACATTCCCTAACTGTGTCCTTTTTCCTCAATCAAACTTGGTCTGCTGATTTTATGAGTGATGCTTTAGTGTGTGGACGCCGTTTTAGAACATTTAATATTATTGATGATTTTAACAGAGAAGTCTTAGGGATAGAAATTGACTTAAGCTTACCTGCAGGAAGGGTTATTCAAATCCTCAATAACATGAGAATGATGCGAGGATATCCTTCAAGACTACGTCTGGATAATGGGCCAGAACTGGTCTCATTAGCTTTGGCTGATTGGGCTGAAAAGCATGAGGTTACTTTAGAATTTATTCAACCAGGAAAGCCCACTCAAACTTCTTACATCTAGCGGTTTAATCGTACTTATCGATAAGAAGTATTGGATTTTTATATCTTTAAAAACCTTAATGAAGTGCGGGAGATTACTGAACAATGGATCAGTCAATACAACAAAGAAAGACCTCATCAATCATTAAAAAATATGACGCCTGTTGAGTATAGTTTATTCATAAAAAACCCGGGAAATTACACGATACCCTGGTACTAAGTTTGGGAGCTTTACACAAAAACCAAGCTCTAAATATAAAAAATTAATTACAGCTGAGGATAAACAAGCACCTCGTCTACTTATCGAGCAAGATTAAGATCCAGGCTTCCGTAATATCGGCCAATTAGTTAGGCAATTTATTAGCTGATAAAATAATAAAAAACTTTTATGAAGATGATCTTTTACGTAATGAAAGGGGTTATTAAGTAAATTAATTGGAGAAGCAGCAATAATTTGAAGGAAGATTCTTCAGCTTCATGGTAAAAGAAATAGTAATAAGCTTCCTATACGTTTGCCTCTAATGGTACAAGACTTATAATCTTAGATTATGAGAAAGACATTTATAAATAGATAAAATACGACGTTACAATATGCCACTAACATTTTCCAAAGTTATATAAAAATTATGAAAAAGGATATCTTAGAATAAATATTTCAATCATTTGTTATCGTACATGGCCTAAGGAGCGAAGAATAAAACTTTTCATTTTAAATCTAACGGCCAAATCTTTATGTTAATGGTTGAGAGAAATGATAATCTTTTCAAAAATTGAGTGCAAAAGGCAATCATCAATAAAATATTTTCTCAACTTTATAAGACGTGGTTGTCCTTCAATATCGTTTATTGCAAAAACTTCTCTTTGTGGATTTTTTATAACAGCAAGTAAAAGCATATTAATATCTACCCAAAGAAATTCTTCTTTTTCCTTATATTCTTTAGGAAACTTATCCCCTAAAGAACTTCTTTTATGATTGAGAATGTTCGCAGGTATATATTGAGAATCCTTAATTGAATAAACGGCATAAAAAATATCTCTGTCTTTTTTCTCAGTGTGAAACACAAAAGCATTTTTTAGAAAATCCTCTTGGCTAATTTTATATGTCTGCATACTTTCCTCTTCTAATTCTCGCAGCATATTCTCTAAAAATGTTGCTCCATCATGACTAACGCTTCCTCCAAAATCACTATATCTTCCTGATTTCTCTGAGCTTCCCTCATTATTTTCTTTTCCTAAAAGCGCATAAAGACGATCATCTTTTTTATAGACTAAGATAACCCCCACTGTTCCTTTACGGGAAGGGATCTGGTTAAGTAACTTATTATTAGAATATTCGTTTTGGCTCTCTACCTGCTGTTCTTCTTTAATAAAGGAGCTAAACAAATCAAAATTTAATAATAAGCTTAGAATTAATGCAAACTTAATAGATTTTTTCATTTTTTCCTCTTAAATATTTTTTAATAATATTTGATTATTTAATTTGTTAAAGCTTAAAATCTTTTTAATTTTCTAATGATACTTTAATGCATGTATTAACTTTATCTTTCATCTACAAGAAAATTCAGTGCTTCTAAACGCTTTCTCTCAAAGGTTTAAAGAATGAGAAATACCAAGCACCATTAAGACAGATAAAGATCTAATCTATAAATGACAATACCCCTATTCCCTATAATCTCTATTAAACATTAATGCTAAACTTTCTTTATATATTTACTGACTATAAACCTTAGCTTCCTCTAATCTACCCTGCTTATCAAAAACTTTAATAAGCCCATCTTTCCCATCGATATCACCTTGCCTAGCTGACTCACGGTAGAATTTTTCAGCTAACTCTAACCATTCATTTTTTTAAAGATTCATTGGAACTAAGTCCATTCCTTTTGTAACAATAATCTCCTACACATGAGGCAGTTTCCCAATCTATATTAGAAAAATATGCTATTGCTCTAGGAACTAAAATGTCTTGGTCTTCAGTTAGAGCGTCATAAACATCTTCTAAGCTAGTTTCTTCCTTTACTCTATTAAACAGATCAACCATAGGCTGTGCGGACGGAAGATTAAAAATATTAAGTAAGTACAAAACTTTGTAATGAGAGGCATGTGCTTTTGTAAATTCAATAAACTCTTGTGAGAATATACTCTGCTTATTGGGATAGACAGGTATATTTTTAATATAAGCTACTAATGCTTATTTTTGCTTAGCTGCTATCTCATTTAAAGCCTTATAGATTCTTAAAGCTGTAATTTTAATTTCGAAGAATAAAGGAAGGAGGAAAGGGGTTTTGAGTATTTTTTAAGGACTGTTAGGTCTGAACAGATTTTTTCAAGAGCTAGAGAAGATGAAAAAAACTGTTGATAGTGTTTATTAGGACTACCCTTTAGCTTTTCCCATAAAATGGATAAAGGTTTAATCTCAATCTGCTTAGAGAGAGAAAGCCATTCATCCTGCCCAAGAGTAGACCCATGGGCGGCATACTTGTTGTGCTCTACCAAGATCACGGAAGCTTAGCAGATCAAAAATATGCATCCAGACTTCATCAGACAATGTATTACTTTCATTATCTTCTAATAAAGGCTTTCCAAGTAAAGTCGAGTGAGTTCTTTGACGTTTCTTAGCAGGTTCAGAGGAAAGAGCTTTATCTTCATCCTCGCTACCTGAAGCTAAGCAAGGGTTTTGTATTATGTCTTGAGCAACTAACAGCAAAGTAAGAGAAAGAAGACGTAAAAATTGCATGTGTATCTGGCGCTTTTAAACAAGGCAATGTCATCTTTTTTAAGAATAAACTTTATCCCCTTAATCCTCAAAACCCTGGTCAATCTTTACAGCAACTTAAAGATTTAAAGATGCAGAAAGCAGGATAATGCACGCAGAGTTTTTTCTTAAAGCTCAGAATGAAGATGTAGGTATCTTTAGGTATTATCATATTGTTGTGATGCCCACTCTTTTTAAGGATTGGTCTCTTCTCATTGCCAATGGCAGGATAGGACAAAAAGCAAGGCAAAAGTCTTTACTATTTACCGATCTTAACCTCCCGATTAAGAAAATTAAGCAAATCCTTAACAAGAGGCTTAAAGCTTAGGATGTAATTATCACCTTATTGATCATTCTTATGATGATGAATTTAAGAGACAAGTCATCCCTTACCTCCCAATAACTTTGTCCCCTCCCTGTTAAATATTATTAAAGGATGCTTATTTATGAAGCAATTCTTCTCCAGCAAGGAACAATAAAGGATTAAAAGGTTTTATCCACAATGTTTTCCTCTAAAAATGGGGATAATTTTTGTTTAACAGATAAGGGAATAAGTGTTACAAGAACGTTTCTTCATCCTAAAGGACATTTTTATGAATGACAGACCTAAACTTACGATTAAGAAGCCCTTAAGTCCAGAAAAGCAATTTCAGCTCTCTCAGGGGCTTCAATATCGAACGTTAAATGTACCAAAAAAACTTTCTGCTAAAGAACAAGAACACCTCATGCAGGATGCACAAAAGAAAAAGAGAGAAGGAATCAAAACAGCTTTAGGATGGCTTTATGAAAAGTTCCCTGCTTGCTTTAACCCAAAAGACTTAAAACCCCTAAAACTTAAAATTGATAAAGATCTGTATCTTTTGCTTAAGCAAGAAGGCGCGCCATCAAAATCTCAATTGAGAGACGCACTCGCCTATTACACGCGTAACATTGACTATCTTAAAACTGTTATTAATGGCAAACACAGGTACGACCTTGAAGGTCAACAAATGCAAGAAATTACCCAAGATCAGATAGATTTTGCTCAAGAGAAACTTGAGAAAATTCTTCAAGCTATAAAAGGTAAGAAATCACACAAAAAATAAGACTCTCAGCCAATAAAAAGCAGACAATTCTTTGTAAATTTAGTAAGATAAATTTAATAATTATTAATTATTTACGAGCTATATAGAATGTCTAAAAACAGGTTAAGCCCTCATGATCGCTATATAAGATCTATATTTACTATTCCAAAAATTGCTAGAGAATTCTTTGAAGCTCATCTTCCAGAAAAGGTAAAAGAAGCAATAGATTTAAATACCATTGAGCCGCAAAAAGATTCTTTTATAGATGACAAGCTTAAACAGCAAATATCAGACATTCTGTTTGCCACCAAGTTTAATAATGAAGAGGGTTACATTTACTGTCTTCTCGAGCATGCCTCAACTCCTGACAAAATGCTTCCCCTAAGACTTGTTAAATACATGTCAGCGATTATTGATCAGCATCTCAAGAAATCAGAGAGTAATAAGCTTCCAATCATCTATCCGCTTGTGCTCTATACAGGCCAGAAGCCTTTTCCTTATTCAACCGATCTTTTTGAACTTTATGGAGCGAATCAAGATTTAGCGCGTGAGATTATGGGAAGGCCATATAAAATTGTTGATCTCACGCAAGCCTCAGATGAAGAGTTGAAGAAGTACTTTTGGTTTGGTGCTGCTGCTCTTATTGCAAAGCATATTAAAGATCCTGATATCCTGCCAACTTTAAAGGTTGCAATTGACCTTTTTAGAAAGATTGAAAATCTTGGTGAAAAGCAGTATATTGAAGAATATATTTACGTCACTTTGTCTTATGTTGTAGAAGCAGCGGAGATTAAAGATAAAGAGGCATTTATAGAGACCATCCGTAAGGGTCTTACTGAAATCAATGAGGATAAGATCATGACACTTGCAGAACAATGGAAACAAGAAGGCTTAGAAAAAGGTCGTTTAGAAATTGCTCGTTCTATGATTTTGAAAGGTTTCGATACACAAATCATTATGGAAGTAACGGGTTTATCTCAAGAACAAGTCTCTGAGCTTATCCATTAGTCCAGCTCTATTAACGTCAATTCCTTTTTACGAGGAGAATGACATCATAGCACTGGAGAGTAGCTCATCTGTTAAACCTTTCTACATCCTACAATTTTTAACTTATACAAAAATTGCATGCCACGCATGTAATAATACTTCTTGATATTAGAACTTTTATCATTTATGCCTATAAGGAAGGGGGAGTAAAACTAACCGAGCAAATTAAAATGAACCCTCAACCCTTAGCATGTAATTCACTTCCTTCTTACCACCCTTTACCATTTTATCTTATGCAAGTTACAGCAGGTTTTCCCTCTCCTGCCCTGGATTATACTGAAAAATCCCTAGATTTGAACGAGCATTTAATCCTAAATCCTATCTCAACCTTTTTTATGCATGCCACAAATGATGCTTTAAAAGAATCAGGTATTTTAGCAGACGATCTTTTGATCGTTGACCGAAGTCTTAAACCTCAATCAGGAGATATTGTTATTTCTGTTATAGCAGGTGAGCTTTGTGCCAGACGCTTTGAGAAACATGGCCAAAAAATAATCCTTAAAACAGATGAGGATTTTAATGAGCCTTTTTTCTTAACTGCTGATAATGAAATCCAGATATGGGGTGTTGTTACAACAGCAATTCATTCTTTATAATGCGAAAGATAGCTCTTGTAGATATCAATAACTTTTATGTCTCTTGCGAACGTGTGTTTAGACCTGATTTACAGAATAAACCTGTTATTGTCTTAAGTAATAATGATGGTTGTGCCATTGCAAGGTCCAACGAAGCAAAGAACTTAGGAATTAAGATGGGTGAGCCCTATTTTAAATTCAAAGAAATTGCTCAAAAGTTTGATATAGCTATCTTTTCTTCAAACTATACGCTTTATCAAGACTTCTCTAATCGAATTATGGCTTTACTAAAATCGCAAGTTCCTATGATAGAAGTCTACTCAATTGATGAAGCTTTTCTTGATCTAACACATGTTTCTGAAGACACGCTTATTTCCTTTTGTCAGAATTTAAAAGATCAAGTAAGGCAATATTTAGGCATTCCAATTTCAATAGGAGTTTCTTCAACTAAAACGCTGGCTAAAGTTACTAACCATTTTGCTAAAAAATCTGAAGGCGTCTTTATTCTTCTTAATGAAAAAGAGATTGATACTTTTTTGAGTCGTCTCCCCGTTAATGAGATTTGGGGGATTGGACGCAATCATACAAAGTACCTCTTTGCTCAAGGGATTGATACAGCCTTTAAGCTTAAGGAAGCACCTCCCAAATGGATACGTCAAAAAATGAGCGTTGTAGGAGAGCGAATTGTCACTGAGCTTAATGGAAAAATCTCTTATGAATTGGAAGAAGAATCAGATTCCAAAAAAATGATTACGGTTTCACGTTCTTTTCCAAAAGATGTTACTTCTTATGAAGAATTAGAATGTGCCATTTGTTCTTTTATTGAAAGAGCTGCTGAGAAGCTTCGAGACGAAAAAATGCTTGCCCAAAAAATAGGGGTTTTTATTAAGACTAATCGTTTTGGTGAAGACAGCTATTATAGCAATTTCCAACTTGCCCCGCTTGATGTTGCAAGCCACTACACTCCCACTTTTATTACGGCAGGTAAAAAGGCTTTAAAGGCTATCTATAAACCTAATCTCTTTTATAAAAAAGCAGGAATATGCCTTTTAGATTTATGCTCACATAAAGAATTTCAAGGATCATTTCTTTGTCAAGCTTCGCTAAAAAAAGAGCAATTAATGCTAACGCTTGATAAACTAAATCAGCGATATGACAAAAGAACTGTCAACTATGGCGCTGTTGATCAAAGTGCCGTCTCAATTACTCAACGACAGTTTCTTTCACCCCACTACACCACACAGTGGAATGATATTCCGAAAGTTAAGTAACTTGATTGTTCCTTATGAGATTGAGAGTTAAAATACATTATAATATTTCAAAATATAGGGTTATGTTCTTAAAAAATAACATATAGATTTTACTTGCAACAAAACCGTTTACAAAACACCCATCTTTTTTAAAAAAGATTGCTTCTTGAAACCGCTCGTTTTATAGAAACATTATGGTTTCTAAAATTAGTGAAAATTACGAGAAGAAAAAATATGTGGCAGATATTTTAGGATATGCTCGTGTTTCAACACATAAACAAGAGTTAGACTTACAAAGGCAAAGTCTAAAAGAAGCAGGCGCGCTTTAAATATTTGAAGATGTAATTAGTGGTAAAGTTTTTAAAAGTTCAAGATTAGATGAGCTTATTTCTTACGCTCGTCCCAATGATGTTTTTTGTATTGTCCGACTTGATCGATTAAGCAGAAGTTTAAAGGAATTACTTGAAACAGTTGAACATCTAAAGGCTAACAAGATTGGTCTTATGTCACTTGAAGAAAAGATTAATACTTCTTCCCCTGCTGGAGAATTAATATTTCAAGTATTTGGAGCAATTGCACATTTTGAGCACTGACTCATTGTTGAGCGTACAAAAGATGGTATTCACCCTGCTCGGCTAAAAGGTAGAAAAACCTGGACGACCTGGGCTAAATAAAGATACTTTGGATTCTGCAATGAAATTAATTTAATCAGAACTATCTTCAATTAATGTGGCAAATCAATTTTACATAGGACGCTCTACACTTTACTGCGAATTAAAATATGCAACCTTTATGAAAAGCTCTTAAACGATGATTCCTCATAAACTTTCTTCAACGATCCCTCAAATTCTCAATATTCTCAATGATGGAAGAATTCACACAGGTATTGATATTGGGAACGATTTAGGAATTTCACGTACGGCTGTTTGGAAAGTTATTAAACGGCTCCAAAAGTACAACATCGATATTCAATCCCAACATAAAGGATACTACTTAAAAGAGCCACTAATCTTGCTAGATCAAAGGAAAATAGAGCCTTTTCTTGCAGACAAAAGAATTTCTTTAGAAATCTTTGAAACACTTGAATCAACAAGCCATTATTTAAAAAGTATAATGCCTCTTGAAAATCAAACAGTCTGTCTTAGTGAATATCAGTCTATGGGGAGAGGGCGTTTAGGAAGAAGATGGCTATCACCTTTTGGGCACAATATTTACTGTAGTCTTTCAAGTATTTTTAAAAAAGATATAGTGGAAATGTCAGGGCTGAGTTTAGTTGTTGCTGTATTAACAGCAAATGCCCTTGAATCTTTTAATCCTCGACTTAAAGTGGGTTTAAAGTGGCCAAATGATCTTTATATGAATAATCAAAAGTTAGGGGGCATTCTCATCGAGTTGATGGGCGAAGCCTATGGAAATTGTCAAGCTATTATAGGTATTGGCCTAAATGTGAATATGAAAGATATAAAACTTGCGGGTCTTGACCAACCATGGATTTCTTTAGAACATATTACTCAAGAAAAACTAGATCGCAATTTTATTGTAGGGTATATATTGCGCACTATTTTTGAAGGTCTAGATGTATTTCAACATAAAGGGCTGGAAGCTTTCCTCCCGGAGTGGGAAAAATATGATTTGCTCAGAAATCAAAAAGTTTCTCTTAATACAGGAGCTGGTAAAGTATTTGGAATTGCCCGCGGAGTAGACTCTCAAGGGCTTCTTCTTGTGGAAGACTCAACAGGAAGCATTCAAAAGTTTTCTTATGGAGATGCCTCTCTATTCAAAGACTAAGCAAGCTTAATGTGTTTAGAATAAGGGAAATTCTGATTATAAGGTTGTTTATGAAATATGGGGATGAATTTTGTGGGATGTATAGTTTTTAGAGTGACCGTTTTCCTTCTAAATTGTGCTTTAAATCTTTCACAAGCAAAAGCAAAGAAATATAAAACTATCAATAAATAGAGTTTTTTATGAACATTCGTGAATGACTTAAAGTTTACCTTATTTTGCTCTCGAGACAAGAACGTTATGGGTGCATCGTTATAGAGGTTTTTGGCAGTAATGTTCATGCTTTGAAAAAGATGGCCTTTGGCTTTATTAATAAGTGAGGATGTTTTGAATGGTTGGTCAATTGTTACAGTAGTAGATTTTGTACTTATATTTTGTAAAACATAAACAGGCATTAAGAGAACTATTTGTTTTCCAGTTACTGAAAAAGAAGTAATTTCTTTTACCAAAAAGTCGAAATTTAGTTTCTTTTGCGATTGAGTTTTCAAGGGCAATAAAATGGGTTGCACATGAACATTTCGGTTGTGAGAAAATATATCATTATTATTTTTAAGTAAAATTGTTGCTAAAATTTCTTTGGCCGTAATACCAGGTAAGATCGGTGTTAAGCTTTCTTCGACTGAATGAAGAGGTAAAGATGACTTATCTGATTGATCAATCGTGACAATGGTAGATTCAGTGATTGTCATGTGTGCAATTGAAACGGGTTGTGAGGGCTTAGTTTGCTTTTCTATTTCTTCAGGTGAAACAGTTATCAAATCTTCTGTTAGCAAAACGTTTGCAGTAGATGGTTCCCAAGGAAATAAGGTACTTAAAATATTTTGATTATCTAAGATGTTTTGGAAAATCACTGATTTCCATCCTAAAGGACGCAATTTTAAAATTGGTTGTATTTCAGTTTGACCGTCAAATTTAACTAAAATATTAACAACTTCTCCATCAATAGGAGATCTAATGACATTTTGCATTTTCATGGCTTCAATAATACAAAGATCTTGTCCGTATCTAACCTTTTGCCCTTTTTGACAAGCTATACTTATTATTTGGCCGGACATGGGAGATTCTACTAGCATGTCGTCATTTATGTACCAAAGATAGTTCAAAAACTCATCTCGTTGATTCAAAGGGATATGTGGAGATAGTCCTTTACTTTGTCTGGCTTGCGAAATTTGGAGCGGTAACTCTGTAATGGATGTACCAGCTAATGCTGTAATATAGTCAATGGTTCCTTCTAGTGAGTTGATGGGGATTTGAGTGTTATGGGCTAGAATAGGATTTTTGGAGTTTGTTTCGTCTAAAATTTCTGTAGCATGTGAGAAGCATATGAGTGCCTCCGCAACCTTTGCAAAGCCTGTAAAAAATAAAATCTTGCTCAGTTTCTTTTGAATCATGCTAATTAAGATTCCCCCTAATTCATATGTTTTAAGGAGAATAAGCAAAGATCTTTAAATGGTCAACCTATATTATTTAAAAGGTTAACGAATGAAACAATATAAAACAGAATGTTAGGAGATAAGCTTAATTTCTAATGTTTCTTGAAACGAGAGTAAGTCTTCAAGACGACATTTTACGGACTCGATCGCTTATCAAAAGGGCGGCAATACTCGATAAGAGCAAATAAAATCATAGAGGCAAGCATTAGTGATGGCTCAATTGCTATTAGTGCTATTTTTCCTTGGGAAATAAGCATGCTTCATGTTAAAGAGAGAATACTCTTGAATCAGCCTTACTTAGCTTGGATCCTAAGAAGTTTGGAAGTTCCAGGTAATAATTTATATCCATTTAGGCCTGAAATTACTGTTGAAATCACCACGCTTCCAGAAAGCTTTATGATGATTCAGCTGATAGGATGGTTGTGTTGCAAATTTGAGGTAAAGATATAATTAAGTTGATGAAATAAAAGCTTTTTTAAGTTTTAGACATAGATGGGTTAAACATGTGAAAAAGATGATGCTTAAATTAGTTAGCCCCTCAAATATTGATACAGTGTCTCACGACTGATATTAAGATCTTTAGCAATTGCAGATTTACTATGTCCCTGTGAAATCTTCTCCTTTAGCTCTTCTATGGCATCCTCACTGAGCTTCTTTTTTCTTCCTTTATAGAGACCTTTTTGCTTTGCTAGATAGATGCCTTCTAACTGACGTTTTCTAATAAGGGCTCGCTCAAACTCACCAAAAGCTCCCATGACTGAGAGAAGAAGCTTGGCCATTGGAGAGTCCTCACCTGTAAAGACCAACTGCTCTTTTTCAAATCGAATGCCTATCCCCTTCTCTGTTAAATCTAATACTAGCTTTCTTAAATCATCAAGATTACGAGCTAATCGATCCATACTATGGACAACAATTGTATCTCCGTCTCTTGCATAGTGAAGTAATTCTTCTAAACCCGGTCTTTTGATATCTTTTCCTGAAGCTTTATCCGTAAAAACTTTATCTAGAAATTACATTCCACAAATTTGACAGCATTTACAGCAGTTGTGTCTGTCGTTTTTCCTGTAAGGGGATGCTTATATTCAACTGTAAAACCAAAGCGATTTAAGTTAATGTGCTTCTGATTATCCTTAGATACTATAGAAGTTCCACAAGCAGTTACATACATCGTAGAACTAGGGATGCCATATCTTCCGCTAATTTGAGGTAAATCTCTTATGGACCCTAAATCACTGTTTAAAATTTCTTGAAGGGATCGATTAGTTATATTTTGGTTTCTTGAAATATCTAAATTAATTAACCTTTTGAGAGTTGTATTCCTATACATCCTTTCTATGAAATTATCGTCTAAATCTTGATTTAAAAGATAAAGAGAGTGAACATTTTTAAGATACTGAGAGTTTATTAAAGCTTTCTTTTTTTCTAGTGATAATTTAGTACCTGAAGCTTGTATACATGAGACAGTGAGAAGAGTTTGAGAATCAAAACCTCCCTCCTCTCTAATGTGATAAAAAGTTACAGATCGGATTAAAGAAGCTTGACACCATGAACTAAAATTCAAAAAAATAATACTAAAAGAACGCCTTTATAAAATTACTTTTAGTCATCATGTTTATCTTCATATTTTTCTAAACTTGATACAATTAAGTTAATTTTAGGCATACTCAAAATCAAGCCAGATTTTGGAGGATCATAGGCCCAACCTTTTAGGCACCAGATCAAAGCTTCACTTTTTTACTCACTTAAAAGTGTCGCAAGACTTGTTGTAAAAATTAAAAAAATTATAAGAGAGATTGAAAATAAATTTTTGCTTCTTGTGGAGGTAGTATTATGAGTTTTTCAGCTACGTCACGAGTTACCTGAAAATGCTGGTAATCAATGGGAGTATCCCAATCACCTCCCCAAACTGTAAAACCATTTTTTTTAAAAATATCTATAACTTGTTCAGCCATTCCAGGCCTAAAAGGTTTTCCAGGACGGCTTTGTAAACGATTCGTATATTGTCTTCCTTCAGGCGGGCTATAAATTGCTATGGATTTTTTTGTTTCATTTTCAGGAAATTCAATAAAAGGATTCTGTATAGGATTAATATCTATAGCGAGTCCATAACCATGCAATGACAACTTTGTTGAACCAATAATAGGTCTAAAATTAAAACATGAAGTATTATTATCATTTAAGGATTTAGCATCATCTCCTTCATAATGATCCATCAAACGAACTTTTGCTAAAGGAAATTTTTTTTCGTACAGTGTTTTAAAGATTTGTACAACAGAATCCCCAACTGCATCCATTACCATAATTTGGCCATCAGCCTGCTCTTTACCTTCAAAATTCCAATAACTTAATTTTACGATTCTTAAGCGATTTATAGGTATAGGACAATCGCTCTCCCATACCCGTGAGCTTTTAAGTGAAGACTGCTCCTCAAGAGTTAATTCATCAATCTTAAATGTAGGCTCGGTAGCCAATGATTTTCTTTCTATCATCAATCCCACAAATTATAAAAAAATTTAAGTTTCATACACATTATTAACTCAGTAATAATATCTCTTTATTTAATTATCGATTTTTAAATCGATAGTGAATTTCTTATCATAAGTCTTAATTGTATTCTCAAAATGATATTTCATGCGTTCCCATTTAGTATGTTTACTGATTGTTCTCAGTTGTCCCTTAGGATCAATCATGCGGTAACGCTTTCCTGGAATTAATGGCTGGTCAGTATTGCTTTTTGCTATATCGAAAAGCTTTAACAATTCTGCTTCCATTGTTGCTAGTGACTCAAATTCTTTATGATCATAATCAATAATTATTTCAGTTGATTCTAAATTACATTTGGCAGCTTTAAAGCCTGTTTTTATAAGGATTTTCCAAGAGCCAACATTAGAAGGGCTTGCCGTAGCATCAATTTGCTCAAGAGGTTTGCCATCAAAGCATTGAAAAGCTTTAATGATATTAGCATGAGCATTAGGTTGTAGGCCAATGCCTCGACCTATTTTATACACTGCTGGGGCCCATTCCTGAACGATCTTAGTAACTACTTTCTCTCCATACTTTTTTCCCCAGTACTCAGGTAACATTGCATAGGCTAACTCAGAAGTACCTGGTCGATCTCCGCTTCCAGCAACTACATGCATAAAGGGCTGTTTTTCTTCATCAAGAACAGTTAAAAGACCATGAGGACTACCTTTTCCAAATCTTTCTTCAATAGAGTTTTTAACTCTTGCAGTGACACTTTCAGCAGACCTTACTTGTCCATCTGCAAATCCAGCCATAACAGTAGAATTACCAAAAAGATTTATATGAAACTGAAGATGATCAGGTTTTATATCTTCTGCACGCCAGTTGTCCCCTTTTAAAGTGACGTGGAGTCCTTTGGCATTAGCATAATCATCATAAGAAAAAATTTCTGAGGTAAATTGCGAAGCATTTGCTGCATTTATCAAAAGAACAGAAGCTATTAGGTACATTTTCTTTATCATAATGGTCATTTTTTATGTCTCCATCTTCAAGAACTAAATAACTCTTTATTTAAAAATTTTAGGAAAATTAGAGAGAAAAACAAGATGAATTAGACAATATATTTCTATCTTTATAATTTAAGTATATTTTAAATTTGAGAAGATTCGTATTTATTTAGTTTAATTGTAATCTTACCTTAATCTTGCCACACAAGCGTTTTAAGTTATTATTTATCATTGTTAGCAAAGATGGGAGTATGGATGTATATAAGCCTTAATCAATTTATAAAGTAAGGGTTTTTAGAAATGAATAAGCAAATGTTTAAAAATCAGTTTTCTTTAGCAGAAAATGTCTTACGTCGTCTCTTAAACCTTATTGTAGAAGTTGATCATCTATTCTTATTTTTGACTTTTTTAGCTACCATAAGTTTATTTTTTAGATATTTAAGCCTTACTTATATTCTGCTTTCAATTGATTTAATCTTGATATTGTTTGTATGCATATTTCCATTAGGTCAATGGCTAACTTCTTTTTTAGAAAGACGTTTTCCTGAAGACCCATTAATTCCAAAAGATATTGAAGGAATTATTGTTCTTGGGAGTGGATTTGACCTTTTATTGTCTTGCAAACTGAAGCGTCCTTGTTATAATTTTGCGATAGGTCGTTTAATTTCTTTTACTCAACTTATTAAACAATACCCTAATGTAAAACACGTTTTCACAGGTGGCGGATGGTACTTAGAACATGGCGTTAATGAATCCGTATTGGCTGAGAAATTTTTTCAAGATTGTGGTTTAAATACGCATCAAATAATCTTTGAGAGAGAAGCACGTAATACTAATCAAAATGCTCTTTATAGTTATCGTTTGTTACAGCCTAAAGGAAAATGGGTACTTGTTACATCTGCATTGCATATGCCTCGTGCAGTAGGACTCTTTAGAAAATTAGGCTGGAAAATAATTCCTTTTCCTGTTGATTATCATTCAGAAAAAAAATGGTCTGTTTTTAATCTCAATCTAAGTAGAGCTATTGTTTATTGGAAAACAAGCATGCATGAAATAATTAATATGCTTTTTAACTATTTCAAGGGGCAAAGCGATATTATTATCCCTAATGCAGAACCATTATAAGCCTATATCACAACGATTATAATTCATTTTAAGAAATAAAAGCTGTTTCAAATATTATATAAAGTCGAGCTGATGGCGTTAAAACTTAATAAGAGTCAATCTCTTATTAAGGGTATGAGAAAGATTTGGCCGTAAATGCACGCTAAGAAGTTTTGCCCATATGAAAATCTCAAGAATGGATTTCAGAATTGATAAATTCTATCATTTTTAATCTATTGCTAACATAATTGCATGTTTTGGCAGCACGCATCCATTGGGTAAATCTCAAATACCATTGCTGGTACTTGGTTAAGAAGTAAACAAGCGAGAGCATTTAAAAGAACCTATATTGTTAAAGACAGGTATAAAATTTATGCTTCGCTATATTTCTCTTAACAAGTATCCAATTTCTTTATTGCTTGTATCCTGTTAAGACTTGAGGATTATTTTTCAAAACTGCTATCATTTTTTCTGAGAGCTTTTGGGAAGATAAATAAGCATGCCCTCCTGAAAGTGGCTGAGGAACCTTAGTTGTCTCAGGCACACTAATGGGTTCTCCTAAAAGGCTTCGTACAGCAAGATAAGCAAATATTTGAGCCTCCATAACCTTATTATTCCAGCCTACTTCTTCAGCAGTTTGAATAATAATATCTGGACGTAATTGATCTCTTGCTCTTTGGATGAGCTCACGTTTAATAATTGGATTATTCCAACCTCCATATTCAAGTTCACATTTTGTCTTGCTTCCAGAATTATATCCGGAATATAAAATTTAACTATGGAATAAGAAGAGATTTACTATGGTCAAATGCCGGCTCTGTTGCAAAAATTAATCAATTTATTCAAAGTCTGTAGAAAAATAGGGAATTATTGGATGAATGATTTTAAGTGGCGACATTTCCAAGAAGCTATTATTCTTGGATGCGTGAGGTGGTATTGTAAGTACAGGATCAGCTATTGTGATCTCGAAGAAATGATGGAAGAAAGAGGCATTAAGGTTGATAAAATGGGGTATTTTGTAATTAAAAAGAGTAAAAGTGGCGTTTCTAGTCAGTAATCTAGTATAATATCTATTTTCCACTTTATCGAATTTAGCAATCATGCTAATTAGACAAAATCATAAGCCATTTTTACTTTAGGAGAAGCTCATGAATATCCAAAAATATTTTACATTCTTAAGCTTAGTAGTCTTTTTGACCACATTAGCCCGGGCTAGCGAAATCATAGAGGAACAATATGAAAGCCATAAAGTACTATGGCATGAGCTTAATGAGAAGTATACACCTTTTATTAAAGGATATCATAATGATAACGTCTCAAAAGAAGATTTTGATTATCATTTTAAAAGATCACAATTATTAAGAGAGTGCTCTCTTACAGAAGCAATGCTAAATAAAGCTGAGGCTAATTATCACCTTTCTATAGAAAACCCAAATGCACTTAGAATTTTAAAACGAGGATCTAACTTAAAAGAAAAATTTTTCGCTTTGGACCCTTCGCTTACCTCTTTGTATAAGTTAAAGCACATTGAAAAGAATAAAACATCAGGACAACAATTAGAACAAAATATTGCCTTTTTAGATGTTTTCAATGGGTCTATGGGATATTGTAACCTTTTTATAAATCGAAATCTTACTGAACAATTAGATCAGCATCTTTTTAGATACGGTTATAGTGATGCTATAAGAGCCCCTGAGCATATTTCTGGATTAGATTATGTTATAGACTACCTTTTAGATGAAACAAAGTTGAAATATGGCTGCATAACCCATATTTACACAGACGAGTGGGCAAGAGAAAAAGGTTATGCGACACTTATGATAAAACTGGTAGTTGATCTTCTTTTTAAAACAACTGACATCCATTTTTTGGTTACATCAATCTCTTATCATCGTGTTGGATCTTGGAAAGCCTTTAAGAAGAATGGGTTTATTGAAATGGATGATGAGAACCCTCAACTTGATTTGAAGAATGAAGGACTAAAACCATTTAAACCAGTCTTCTATCCAGGACATGGAGGTAACTATTACCTTTCACGTAAAGTTTGGGAACAGGATTTAATTAAGCATCATTAAGTATTTTAAAAGAGAAAGTTGGCAAGTTTTAATGATGTCAGAAACAGTTGAGGCTAGTCTTGATGCCTACGCAATCTATATAAGGGTACCAGGAAGAATCCTTATATTATCATTTCTTGAGCCACCCTTTGCTCCTGCCTCATGCATTTTATTAACTGTGGCTCTAGCCCTTTTTTAACTCCTTTTCTAAAATAGCCTTTCTCTCATAGCTCTCAAGCGCTTATAATCTTGGGATAACTGCACATGCTTTATCAACCAACAGAGATAGATTTTTAGCAGCTGAAATGGATGGATATGTGTTTAAGCCTATCAAGAATGATGTTCTTAAGGCAGAAGTTCTAAGATGTATAAAAAAAATAATCCAAAAAAGAAACGAGGATCTCGTAAATAAGTCATTACATCAGTGTTCCAGGCATTGTTCATCTTGAAGGTGGACTTCCCATCATAACAAAAGATGAGCAACACATTACCAGTGCTACACCTAAATTTGTTGGTATTAGCTTTATCAGCTGGTGCTCCGCCAATGTTGACCTGCCTTCTATTTTCTATTTTTTCTGGGTTATCTGGATGTTTAACGCATTATGGGAATGGATCAGCTCCAGTCTTTTTTGAATCTGGTTTTGTCACCTTCAAAGAGTGGTGGAAACTTGGCGCTATGATTGGTACTATTCATCTTATTCTTTGGAGCTCTTTGAGCTTACTCTGGTGAAAGTTAATTGAAATTTGGTTGGTTCATGCTTAGAATATAAAGAAATTTTTAATTTTTAAATCTATTTGGGATGTCGATATTAAGCAACTTAATTGCGCCTCCCTCAAGTATTGATAAAGCGTCTCTCGACTTATATTAAGCTTCTTAGCAATGGCTGATTTGCTGTGTCCTTGAGAAACCTTCTCCTTTAGCTCTGCTATGGCATCCTCACTGAGCTTCTTTTTTCTCTCGCATTAGTATTATTTTGTTTTGCTGCGAGCGTATACCATTTCACCGCTTCAACTTCATCTTTATCAACGCTTAATCCATTTGAGTACATTATTCCTAGACTGAATTGGGCATCGTCATCTCCTTCTTGAGCTTTATTAAAAATAGATTTCTTTATTTCATCCGGTATATTCCATGTACTTGAGAGTTTAGCCTTATAAACACATAAACTTGCAAAGGTACCTTGGTACTCTGCATGATTTCTAAATATCCAATTTTCTAATGTTACTTTTTTAAGAATAGTTCCGTCAAAGGACGATAAATCTATAAGACCTTTTTTTATTCTTTCTACCTGCCTTTCTGCTCTAATCTCTGTTTCAAATTGCGATATCGCTCCTAACATATTAAAAAGAAGCCGACCTGTAGCATCGTTCGTGTCAGTTCTGATCTATTACCTGAAGTGCTACTTTTTTCTTATCAAGCTCAGCTGCAATATTACAAAGGTCAACAGTTAAACGCGCTAGCCGATTAAGGTGAGTAATAACTAACGTGCCCCCTTCTCTCGCATAATTCATACATTCAATTAATGCAGATCGATTGATAGTGGTTTCACTTTGTTTACCCCGAAATATTTTTGAACAGTGTTTTAACTTCTCAAGCTGCACTTCTAATGACTGACCTACTGAACTGACTCTAGCATATCCTACAAATACTGTCATAATGACCCACAATCCCTAAGAGTTTGTGAAAATCTATTTATGGGACATATTATGGAACTAGGCAGGAGATATGTTCCACAAAGTATACTTTTCGGAACTACGAATATGTCTTGCATTGTAATGTGAATCAATTTAATATGACTATAGATATATAACCATGGAGAGCATTATGATCCAAATCGGTGCTGGTGAATTTAAAGCAAAATGTTTAAAGCTCATGGATCTAACTGAGCAAAAACATGAAACTATCATTATTACTAAACGTGGCATTCCTATTGCCAAGCTCGTCCCTTATTCAGAGACTTCCCCTTCTCTGTTTGGCTTTATGAAGCAATCACTAAAAGTCAAAGGAGACATCATTAACCCAATTGAGGAAAAGTGGGATGCAGAATTATCCTAATATTAAATTATTATTAGATACTCATGTTTTTTTGTGGCTCATGAATGGAGAAAATGAGCTTTCAATAAAAGCAAAAGAAATTCTAGAGCAAAGCCTTATTGATGGCTCTGTTGCTATAAGTGCTATATCTCTTTGGGAAATCAGCATGCTTCACGCACGAGAACGAATACTTCTCAATCAGCCTTGTTTGACTTGGATTAAAAGAAGCCTTGAGGCACCTGGTATTACTTTATATCCTCTTACCCCTGAAGTTACTGTTGAAAGCACCTCTCTTCCTGGAGGTTTTCATGGTGATCCAGCTGATAGGATTATCGTTGCCACAGCGAGAGTTCTGGGTATACCTCTTATTACGAGAGATCAAAAGATCCTTGATTATGGTAAAGATAACTACTTACACTGCATAAAAGCGTAATGTGAACCTCATTTCTTCAAGGTTTATCCATTATACGTTTACAAAAACATTGATACATTTTTTTTGTACATTCAAATGAGACTGTGTTTCGATATCAATATGATAGTTTTTAAAAAAAATTTGGATCTAGAATCCGAATAACCGATTAACAAATGTTTGACAACACCCCCCTGCCCCAATCTTAATGAACTTTTATTTATATGCGATTTTATATAATGAACTCTATGTTAATGTGAAAGTGAGAAAACCTAGCAATTTTAGTTTCCATATTTATTGATGTTATGGATGATATTGCTACGAAGTATTAAACAAATTGAACTTAGATGATTTTACTTTTTTATAATATTCTCTTACTACTTTGGACTATGATAGTTGAGTGTCTCCCCTACTTCCTCTTAGTCATAAATGATTTATGTTCATATATCAATTGATAAATTTGCATAGATATGAAATCTAATAAAAAAAATTTATTATTATAGTCTTAATATCGCGATTAGTTTAAGTAAAAATTATTCAACTTTTCTTTCTAGGAAAATTTTACGCATATTCAAAATAAGTTTTTTGACTCACTATAAACTGATGCCTTTTACAAAAGGCATCTATGTTTTTAAATATTATTTAAATAGGAGAATACTCCATGAAAGTTCATCGTTTATTATTTTTTATATTATTTTGTTCCCAAATAGCGTTATCAACGCCTTCACAAGATTTAGAAGAGGTAAGTATTTATTCTCCAAATGGAAGATTTGGATTTAATGGTTCTATAGTAGATATAACATTAGAAAATGTTCAAAGCGGTCCTCAAGATAAATACTTTTCTCTTGATAACGAAAGGAGAGATATACCTACCTATATTCCAAGGGGTCTGTTGGTATTTAAAAAGGATACTCAATGGAATTTTGATAACAGTGAGGGTAGAGGCGATCCTAAGTTAGATAAACCAGTTGGCCCCGAGCTTAGTGCTGTTATTAATCATCGTATCAGCACATATGGTATCGCACGGTTAACTCTAGACTCTTTCTTAGAATGTGGCGTAAATACTTCCAGTTTTAACACATTAAAAGTTATATTTAATCCTGACGATAGAGCATGCCGATTAGGAATCGGAAATGCATATTATGAAAGAATTAATAGACCTGGTATTGGTAGAATAGAATTATGTGGTGCTATTAATAACCAAACTCCACTTCCTACTGCAAGGTTTTTTGATATTGTTTCTCATGAAACTGGTCATAGCATTCTTGATGCTTTAAATGCGTATTTTTATGGTCATAGATCTAATTCACCTCTTGCAGCTTTTCATGAATCTTTTGCTGATCTTTCAACATTTTTTGCTTCTCTAAGGCTTGCCAAAATACATGAGAAAGATGATGAAGTGGTGCATTTATTAAGTAATTCAAATATTAGTTTATGTTTAGCTCTTAACTTTGATGGTAGAGGACATTGTTTAAGAAACTCTATAGATGTAAATGCTTCTTGTGAATCACACGATAATTCAAGAAAATTTACCAACTTTTATCTTAAATCAATGAGAGAAGTCTTTACCCACTACCCACAAACTTCAGATAATGCTTATTGGGTTGTTAACTACTTCCAAAAACTTTTAGTCCAAAGTGTTGTAAGTGTGAGAACAGTAAATAGTTTATATGATATGGGCACTCATGTGGTTCAACAAATCCCTCTTTGTGGAGGGTTAGCAGATAATGGTATCAATTTGGTAAGTACTATTTTAATAAAGCAACTTGCTGGAGAACGAAATTCCTTACAAAGTTGCGTGGTTAATCAGTCAGCTCCTGCCCCCTTGCCTAATGTAGGTAATTTAAGACTCAATTCGCATCAATATTATTAACTTATTTTAAAGTTTCTAGAGTTCTTTCGAACTCTAGAAACTCTTTTTTATTACTAAACTTTTAACAGAAGTTATGTTATCTTTCTAATTAGAAGAAATAAGTGCAATACCATCTACTTCAAACAAATATTTTAAATCTCTTTTCTATAATATGCTGCTACTGATAATGTAGATATTGTAATTGCTGTGAGTATTTTATCTCTTCTGCTTGATTTTGAAGAATTCCACTCCCATACTGACTTACTAACCGAATAATAGCTGCTCTTAACGCTTCCTTATCATCTTCTTGTCGAAAGCAATATCCTCAGCACCGAACGAGGAATCCCTAAAACCTCACAAATACGCCTTTAGGAGATCCCTAACTTCTGTTGTGTTTTAATAGCGCATTGCCGTTGTCGTTCGGTGCTTAAAAGTTTCTCTCTGCTGCTTCCTTTAAAATCAACTTATCCAAAGTAAGGTCAGCAACAGCTCTTTTTAATCGAGCATTCTCACGCTCAAGCTCCTTAAGCCTTCTTGCTTGATCAACCCTCAAGCCCCCATAAACTTTACGCCATTTGTAATAAGTGGCATCCGAGATCCCTAATTGACGACAGACCTCACTAATAATCTTACCTTAAGATAATAAAACTTCACTCTGACGTAATAACCCTATAATTTGCTCCGCTCCATAACTCTTCTTCATATAACTCCTCCATTCAATCAGTCTAGCTATACTAACTAAAAACTGGAGTCATTATAGGGGAGAAGGTCAGGAAGTCCTTTCTAGCTTCTTATCGCCATATTGCTTTAAGGATTAAAAGTAGGCCTTTTGTGTAATTTAAGATATCCGTAACTTGCTGTTTTAGGTCAGGATCATTATGATCATCAACTGCTTTAAAATATTCTTTAACTTCAAGAAGATGCTTTTTTAGTTTTCGAGGTTTTTTGCCATAGTTTTCCGTAATATTTGCTTTATTATTTCCTTTGATCTGCTCAAGAGCTTCTCGCGACCTTGCTGAAGGGGTCAGAACATTTTTGTAAAAACCTTCTTCATTAAGAATCTTAATTTGATCAGCATTTACTCGATAAAAGTTCTCTAAATTATGCAATATACGACTAAAGTCCCTATCAATCTTCTCAAGGTCGCTAATTTCCAAAACTCCACCCCATGCTTTGATAGAGAACATAACAAAAAAGATAAATACTAAATTATAGTTTTTCATGAGTACTCTCTCCTTCTTCAGTTGCTTGATGCCCTATATAAAATTTACGTATACTTTTAGCCTTTTTTTTATCATGTTCACCCTTATGCTCTATGTCAAGGGGAAGCAATAGCTGTTTGCTATCTGAAGAGAGAAAAACACCATGCGCATCAAATATGTCTTTCTTCTTTCGAGTAAATTCTATTTCTTTATATTTTATTTTTTGAATGTTATCTGGCAAATTTACTTTTGAGCTTCCTAGGATTTCTGCACCTTCCATTAGTTTTTCTAAACTACGATCATGCTCAAAAGCGGCCTTTTTAAACTTTATTTTATATGATCGTCCTTCATGTTGAAAGTAACTGATGTACTGACCATAATAGCTGTCTTTATCAATATAAATTGTTCCCGCTACTCCAGTAGCAAGTATAGGAAGCTTCCCTTTTGTTATGTGATTCAATTGTACTGTTTGTACTTTTACTTCCTTTTCAGAATCTGTAGAGTTTTTTTTAAGTTTATCTGTGAACGTGATATAATAGTGTTCAATAATATCTTTAGAGTAATTCTTCCAAAACTCTATATTTTTTTGTTCTAAATAGGGTTTATGTGTATACTCTGCTTCATATTTAGCAATGAGTGTTGTATCAGGGTGATTGTACATTGTTCCTGCGCCTGCAGAAATCCCTAAAATATGAGGCATAAACAAATCTATCATAATTAAAGAAGCATTATTTCTAGCTCCATGATGAGGCAGCATTAATAAAACTGTATAAGGTGATGGGCTACCTTGGCCCTGCAACTGAGCATCAACACAACGTCTTATTCTTGCTTGAGGGTTAGAAGCCATATTAGAAGTAAAATCTTCTTGAAAACTTTTTTTACTAACCTTCTTGCATATTCCGGTTCGAACCGAACGGTGATTCCGGCGCAAACCGAATGGTAAATCCGGTTTAAAGCGAAC
>MKUV01000003.1 GCA_001898725.1 Caedibacter sp. 37-49
TTCCAAAAACTCATACTTCAGGAACGACTAGTTATTTATGTGTTATGAGCATAATGTTAAAGAGAAAATGCTAAGCATCCAAATTTATTTTTAAGTGACTTATTGAGCTAATTTAGAAGGCCAGAGTTGGTCAAAAGCTGCAAGGCGTGCTTCATCTAAAGTGTTATACCATTTGTTTATGTAACTCTTATCAATAGATGCAGAGTAACGTTGCCCACTCTTGGTTATCACAACATGATGAGGATTATTATCAAGATTGTTTGCTCTTGTTTTAATATAAGGATTTCCATTTTTAGAAGTTTTCCACTTAAGTGCTAGCCAATTTGCTCTGCGTTGCGTTCTTGATCTTAATTCTTTATCTCTTGACTTTGCAGCTTCAAGATTTCCTTCCATATGGCCGGCGCAAATACAACCTACGTTGAGAGATGGGTGGTTGGCATGATTCATGCGGTGTACATATCTCACAACTTCCCTTTCGCACATTTCACAATCTTGAGAAGGTTGTCCCAAATCTTCAACTTCATAACATTGCCAATTGCGATGAGGAACGTTCTGATCTAACCATTTTCCAGTTGATCCATGAATAGAGGCCCCTATAGCACCTCTACATTGATCACAATCATGATCTGTTGCATAAGCTGATGTTATACCCAGTGTAAATAGCAGGGCTAAGACAAAACGATAATTTTTCATAGAATACTCCTGTGATAAGCAGTTTTACAAAATTGCTATAAATCATTTTTCATTTGAATATATTTAAAATGATTACTTCTAAGAAAGAAAAGATATTGAAATAGCTATGTATAAAACCTTTTTTCTTTCTTAGTGCGGCAACATATTAACTTTAAGAAGTAAATTTCATTTATTATATAAGTAAAGTCTACTTAGGTATTATAAATGAGCAAAATTTACTTATTTTTGAGTAAGATTGTTAACGATTTTGAAGATGAGAAGCTAGACAAATTCCCGCAAAATTTCTTTGGGTTTTCCATGTCACGATGTGGCGGAAAAAAGCCCCCTTTCGACTAGAATAGGGTGCACTTACAAAAGTTAAATCACTATTGCTATTTTCAATTTCTCCAGGGCCTGCATTTGAGTCTTGCCGTGTTTGAGATGATCCTTTCCCAAGATAAGCGCCATTTCCGGTAGGACCGTGACTTACAAGAACAAACAAGATACAGTCTTCTCCCGCGGCTAAAACACTTGCGCCATTTTCATCCATTACTTTTAGGAAGCGAGGCGAGATTTTTCCACAAAATCTTTTAAAATCTCGCTCATGTCCTGGTCTCGAGATAACTTTTGATTCAAGAGCATATGTTGTAAAATTTTTATAGCCATCTCTTGCAACATTTTCAGGAAGCCCCAATGTTCGATAAGGAACGATCCCTATGGATTCAGAGGTTGTTGAACAATGTAAACGCGCAACACCTGAAGAGGGACCTTGAGTTGCAGGATCAGCAGGACAAGGGAGCGTTTTATATTGCGCTACATAAGAAGCAAGACTATCAACAATTTCTTGATGATGACGACGTGTAACTTCTAGTTTTGATCTTTCCATTTGATGCGTTAAAAGAGGAATTGTTAATCCTCCAAGAATGCCAATAATGGCTAACACAATAGCAAGTTCAATTAAAGAAAATCCATCCTTATTGTGTTTACATTTGGAAATAAACGACACAAGCTTTTTCATTATTTTTAGTATTGTATTCACCTTTCAAAGTTACACAGCTTCCTTTTTTAGTCCCAGCTCCATCTTTGGCTCTGATTTTTCCTGTTGTTGGATTGCCGTCATCAGCTTTCTTGTCGAGACTCATTGCTTGAAGAGGTGTTAACCCTGGAGCATCTCCTTTCTCACCATTTTCATTTCCAAGTAGAAACCAATGACCAGGCATATCTTCATAAGGGTGATAGCAAATTGTAAAACCTCCACCAATTTTAGCTTTTGGGGCGCCTGCGCCAAACTTTAAGTAATTTCCTGTCGAAGTTCCAGGGTTAGGAATAAGATTGGCTGCGGCTAAGTGAGCCCAGAAAGAAGCGGCTTCATGATCTTTACTATGAGCTATTAATCCAGGACCATCTATAACGCCATTATTATTGCCATTAAGAAGCTTCTCATTAATAAGTTCCGTTGCCTGATCAAAATCACCGGGAAGAGCATCATAACGATCTATGAATGTACTCGTAGCAACACGATATTCATTTATTTGTGTAAGAATGGATTTAAGGCGTGCACTTTCAAGAAGTTCTTGTCCTTTAAGAATACCGCCTACAATCAGCCCTATAATCATTAGTGCGATAGCAAGTTCAACTAAACTAAAGCCTGCTTGAGATGTTTTATGTTTTCTCATAAAGATCCTCTTTTAAACAAAACCATTTTTAAAAAAGCTCGGGTTTTTTTATTCGTGAAGTGTGTACGCAAAAATATGCACCAAGACAACGAGAAATTTAGGTAATAAGATTTGTAAGAGTTTTAAAGAAAAATTGTATTGTAAGTTCAAATAATCCTTTACATTAGAAATTGGCTAATATTGCTTTTAGGCAAAAATTTTATGTGAAATTACCTTTTTCTTGATTTTTTTCATCATATTTGTTATTTCAAAAGGATTAAGAAGTGACGAATTTTTATTCTTTTTTCTTGATTTTTTAGTTTACGAACGACAAAGGTAAATAAGTTTTACTGCCTACATAAACTTGAGGGATAAGGTTGCAACGTCTTATGCATGAAATTAAAGCCCAGGTGGCGGAATTGGTAGACGCGCTAGATTCAGGTTCTAGTAGGTGTAAGCTTGTGGAAGTTCGAGCCTTCTCCTGGGCACCATATAAAGGAATGGAGCATTGATGTGATTGCGCTACCAAATCTTGAAATTCAGCATCATTTTGGAGACTTACCTTCTTCTGTAAGGTTTCAAGGATCAATTGCGATTGATACAGAAGCTATGGGGTTAAATCCTCATCGGGATCGTTTATGTGCTGTGCAACTATCGCAAGGCGATGGGATTTGTCATGTGGTGCAGTTTAGTCATGAGAAAAGTTATCATGCTCCAAATCTTGTACGCTTGCTAGAAGATCAATCTATCTTAAAAATATTTCATTTTGCCCGTTTTGATGTAGCTTTATTATCGTATACATTTAGGATCGAAGTTAAAACTATTTATTGTACGAAAATAGCCTCCAAGATTGCCCGCACCTTTACGGATCGTCATGGGTTGAGAGATCTTTGTAAAGATCTTTTAAACGTTGATATCTCCAAAGAAGCTCAAACTTCGGATTGGGGAGCATTAACTTTTACGCCTGAACAATTAAGATATGCAGCGACAGATGTGCTTTACCTCCATAAGATTAAAGAGATTTTAGATCTTATGTTGAAACGCGAAGAGAAAGAGCAGTTAACACAAGCCTGTTTTGATTTCTTACCGACGTGTGCCAAATTAGATCTTTTAGGACACCCAAACTTAAATGTACTTGAACATTAAGCCATCTGAAATAAAGGAATTATAATGACAGTTCTTGCTTTTAATTCTTCTGCGAATTCAAAAATACAGCCTTCTAATCCAGAGCAACAATTTACCTTAGAAGAGGCTCAGCGTGTTTTAAATTTAGAAGCAAACGCTCTTCAATCGCTTGCAACAACGCTCGATGAAAATTTCTTGAAAGCTTGTCAGATTATTGTTGATACAAAAGGTCGCGTTGTTGTTTCAGGCATGGGTAAAAGTGGACATATTGCGCGTAAAATTGCAGCAACATTTTCTTCTACGGGAACTCCTTCATTGTTTGTCCATCCAGCTGAAGCAAGTCATGGTGATTTAGGAATGATTTCACCCAATGACGTTTTAATTGTTTTGTCTTCGTCAGGAGAAACAACAGAACTCTCTAATTTACTAGCTTATGCTCAGCGTCGTCTCATTCCTATTATTGCGATAACGCAAAAAAAAGAGAGTACTCTAGCTGAAACATCAACAATAACATTGCTTTTACCTTCAATTGAAGAAGCTTGTCCTTTAGGGCTTGCGCCCACAACATCGACAACGATGATGTTAGCTTTGGGGGATGCTTTGGCGACAACACTTCTGAATTTTAGAAGTTTTTCTCCTGAAGATTTCGGCCTTTTTCATCCTGGTGGTAAACTAGGGCAACGTTTGATTAGAGTATCGCAAATTATGCACAAGAATGAGAAAATTCCTACAGTGCCTATGGGAACCCCAATGGATCAAGCTATTTTAATAATGACATCTCACGGTTTTGGATGTGTAGGTGTTGTCGAAAATTCGGACCGTTTGATTGGCGTTATTACAGATGGAGATTTGAGGCGCCATATGAATACGCATCTTTTATCGTCTCCTGTTGAAGAGATAATGACAAATCATCCTTACACAATTCATGCTGGAGCTTTGGCAGAGGAAGCACTTGCATTTATGAATGAAAAGAAAATTACAGCACTTTTTGTTGTTGATAGCAAAAAAGAGAAAGAACACATTGTAGGAATTGTTCATGTTCATGATTTTTTAAGAGCAAATATTTCTTAAGGGTACATTGAAAAACGATGAGTTCTACGAAAAAAAAAATCTATTTAGGCCGTAAGGGCCAACCATTAAGTCAGGAATTACAACGTCAACAGGAAAGACGTTCAAAACACATTATTTTTCTAAGGAAATTTTTTTGTATTACACTTGCGTTCATGTTAACAATTATGATCACTTGGCCACAGATAGAAAAATTTTTTAATAATAGGCTGGATGAAGAGAACAACCTTAAAAATCTTTCTCTTCAAAATAAAATTCATCAACCAAGTATGCATTCTTACGATAAAGATCAGCGTCCCTTTAATATCAATGCGCAAAGTGCTGAACAAATTGCAGCAGAAGAAGTTGATCTTGAACAACCTTTCAGTAAGCATATCCTTCAAAATGGTGTTGAAGTAGAAATTAAGGGAAATAAAGGGCATTTTCACCAAGAAACAAAACTTCTTAACTATCAAGAAAACGTTAAATTAAAAACAAGCTCAGGATATGAATTTAAAACATCTTCTGCGTTAGTGGATACAAATAATAAAAAAGTTATTGGTTCAGAAGAAGTTATCGGGAAAGGTCCATCAAGTGAAATTAAGGCGGAAGGGTTTACAATAGAGAATGGCGGGGAAAAGATCCATTTTACAGGAAAAAGTAAGCTTATATTGCACCCCTCAACTTCTGAAAATACAGAAGGAAAGGGGACGCCCTATGTTAAATAAGTTTCTCCTAAAAACTCTCATTTATTACGGTTTGTTAGCTTTTAGTCTTGCAACGACAGGAAGTACAACCGAGACAATCGTTTCTGATAATAATACAAAAGTTCCTATAGAGATTAATTGTGATAGCGGCATTATTTGTGAAAGAGACAAGAATATTTGTACTGCCTATGGAAATGTTGTGGTAACTCATAAAGAATATAAATTAAATTGTGATAAACTGATAACTTACTTTAGATCGACAGAACATTCAAAAAATGAACTGTATAAAATTGAAGCCATAGGGAATGCAATCATGCGTTCCCAAGATAAAATTATAGAAGCTGAAACCTTAAAAGCCGATGTTTATAAAAACACCTTAGAAAAATATGAAATTAAAGAAATTGAAGCTTTTAATAATGTGAAAATTATTACACAAAAAGAAGTTGCTAAAGCAAAATATGGCCATTATCAACCTGATAGAAAGTTGATAATATTAAAGAAAGATGTTCAAATTACCAATCAACAGGGACAAATGCATGGTCCTTATGCTGAAGTAGATCTCGACAAAGGCATAAGTAAAATGCTAATGAAATCACCGACTCACGCAAAAGGTGAAAACTTAGAAGTAATACCAAAACAGGTTCAAGTACTGATTTTACCAAAATCTCAGAAACAATAAGACAAAATATTATGACTTCTTCTCAATCTGATTCATATCTTCTTAAAGGAGCGGGGCTCGAGGCATCGATGCTTGGAAAAAGTTATCGCAAGCGACCTGTTGTAAAAGAAGTTTCTTTGCACGTACAAAGGGGCGAGGCCGTGGGTTTGTTAGGACCAAATGGAGCTGGTAAAACCACATGTTTCTCAATGATCTCTGGATTAGTAAAGCCTGATCAAGGCCAAATATTTCTTGATGGCTACGAAATCAGCATGCTTCCGATGTACCGTCGAGCACGTTTAGGAATTGGGTATCTTCCGCAAGAAGCTTCTATTTTTAGAGGGTTAACGGTTGAGCAAAATATAAAAGCCGTTCTTGAGGTCGCCATAAAAAATTCTGATGAACGTGAAGATATTTTAGAGGGATTACTTTCAGAATTTATGATTACGCATTTAAGGCGTTCTGCGGCAGTGACACTGTCAGGAGGAGAAAGACGTCGCGTCGAAATAGCACGAGCTCTTGCAATGCAGCCACATTTTATTATGCTTGATGAGCCCCTTGCAGGGATTGATCCGATTGCTGTTCACGATATTCGAGAGCTTATCTCTCACCTTAAAGATCGCAACATCGGTGTTCTTATTACAGATCATAATGTGCGTGAAACATTAGATATTGTTGATCGTGCTTATATTATGAATGAAGGCTCTGTCTTGATGCAAGGAACGCCTTCTGAGATTATCGCTGATAAAACAGTCAGGCGTGTTTATCTTGGTGAAGGCTTTAAGCTTTAACTTTTAATACATTACATTTTATTGATGATTTAACAAGTAATGCTAATTTTCTTTGCTTATCTTTAACATATAAGTTTGAATTTTAAATGATGAAGAAGTTTTTTTTAAATATTATAGCATTTATGATAGGATCAGCTTCAGGGCAAGCAACTAATACTTATTTTTTTGATGGCTTAGATGCTTTTGTTCAGGAAAAGCTCTCATCAAAAGGTTATCCATCTGCTCTCTATTATTCCCCTTCACTGAGATTTAGTGATGTGGAAAAAATAAAAAATGCAAGGTTAGTGCTTGGCAATTATGGCGCATGGAACCCTGAATTTCCTGTCCATTTTCAGGCTATTTCTTTTGATGATAACTTGGATTTTTGCCCCCAAGACCCTATCTCTGCTATTTTACAAATTCTTTTCCCGTCGCCAGGTAACATCCGACTTCAACCAAATCAAACAATTTCAGATCCTATTAATTTAGCTTCATTTGAAGCTTTAAGCTTAATGTTACGTCAGATTGAAGAAAGTTTTATGATTCCTTATGAAATGAAGAGGACTGAATTTCTTAGAGATAGGCTTTATAAGATATTCCCGTTAGAAACAGTTGATAATGAGGTTTCTCAATTTGACGCTTCTATTTTAAACGTAGAGGAATGCAAAAAATATTATACTGATTTTCTTGCTTATGATTTTAAAAAAAGTTTAGCACTATACCTTGCTACAGTTCTTGCAGGAGTTTCGGAAGAAGATTTAGCAAATGAAGATATTACCCAAAATGATCCGGATAAATATACAAAAGCCCTCAAAATTATAGATGCCGAGCTTTTTCAAAGAGGATTACTACAAGATAATGAATTAGAAACATATATTCATTATTGGAATACTTATAATAAATTAAGAACATATAGGAGTAAAAAATTAACTCCTGAGCAACAAACTGAATTAACTCAGTTTAAAGAAAGATATAAAGATTATTTGTTGTTAGAAGAAAATATAAGGCAGCTTAGAACAGTTGTATTTGTAGAAACATTAGTTGAAGCCCTTTTACAACAAAAAGTTGATCAAGAAAAATACTCATATCCTCCATTTATTGTTCAAAGAGCTCTTATAAGTTATTTTTGGATGAAAGCAAAAAAAGAAACAGATATTGCTGATTGGTTGTCAGGATTGTTAGAGATTTCTCCCAATGATTTAATGCCGCGCATTAAATCACGCTTTTCTCTATATGATTATGAGCCCTGGAAAAAGATGGTTTTAGGCCAGGAATCTGACAGTAAAGAAATAATATTAAACCCTGAGAAATTAGCCTTTCTGTCTTATGGGTATCAACTGTTTGATGCTTTTCTTCCACCTTCTATTCCTTATGGGACATCAAGGTACAAGGGAAAACCATTCGCGAATTGCGTTGAGAATTCATGTTTTAATTTCTTACGTTTCATTTCTAGACGAAAAGGGCCAGCTGGTTATTATCAAGATATAGAAACATTTTTTCCAGATTCTCCAGCTCGCAACCTTTTTGAACAATCCACGGATCCTGAGAAACACTTTTTACCAGAAATTCAAGACAAATGTGCTGAAATGCTATCAGCAAGAAAAGGGATTGTTTATTGTAAACCAATGACGGCACAAAGAGACAAACGAACTTATGAAGTAAAGTCAGGAATTATTAATATTCATAATTGCCTTTCTTATTTACTTAGCGATTCTACAGAAAAAACTTTATTTATTAAATTTGAAGATGGTCAAGACGCATTTAAATATGCAGTTGAAAAATTGACTCAACGTTGCTGTTTAGAAGGACGTACTTTAGAAACAGAACTCGAGGATGATCCTTTAAAAGACGAAGTTTTAGAAGATTATTTTGGTGATATTGTGTTTAAAATTAATGGAAAAAAGAGATTTACATGGCATATTAGCAAGATGCACTCTGACATTGAGGTGCATGAAGATGAAGAGGACGACTGGCGACAAACTCTTTCTAGGCAACATTTATTTTCTACACCAATTTTAACAGAAATAAGTCCAGGATTTTTGGGGCTTACTTCGCTTAAAGAAACTTTTTTTAGGTTATCTCCATCAGAACGTGCATCAATCTGTTATGGGATGGATGTTAGACCACTTAAAACGAAATTATCGCTTATAAAGATAATTTTTGAAGATCGCTACGTTTCATTAGAAAATTTTGCACATTCTCTTATTAGAGCAGTATTAAAGTTAGATGACCATCATGCAAAAAGTGCTCTAATTTCAATGTTAATCTCTCTAGCAACAGGAGTTAATCCTATTCTCAATGATGAAAAAATGTGCGAAATAATTTTTCGTAATCCTAGAGTTATGGAAGGATGTATTGAGGTTCAAAGACCTACACCTGCTTTGAGAATGGCAGTCTTATGGGCATATGAAAATAATAAAAAGTCATGGGTTAACCTTTCTGCTCCAGCTATAACAAGCTTAGGCCTTGATGCTAAATGGCAAAAATCAGAAGAGTTTTTGGATATACTTTCACATTTCAAGAAGTTGGATAGCTTGCATTATACGTTGTGGGATCCGCTTAATGAACTCCCTCCACTTTTATATTCTTTTCTTCCTTTACTAAAACCTCTAAAATCCCTCTATCTAACTTTTGGGCCAATTGATAAAATGCATGTTATGAGCTTGTTAGATCATCTTCCCCCTAAATTAGAGGATTTAATTTTATTTAGCGCCTTAAAAGAAGAAGAGCTTTGTGAGTTTATTAAGATCTTTTTCAAAAAAGTTCCAAAAAGTAAGTTGATACTTGCTTCTTCAATCATTCAAGCTGACCAAAAACAAATTTTGCGACAACTTGAAGTAACATTACGACAATTTGCAGAAACACTTGATATTTCTGAAGATCAATTAGACTTGTGGTTTTTATCACAGGTAGAACAGAATGCCGTAAGAATTGAAAATTAGGATCTAAGTTAGTGCATATAAAGGTTAAACACTTTTAAATAGTGCATAATAAATCACGTAAAACCATGAAAAAAGACCATGGATAATTGCCCAAAGGATCGAATGGTTTGCTGTGAAAGAAATAGCTATGGCAAGGGCGCTGCCGAAAGAGACACCATACTTTAAGCCTTTTTTAATCGTAATGTTATGCATATATTCTCCTGAATCCTGGTTAATAACTTTCATAGACATTTCCTTTTTTTTAATAAACATGCCTTAAATTATTCACGAAAGTCGCAAGCCCAATTTGCCTTTGGCGCTTTAGTCGTTCTGCTACCAAAATAGCTTGAGCTTCGGCAACGCTTTGGTCGAAATCTTCATTAACAATCACATAATCGTATTCGGCCCAATGACTCATTTCATTCACTGCTTGGGCCATACGTTCTTCAACGACTTCGATAGAATCTTGAGCACGATTTTTTAAGCGTTCTTCAAGAACTTCGCAAGAAGGAGGCAAAATAAAAATCGTCACCATATCTCCTCGAGCTGTATGACTTAAAGCTTGAGTTCCCTGCCAATCGATATCAAAGATAACATCTTTTCCTTCTGATAGGGCTTTATTAACAGGTGCTCTTGGCGTGCCATAATCATTATTAAAAACACGAGCATGTTCAAGCAATTCGCCCTCATCACGTAACTTTGTAAACTCATTAGGTGTCACAAAGAAATAATCACGACTATGAATTTCACCAGGTCTTTGTGTTCGAGTTGTAACTGATATTGAAAGCATAAGTTGCGGATCTGTTTCTAACAACTTTCTGGCTAATGATGTCTTTCCAGCTCCTGAAGGAGATGAAAGCACAAGCATTAATCCTCGCCTCTCAATGTTAATAAATTGTTTTTTCATACTAAACCATTATCACTCATTAAGTTTGGCGACAAGTAAAAGACACAGTAATAAGCTTTAAAAACTATAAAAACATCTTGAAAATACAAAACCTAAAAAAGGTCATTTGAAAAAGATATAAAACTATTTAGCAAAAATATGGTGATCTGTTATAATGAGGTTCTATATAATTTCTGTTTAAGTGTTAGAGGGAATATTTAAATATATATATTCAGACTTCGATCAAAGGCATCTCATAACTGCTATATAAAAATTTCATTAAATAAAAGGAAATCGATGGATAAGAAATTTGATTGGTTAGTTCCTGTAATTTTAGTGTTAGCAATTGCAACAACTGAAATGGCAGTCGACATGTATATTCCAAGTTTGCCACTACTTTCTCATTATTTTCATGCTAAAGAAGAAATTGTTGCTTTGACCCTCAGTGGCCATCTTTTGGCTCTTTTCATTTCAGGAACAATTTATGGTCCTCTCTCAGATCGTTTAGGTCGTAGATTCACGCTTATTTTAGGAATGACAGTTTTTGCTTTTGGTGCATTTTTAGGAGGCCTTTCTCCGACAATAGAATTTTTAATTGCATCTCGTTTTATTCAAGGCTTAGGGGGTAGTGTTTCTTGGATTGTAGGTATTGCGATGGTGAAAGATCTTTATGAAGAAGAAAAGTGTTCACGCATTCTTTCAACGATGTATATGATCATAGCTTTTGCACCAGGAATTGCGCCTATTATTGGAACTCAAGTTGTTGCTGCTTCAGGGTGGAGGGCAACATTCTTTATTGTTGCAGGGCTTTCTATTTTTGTGACCATGATTATGGCGATTGCTTTGAAGGAAACCTTATCGCCGTCTAATCGAATGAGGCTGTCTTTAAAGACTTTATTGTTGAACTATTTTACAATTATTCGAAACCCATTTTTTTCAGGGTATGCAATGATTTCAGCTTTACTTTATGCAGGATGGTGGGGATATATTTCGGCTATTCCTTATATCTTTATGGATGTTCTTAAAATTGAGTTAATTCATTTCGGTTATTACCAAATAGGACTGGTATGTGCGTTTATTATTGGTTCAAACTTAAACCGCTTTTGCGTCACAAGATTTGGGGTCAATCTTGTCTTAATCTATGGTCTTATTGTGTGTACGGTTGGAAGTCTGATATTTTTATTTTATGCTTTAGTAGCGACACCCGATCCTATCTACATAACAACCTTAATGGGTATTTATTGTATTGGTATGGGGCTTGTTTTTGCGAATACAGCAACCCGTGCTCTTGACCTTTTCCCAAACTTTAAAGGAGCTGCATCTGCTATGATGGGTGGGTTCGAATCCTTAATTCCAGTGGCGACGGTTTCTTTAGTCAGTAATTTTTTCAATGATACAATTTTACCTGTTGTTTTAATTCAGCTTGCCTGTGCTGTTGTTTGTATTTTGATTATTTCCGCTTTAGTGGTAAAAGAATCCTCCTTGAACACTTTACAAAGAAATTTTAAGAAAGCAGCTTAAGTTTACATAGGATTAAAAACGTGACATCGACTAAAACGTCTGCTTTCGGTATTTTTCGAGCTACTTCCCTCGTCGTTGGTAATATGGTTGGCACAAGTATATTCTTATTGCCTTCTGTTCTTTCTGCTTATGGTTCAATTAGTTTGATAGGATGGTTGATAACTGCGAGCGGAGCAATTTTTCTTGCCTTAACATTTGCCAGCCTTAGTCGACGTTTCCCACAAAGTGGAGGACCCTATATTTATAGTCGGCATGTCTTTGGCGATTTTGTGGGTTTTCAAATGGCATGGACTTATTGGATTGCGAATTGGGTTAGCAATGCGGCGGTTGCTATCGCCTTTGTTAACTTTTTAAGTTATTTTTGGACACCGCTTGTAACCACGCCCGTGTATAGTTTTCTACTCTCTGTTACGACATTATGGATATTAACAGCCATAAACGCATTAAGCCTTCGTCAAGTTGGAAATATTCAGGTCTTGACAACGGCGCTTAAGCTTTTTCCTTTAATAATTATCATTATTTTTGGGATCTTTAATGTTGATAAGACTAATTTTTTTCCTTTGGTAACTGATTCTGAAAGCATATCATTTACAATTCAGCAAGCTGCAGCTTTAACATTGTTTAGCTTTATGGGGCTTGAGTCAGCAACAATTCCTGCAGAACAAGTTCAAAATCCTAAAAAAATAATTCCGCGTGCAACAGTATGGGGTACGCTTATCGCAGCTTTTATTTATATTGCAAGTAATTTTGTTGTTTTTGGAGTTATTCCTTCCAATAAACTTATTGGGGCTTGCTCACCATTTTCTCAGGTGGGTGAAATCTTATTTGGGTCTTGGGCAGGTCCTATTATTGCGATTGCAGCTATTTTTTCTTGCTTTGGAACTTTAAATGGATGGATTCTTATTCAGGGACAAATTCCTATGGCAGCGGCTCGGGATGGTTTGTTCCCTGCTTCTTTTGCTAAAGTTTCTAAAAAAGGTATTCCTGTTTTTGGCCTGGTTTTTTCAAGTGTCCTTATTACATTCCTTTTAGCTATGAATTATGAAATGGGACTTGTTGAACAATTTAAATTTATTCTTAACCTAACGACGTTTGCAATTTTAATGCCGTATTTATATTCAAGTGCTGCTGAACTATTAATTCTCGTCCAAGAAAATAAAAAAAACCAAAATACGAAATTCTCAAAAGCAATGATTATTCCAATAATTGGGATAATTTATGCTATGTGGACTATTACGGGAGCTGGTACAGAAATTGTTTTTCTAGGAAGCCTTTTTTTATTTTCTAGCCTTCCTGTATATATCTGGATGAAAGCAAATCAAAGTTTAAAATAAGAAATTTAAGACAGCTTTACCTCAAGAAGAGACACGCTAATGAACTTTATACCTGAGAACGTTGGAACTGTATTGCCTGAACCGCTTAGTGTAAGCGCTGTTGCTTATTCTATTAAAAATACGCTTGAACAGGTATTTAATAATGTAAAAATTAAAGGAGAAATTTCTGGGGCTAAACTTCATACTTCAGGACATTTTTATTTTTCTTTAAAAGATGAACAAGCTGTTTTAGATGGGGTATGTTGGAAAGGAAACTATGGGCGCTTACCATTTAAACCAGTAGATGGAATGGAAGTTATTTGTGCTGGTCGTATTACAAGTTATCCTGCTCGTTCAAAATACCAAATTGTTATCGAGGCTATGGAAATAGCAGGAGAAGGGGCTCTATTAAAAGTTTTAGAAGAGCGACGTCGTAAACTTTCTGCAGAAGGTCTTTTTGCCGAAGAACGAAAGAAGCCGTTACCTCTAATTCCTCAAGTAATTGGTGTTGTAACGTCAGCAACTGGAGCTGTTATTAGAGATATTTTGCATCGACTTCATGATCGTTTCCCTCGACATGTGATAGTTTGGCCTGTTTTGGTCCAAGGTGAGGGTGCAGCCATACAAATAGCAACAGCGATTGAGGGATTTAATAGGTTAACATCTGAAAACAATATCCCAAAACCTGATTTACTTATTGTTGCAAGAGGGGGTGGAAGCTTAGAAGATTTATGGGCTTTTAATGAAGAGATTGTTGTGCGCGCTGTTGCAGCAAGTGATATCCCTATTATCTCGGCTGTTGGGCATGAAACGGATACAACTTTAATTGATTTCGTTGCTGATTGGCGCGCACCAACGCCTACCGCAGCTGCAGAAAAAGCTGTTCCAGTACGCAGAGAGTTATTAACCATAATTTTAAAATTATCAGACCGTTTGACACGAGGATCTTTAAGATATCTTGAAGGATTAATTCAATATTTTGATGATTGGAACGAGCGTTTTATCAACACAAAAACAATGTTTTTTACGCATCTTAAACAACATTTACAAACCCTTATAGTACAACTGAAACATCCACGTATGTTACTTTCTCAGTCAGAAATAAATATTAATAATCTTAAAGAGAGGCTTCAGTTAAGCATAAAGCAATTTTTAGAGAGAGAATCTCTTTCATTCCGAAATATAGCTCAATTACTTCAAAGTTATTCATTTCATCAAACTTTAGAACGTGGGTTTTGCTTAGTGCGTTCTACAAAAGGAGAGATATTACAAAAGGCAATAGAATTACGTCCTTTGCAAGTTGTTACATTAACTTTTCATGATGGTGAAAAAACTGCAAAAATACAAAGCGCAGAAGAAGATAATGATGTAAAGAAACCTAATCTACAGGGGTCACTTTTTTAGCTCGTTTCTGTATTGAAAATACTTCTGATGAAGTCCTTGCTTTAAAAGCAACGCTGGGATTGTTTGAACAAAAAAATGTCCGAAAAACTTTTAAGGCTTTAAAGATGAAACTTGACAAGTCAGGTGTCTAAAAGATTATCATCATTATTATTTTTTAAGAGAGTACAATGCAATTTGATCTTAAACAATTTCCGACTGAACTTGCTATTTTAGATTTACCAGGAATGATATTACTTCCTCGAGGCCATCTGCCTCTTCATCTAACAGAAAACAAGTATAAACTTTTGATAGAGGATATTTTAAAGTCTGATCGTTATGTTGGCGTGGTCCAAACAGATAGTCGCATAGAAGGTGAAAAATTATTTCGTTCTGGATGCCTAGGAAAGATCACAACTTTTTCTGAAGGAGACAATGGTGATTATTTCATTATTGTTTCAGGGTTATGTCGCTTTAATTTGTCTACTCCTCTTGTAACATCTAAACCTTATCTTGTTCATTCCGTGTCCTATGAAACTTTCTCCTTTGATATTTATGAAGAAAGAGAAAATGAAACGGAACGTGAAAAGCTTTTAAATTTAGTAAAAGCTTATTTTTCTTCAGCCAATTTATTAGCTAATTGGGATGAGATTAAAACGGCTTCTAATGAGCGTTTGATAAGTTCTTTAACTTTGTTATGTCCTTTTGATCCAGAAGAAAAACAAGCTCTTTTAGAGTCTCCAACTTTAATAGAAAGAACTAGAATGATGACAGCATTATTAGAGATTGCTTTTTTAAGAAATTCTCAAACTTCATGGTTTAAACATTAAAAGAGAGTAGAATGAGTAAAAACTATTTTGATTTAAAATTACTTGAGATTCTTGTTTGTCCCCAAACGAAGACAGCCTTGCGTTATGATCCTGAAACTCAAGAACTCATTAGTGATAAAGCTGGGTTAGCTTATCCTATTCGCGATGGCATACCCATTTTATTATTCGATGAAGCTCGACAACTTAAGGATTCTTGAGCTCAAGTATACATTTCTTAGCTAATAAAAAGAGAGGAAAAATAAAACTTAGAAACCCTCCAAGAAAAGAAATCTTTAATATAAAACTCATATTCATATTGTTGATAATTAAAAGAGGGATATTCAAAGGTAAGCTCAATAAAGGGCTTATGTAAGAAGAAATTTTCCCGCCTAAAGAAAGCATAGATATAAATGCTGTCACGGCGCACAAGAAGAGAGAACTCATCAATAGGCAAAGCAAAAATTGCACAGAGTTTTCAAAAGAAGTTCCAACAACAAATCCAATTATTATCAAAAATAAGAAAAGAGGTCCTATAAGACGGATCCAATGACCTAAGAATTTTATAATAAGGATCCATTCAAAAGAGATAGGCGATAATCGTATTAAATCAATAGTCCCATCTTCGTAATCATCTTTTAAAAATAGAGAGAAGTTTAAGTTCACAATAAATAAGAAGATGATCCAGAATAAATTGAAGTTTTGCAAAGCTATAACTTTAGAAGGCTCAAAGCTAACAAGTAAAAGACTAAAAGAGGTTAATAAAAAGGCCAAAGGATTCCACAAATTTTTAGGATTATTTATTTTTATAATTTCATAATAAAATAAGCTAAAAAGGATTTTTACCATTGATTGTTATCTCTGATAATTAACATTGGCTTATGTTGTTCTAAATATAAAGGTGTTCCTAAAATAAGCTGTGAGTCTTGAGGAAACGCCGTAATTATTAATCCTTTTTGTAAAATATGAGATTTTATCAGAGTGCAAAAAATATTAATTTGTTGCGTATCAAGATGAGCAAAAGGTTCATCTAAAATCCATATGGGCGTATGTTTTAAGAAAAGTTGGCAGAGGTTAAGAGATTGTCTTTGGCCAGCAGAAAGATAACAAACAGGTGTATCCCATAAATTTTCTAATTTAAAATGGGCTAAAATTTTTTTTAATCTTTGAAGGGATTTTAAACGGGCGCTGGAAATGAGTTCCCCTTTTAAAAGTAGCCAAAGATGAAGTTGCTCAAAAACACGAAGATTACTTTTAAGCGGTGGAATAACGGGGATAAAGGTCAAGTTGATATTATTTAAGGAGTGAACGTTTGTAATAATTTTTCCTTCAGAAGGAGGAGTTAAGCCTGCAATCACTCTTAAAAGAGTTGTTTTACCTGAGCCATTAGCGCCAATAATTTTTAAAATCTCCCCTGATTTAATTGAAAAACTTAAATTTGAAAACAGGGGTTTCTTTCTAAAAAAAACAGCTAAATTACGTGCCTCAACCGAGTAAGAAGTCATTAGTGTTGAAAAAACCTGTGGAGAAGGTGGATAATTTCTTTACTTGCTGGGAGTATATCATAATTAACAAGTTCTTGAATGGTTACCCAGCGCAGAAGTTGACCTTCAAGCCCTTGAGGTTCGTTTTCCCAATGTTGACATAGAAAAGTTGGCATCGATAAATGAAAATCTGGGTATTCATAAGAAATTTCGGTAATCTTTTGAAGTTTATGCCCCTCAATATTGATCCCTAACTCCTCAGAAAGTTCTCGTTCAAGAGCTTCTTCAGGCGTCTCAGGAAAGTGAATTTTTCCTCCCGGAAACTCCCATAATCCTGCAAAAGGCTTTCCTTCAGGTCTTTTTGCGATCAAACAAAATTGCTCTTTTTTTAAAACACCGGCAGCGCAAAAAATAACATTTTTATTAGAGTTCAAGAGAAAGACCCTGTCTTAAAATCGTATCAACATTTAAGGTAATTTTCCCATTTGGTTCATGCAATACTAAGCCATGTAAGAGACGGGTTGGTCCTTGTACATTTTTACGTCCACGAACAATAATCCGTTTAGCTTCTCTCCCTGGCATTGGCCATAAGGGATAAATAATGATTTCTCCAAACTTTTGATGCATGAGAGCTAACAGTTCATCCATACGTTCAGCGGGATAGATAAAGGTTACAGATCCTTTAGGCCGTACCATAAGATAAGCAAAATTAATCCAATCTGAGAGTGTTGCTTCACTTTCAATATTCGAGAGACGTTTATTATTAATTTTTGAAGGGCTTGATCGTTTCTCTTCAAAATAGGGGGGGTTCGCCATGACATGATGAAAAGAGCCTGCAGCAAGCCGAGGGGGAAGTTTTAAAAGATTTCCAATAATAATTTCGCATCGATCTTGCATAGAGTTAGCTCGGACATTCTTTCCTGCAAGGCGTCCTAGTTCTTGCTGTATTTCTAATCCAATCACGCGGACGTCAGTTATGCGATGAGCAAGGCATAATAAGGCTGCTCCAGCGCCAGTGCCAATATCAAGAATTGTTTCGCCTGAAAGAGCGGGAATTGAAGCGGCTAGAAAGATAGGATCAATTGCAACACGATAACCCTCTTGAGGTTGTTCTAAAAGAATTTTTCCGTTTAATAAGGTATCCATTGTCGTATTCATGACATTCCTGGTAAAGAAAGTAGGTTTGTATTATAAACTCTGAGTTTGTAGCATAGTCATATTAGTTAATTTTTTAAAGAGATAAGATCAACTTATTTAAAGAGGGACATGAATGGCACAAGAAGATTTAGGAATTTTTAAAAAAGAACATAGAAAAACAGCAAGTCTAGAGTCATTAATGTCGCTTGTAAAAATCGATCTTGCTCAAGTCAACGCACTTATTTTGGAAAGACTTCAAAGTCCCGTAAAGTTAATTGCAGAAATAGCTGGTTATCTAATTAAGAGTGGGGGAAAACGTTTAAGACCTGTTTTAACATTAGCAAGCGCTCAACTTTTTAATTATCAAGGGAATAAAGCAATAGGTTTAGCTGCGTGCGTTGAATTTATTCACACAGCGACCCTTTTACATGATGATGTGGTTGATGACAGTATTTTGCGCAGAGGACATGCATCCGCTAATCAAATTTGGGGAAACCAGGCCTCTGTGCTTGTGGGGGATTTTTTGTTTAGTCGTGCTTTTGAACTTATGGTCGAGCAAGAATCGCTTGCCGCTCTTAAGGTGCTTTCTAAAGCTTCCTCGACAATTTCCCAAGGCGAGGTTTTGCAACTTCTCCATATTAACGATCTTACAATGACGGTTGAGAAGTACTTAGAAATAGTCCATGCAAAAACAGCAACGCTTTTTGAAGCCGCCACGCGTATAGGACCAATTATTGCCCAAAAATCTTATGAAGATGAGAAAAAACTTGCTGAATTCGGTCGTGATTTAGGAATAGCATTTCAACTGGTAGATGATGTCTTAGATTATACCGCAGAGGAAGCACTTCTTGGAAAAGCAATAGGAGATGATTTTCGAGAAGGAAAAATTACGCTTCCCGTCATTTATGCTTATCAAATGGGTGATCAATCTGAGAAAAGCTTCTGGCATAAAACGATGGTTAATCTTGAACAAGATAAAAAGGATTTTAATCAGGCTATTATATTGTTGAAAAAATACCAAGCTTTTGAAAAAACTCTTTCCTTAGCAGAACAGTATATTCAGAAAGCAAAACAGACATTAACTACATTTCCTATAAGTCCTATTCGGGAAGCTTTGTTGGAAACTTGTACTTATGTGATGTCTCGTCATTCTTAAATATAATTTCTCATGTCTGAAAAAATATGGAGTCGTTTAGACTATAGCAAGACTTTAAAGTTGAGATGTACTAATTCAGATTTGCCGAGCCACACTTTTCATAATCTGGCTCAGCAAATAATTAGCTCAAATTACAAGTATTAAAAAACGTCACAAGTAGCTCCTGTGCCTTGAGTAGCTTTATGAATTACAATATTTAATGTTGCACCTACTACTGCTGCGCTTGGATCATATTTGCATGTGTATACGGTATCTCCATTACTTCTTTTAATTAATTTTATTTTAGTGTAACCAGTAGCAGCCATAATATGTGTATCTCCCGGGCCCTGTGGATCTTTTACTGGTACATCTTGATATAGAGGAGGTAAAGCGTTACGCTCAAATTTAATCTGATAAGGGAGTGGTGTTGAAGAAGTAAACGAAAAATCAAAATTTTTAATAACCACTGTGGCTGAAGCTGTCCCTGCCGTGAAAAGACTTGTGACTAACAAAGATAAATAAAATTTTTTCATGGTATATTCTCCTTAATATTTTACTAACCCAGTATATCTTTTTAGAGATTAATAAAGAGTTAATATATTTTTTATATCCAATATATTATTACCATCTTTCTTAAAATACCTAACGATGTTAATGTACCTGTTATTATTTTTAAGTTAATGATTAAAGACCTACAGCTAATGAAACTATCTTCATTTTTGGTGTGTTTACATACTCAATCATTAAGTTTTAAGGAAAGAAAAATTATTGATGCCTGGGTATTCCTTTAATAAAACTATTTTAAGAGAGTATGATATTAGAGGTATCTATAATGAAACCCTTTTTGATCAAGATGCCTATTATATTGGAAAATGTTTTGGAAACTTTTTAAGAAGATCAAAAAAAACAAGTATCAGTGTCGGCTACGATGGAAGGCTTAGTTCTCCAGCCCTTGAGCGCCATTTAGTAGAAGGGTTGAAAGATTGTGGTCTGATTGTTCATAGAGTAGGCATGTGTCCAACGCCTCTGGTTTATTTTTCTGAATATAGCTTAAATGTTGATGCTGCAATAATGGTTACCGGCTCTCATAACCCTATTGACCATAATGGATTTAAAATTTCTTTTAATAAATCCGCTTTTTTTGGAACATCTCTTACAAACTTTATTGAGGTAGCAGAAAAGGGTGATTTTATAAATGGAAATGGAAAAAGCATCGATGTAAATCTTAATGAAAATTATATAAACCACCTTATAAATGATTTTAACGAGTTTTATCCTCAAATTAAAAACTTAAGAGTTGTATGGGATGCAGGAAATGGATCAACAGGTAATATTTTACAAAAACTTGTAAAGTTTTTACCGGGGGATCATAAAATCATCAACCAAGAAATAAATGGGCTTTTCCCTGCGCATGGCCCTGATCCCACTGATCCAAAAAATCTAGAACAGTTACAGACGACAGTTCAAGAAGGAAGTTTTGATATCGGAATTGCTTTTGATGGCGATGGCGATAGGTTAATTATTATTGATAACAAAGGTCAGATTCTACTGGGTGACATGGTCCTTCTTTTTCTCTCTCAAGAAATTTTAGAGTATCATCCGGGTCAAACTCTTATTGCAGATGTTAAGGCGAGCAAGATTTTATTTGATCAAATTGAAAAGTTAGGGGGAATCCCTCTGATGTGGAAAACAGGTCATTCTCATATTAAAAAGAAAATGAAAGAAATAGACTGTCCACTTGCAGGAGAAGTGAGTGGTCATATATTTTTTGCTGATCGATATTATGGGTTTGATGATGCTTTATATGCTGCTTTACGGTTTATTGGCGTCCTCTCAAAAAAAGGTTATACCTTAAACGAATGGCTTAATAACTTGCCCAAGACAGTTTGTACGCGCGAACATAAAATTGTGTGTAGCGATATAAGAAAGTTTGAAATTATTGAAGAAGTTAAAACTCGACTTAAAAATACTTCGGAAAACTTTATAGATATTGATGGTATCCGTGTAACAAATGACCGTGGATGGTGGTTGTTAAGAGCATCAAACACTCAATCAGCTCTCATTTTACGAGCTGAAGCTTTCAATAAAAATGATCTTGAATTTTTAATAAAGGATTTATCAAGTCAGCTTATAAAAAGTAATATAATCCAAACAGAACTTAAAGATTTATTCTAAAAATGATTTTACTGGTGTCGAAGAGCATGCCCTCTCCACAGCCTTTCTTTCCCTGTTCAGACAGCTTATGGGGATTGAGGGCGGTTTTGGGCTTAAGCTTTTTAACAGCTTGAGCAACTCTCTCAGCTTTCTGCACAATTGCCTTCGTCTTACCCCCTAAAAACAAAGCAAAAGCAAGTTTAAAACAATTCTCTGTAATCTCAACCT
>MKUV01000004.1 GCA_001898725.1 Caedibacter sp. 37-49
GGATAGCTTGGATCAAGAGGAACATAGGCGCCTCCGGCTTTAAGAATACCCAGAAGACCAATGATCATCTCGAGAGAACGCTCCACTGCAATCGCTACAAGCGTATCTGCCCCTACTCCTAAACTTCTCAGATAGTGGGCTAGTTGATTCGCTCTTTCATTAAGTTCTTTGTAGCTGAGCTCCTGGTCTTCATACACAACAGCTATATTATCCGGTGTCTTTTCTACTTGTTCCTCAAACAGCTGAACTATCGTTGTATTCTCTGGATAATCTGCTTTTGTATCGTTCCACTCTACTAATAGTTGACGCTCTTCCCTCTCGCTAACAAAAGAAAGATCTTTAATAAGTATCTCTGGATTTTGAACAATCTGCTCAAATAATTTTTTTATGTATTTTTTAAAATTATAGATTAAGTTTTTTGATGTTTCGTTCAGACTTGCATTTACTTTAAAAACATAAGCATTATTTTTCTCATCCAATGTCAGCACAAAAGGAAAGCTCTCCTCTGTACTTTCTGCTTGGATAGGCGCTAAGTTAATAACAATTGGCACAGAAAGATGAATATCTTTAAGGTCCGGATATCTTACATAAACATCTTCTAGATATATTTTGTTTTTTTTAAGAGAATCTAACTTATTTTTTATCTGTTCTGCGAAGTCGTTTGCTTTTTCATTTTCTCCTAAAGAAAAAGTTAAAGGAAGATACGAAGGAAGAAAAAAAGAGCAGTGATTGGATAGTTCTTTAAGGCAATCATTTACAATCCCTATCGTAAGATTAGACACATTTCCAATACGACTAAGATAAATAAAGAAAGTCGCTAGAAATGTTTTACTAAAGGAAATCCTTTCTCCTTTTCTTAATGAGAAAAAGTATTCAGAAAGTGTATCACTAATAATAATCTCTTCTTTTGAAGATTTCTCTTTGCTATTCTCCGCTCGCATTTCTGTAAATAGTAGGGTAAATGGAGAACTGTTTTTAATCTCAGACACCCAATAATCTTCATGAGGAGCTAAGCTCTCAGAAAGACTCACCCAGTTCATATGATCTTCTTGTGCCGGACTTTGAATAACACTCCCGATTCCAATGTTTGAGGAAGTTAAAAAAGCTTTTATGTTAACTGACTTTCCTCTTATATCCTTAAAATCTACCAGAATAACATCTTGTGTTTTTGTAGAAATCTGAAGAGAATTACTCGTAATTTGAACAATAGTTCCTGGAGATATCTGAGAATCTGAGAGAGCAGTGCTCACCTTGTTTGGAATAAAGATAGCTCCATTAATCAAAATCTTTGGTGTTGCCAAAGCATTAGGATAATCTCCAAAGGATAGCGCCCGAAAAAACTTTTCTATTTCTTGAGCAGAGTCTTCCCAATAGAAGAAGCTAAGATTGTCTGGTTTCTGATAACGGGTAAAATAGCTTCTTTTTGCTAAGTCTTGCTTTTTTTCTATCAAAGCCCCTTTCACGAGCTCTCGAATAAGAATTCTAAAAGATTCTAGGGCGTGAGAATAACATTTGAAATTAAGCGTTAAAGCTGTTTCGTTTTTATCAAGAGGAAAGGTAACTTGCTTTAAAATATCACCACCATTGATCATCTCACTCATAAGATGCCAACTAATACCGTGAAAGGGTTCACTGTTTAAAATAGCCCACGAAGTTACATGAACGCCTGCATATTTTGGAAGGAGGGCATCATGATAGTTAACAGCTGCAACACGAGGATAATCTAGAAGTTCTTTTTTTATTATTTTTTTATTTACGATACTAAAAAGATAATCAAACGTTTTAGAAGATATAGAAGCTTTAAAGTCTTCTAAGGAGCTATAGAGCGAGATATTTTGTTTTTTTGCCCATGCTATTGTATCTTTATGTGTAGAGATCATCCCTAAAATCTCATGGCCCTCCCTAAGGAGTTCTTCCGCACATTGGAGTCCTAGATTTGTTTCACTGATAATATAACAACTAAAGTTTTTTCTCACTTAATATGCCTTATGACTCTTAAAACCAATTGCTAAAATTTAAGATTAGAAAGATAAGCTTCTAGCAGAGCTATGCTCTTGACAGCGTTGAAAACAATTACGGAGAGATGACCCATTCCTTTCTACCGAAGAGTCTATCTGCTTCTATGTTGTTTTCTCTGCAAGTTTGGACGAGCTTATCTGACTCCATCATTTGAATAGAGTCAGGATGGTATTTTAAGGCCATTACATAATTTAACCAAGGCTCTTGTCCCATGGCATAAATATAAACCTGCTTACATTGGAGCTTTTGAACAATATCCCAAGCCTTCTCAAAGTTAGAGCCAGATAAAGTTCTATTTCTGTCAAAAGCACGGCTTAAAGGTGTTGATAAAAGAGGACCATAAAGCCAGCTTAAAGGAGCACCATCACACTCCATTCCTAAAAACAGCATGTCAACAGAACCAATGCTCTCAAAGATAAAATCATAAAGGGCAGGTTCTATATTATTGGAGTCTGCTGCAAATAAGAACTGTTTTCCTTTAAGACGGAGACAGTGAGAGAGCTTTGACTGGATATTGAGATCTGAGTGTTCTCCGAAGAAAGGTAGAGAGATAAGCTCTCCATCTGGAAGCGGAATTGATTCCATCTCTTTTGCCTCAATAAGAGAAGAAAACCCCGTGTGTTGCAGAATGAGTTTGACACAAGGATCCTCTAAAGATCCCCTATGGTTGGCAGGAAAGACTATATGTCCTACCTTATGTCTGATCTGTAAAAGTGGCTCAAACATGAGGTGGTCTTGGTGGTTGTGGGTAATCACCACGTAATCAATATAGTCTGGAAGATCTTCAAATGTATATCTGGGAATTTCATTGTCTTTGATAGGATAGCTGATCACAGGATCAAACAAAAGAGAGACAGATTTTGTCTGAACCAAAAGGCATGCGTGTCCAAAATAACGTATACGAATCCCATCGCCGGAGTAGTTACGATCTTCGTGAAGGGATGGTTTCTCTGTTGTAAAGAAGGACTTAAAAAGCTCTTGTTTTGCTTCTGGAATATCAAAAAGTTCTTGAATCTCGGTTAAACTCTTGGGCTCTCTTTTTAGCTTAAAAAGTTGGTCAATTTTTGGGTCAGAAAACGAAATATCTAAAGAAAATGCATCCTCTTGATTGAGATAAGGGGTACTTAGAACAAATTTCCTAAAGTCTGTCAACGTATCCGAGAGAACAATCCGTTGATGTTGGGTATTATAATACTTCCGATAAAGCAAAGGTTCAATTAACCGAAGAGAAGGATGGTTATTTAAGTCATATACAAGTTCAACCATCCCTTTCAGAGGGCTTAGAATACGATTATAGAAAGGTTCTAAAGTATCTCCTTGACCTTCTGCTTGGATCATACGGTCCGTTTCTTTGAAAGCATCATGGAGCGCTAGCAGCTCCTGACAATCCTTTTTTGTTTGTTCCAAAAGTGCTTTGACCTCATCAACCTTTTGTCCTTCTAAGTCGATAAAAGGCCCCCCGAGGAGTTTAGGATCTTTGATAGCTTGCGCATGAATCTGTGGGTTTTGAACATAGGACTGCATGATCTTTAAGTGGCGCTCAACAATGTTACTAGCGGCCGTGAGAGGGGGAATCAGATAAGACCATGCGTACCACTGCCAAATGAGAGGCTCTGCTTTAATAGTTGGTTTTAAGTAATATAAGTTCATTCGCAAATCACTTTGTCTTGTAATAAACATCTTTAGAATTTTAAAAAATTCTAAAGGAATATGAGGTTCGAAAAAATAAGCTTAAAATTTAACTCAATTTAAACTATTAAAAAAGGAAAAAAAGCAAACTATATTAATTATCTTTCTGATGGGCTCATCGAAAAGTTTGGCTGTTATCTCCTCTTTCTTCCCACTTACTCGCCGGATCTTAACCCAATTGAGCACTTGTGGCATAAAATCAAATCTTTCCTCAGGCCTCTGATTCAAAATTGACTGGAAAAAACTTGGTGAGAAGATGGGTAAGGTGTGCCGGTCAGGATACGGCCCGCAAGGATATGCTGCCTTGGCACAAGATCAAGCCAGGCGAATACTTCACGACCACTCTTAAAACTGCCGAATATCACCGATTGATCCAATCAAAGCAGACGCACCTATCGGACCAATACCGGGAATAGTCATTAATCATTTTATGCTTTCACGTTCTTTCCCAAAGCAGTAAAGGCGCTCTTCATGCTTCTTTATTCTTTCTCTATGAAGTTTATATTCTCCAGCAAGTTCTTCTAGGAGAAATTCAAGAAGAGAAAGAAGCTCTCTCTTCTCAGGATCAAAAAGATTTGCCAAAAATGCTTCAAGCTTACTGACTCCTTGTGAGATTGATTCTCCATGCTCTAAAAGTAATCCTCGAATCTCATTTATGAGAGCTGGCTTTGCTCTCACAAGACGTGCACGAACATGATGCATAGCTAATATTTCTTTTTGAGCAGAAGATTTTATAGGAACAGACCTCATATGAGGGCGGCTCATTGCTTCACATATAGCTGCCGCATCTGCTCGATCATGCTTATTATCCTTTACATAAAGCTTAACAAATTGAGGGGCTATCAGTTTTACTTCGTGTCCTATCTCTTGAAACTTGTGAGCCCAAAAATGGGTCCCTACATAAGCTTACATTCCAATCATGCATCTGGGAAGATTAGCGATAAGTAAATAAGATTTTCTCTGCTTACTTTTATCTGCAATACAGCTTTGCCTCTTTTATCAACCCCATGTAGCTGAAACCAGTTCTTACCAAGTTCAATTCCTAATGCTTTTATTTCCATGTGGACCTCTGTTAAGTGATTAAAGTTCATCTTACTTGAACTTTTAGCACCTTGATGCCGGTCCTCATCTCATATGAGAATAACGGGCAGATCCATCCCATTAGTTCGGGTTAATTTAAATTTTAAACAGTCAAAAGTCATATTGCAATACCCCTCCCAAACAAAGTCTTTGGCAAATGCATTTGTGTTAAAGTAGGATAAGTACCGTCTAATCAACCCCCCTTTTTTACCCTGCAAAACAAAGTTACTCCACATATAGATTATATTTATGAATTGCATAAGAGAGCCTTTTAATCCCAGATTCTATATCTTCTATAGGGCAAAAAGCAAAGCTTAGACGTAGACAATTGTGAATCTCTTTTCTATCTCCAATTAGAAACGCACTTCCTGGAATAAAAGAAACTTTTTCTTCTTCCAGCGCTAACTTGAACAATTTGCTGGTATTTATCGAAGAAGGCAACTTTCCCCATATGAAAAATCCACTTTTTGGGATCTCAAACTCCATCTCTGGAACATGCATTTTTAATGCAGCTATCATAACATCTCTTTTATTCTTATATTTCTCTTTGAGCTTGGAAATATGTTCTTTTAAGCTTCTTTTTATGAAGAATGAATTTATAATTTTCTGACTTAACGTGCTTGTATTAATATCAAGACTTTCTTTGAGGATTTCTAATTTTTTTACTATCATTTCTGAGGCTATAATCCACCCAACACGTAAAGAAGGAGCAAGGATTTTAGAAAAAGATCCAATATAAAAAACTCCTTCTTTCCAATAAAATTTAAGAGGAGGCTCTACATCCTCATAACTTAAAAATCCATAGGCATCGTCTTCCACAAGGGGCAGCTTATAGTGTTGAGCTAGCTCTATAAGCTCAATCTGCTGTTTTTTATCTAAGCTTGTCCCTAAAGGATTGTGTCCCTCTGAAATGGTATACATAAACCTTGATCTCATATTTTTCTTTAAAATCTTTTTTAGTTCATCAATATTGATGCCCTTTTGAAAACAGATGGGGACCGGAATAAGTTTAGCACGCAGGGCCTGAGCAACCTGGATAAATCCAGGATAAGTAAGTTGGTCAACAAGAATATGATCTCCTTCACTAGCAAATAATCTAGCTAAGAGAGTCATGGCCTGCTGAGCTCCCGTAGTTAAGAAAATCTCTTCAGGAGTACAAAATATATATCTCTCTTTCATGAGCTCTACTATGTGCATTTTTAGTTCAAAGGAAGGCGGAGAATATTGAAGATTTTCTGGAGAGAAAAGCTCTTCCGCTATACCTTGAAGATCTGGCAGCATTAATAGTTGATAATCAGGCCTTCCTAAAGAAAATGAGATAATATCTGGCTTAGAAGTCGCTTCTAAGGCTTTTTGAATACCTGATTTTTCCAGATTTTTCATCTCAGTTTTAAGAAAATTCTCAAGCATCTATTTTAGCTCTTTTTTGGTCTTTTTCTACAGCTTCATATAGTGCTTTGATGTTATTGCTTCCAAAACCTATAGAATTTTCTCTCTGGATAATTTCAACAAAAAAAGTAGGGAGATTCTGAAGTGGCCTCGTAAACATTTGCATTAGATAACCTTGCTTTTCTAAATCTATAAGAATATTCAAGCGTTTTATTGTTTCCATTTTATCTTTAAGCATCATTTTTAAGTTAGAGGACATGTTTTCATAATAAGTCTTTGGAATTTCCAGGAACTTAATTCCTTGGGCTTGTAAAAGATGAGCTGTTTTAAAAATATCTCTCGAGGAGAAGGCAAGGTGCTGCACACCTGAACAGCCATGGTAAGAAATGTAATTCTCAATTTGAGACTTTTTCTTATTTGAGACTCCTTCCACTAGTACAAACTTAATAGTTTCACTCAGATCACTAACAACAACTGATTTCATCCCACTATCATTTGTATAGACATCTTCTGCATAAAATACATGAAATCCCAGAACCTCTTCATAAAATTTTCTCCATTTTTCAAGGCTGCCTGTTTCAATAGCAACAGCAATATGATCCAATCTTTCCAAGCCTATTTCAATATTATTTGGAGGATACTTTAAATTTATATAAAATGGCAATCTAAAAGGAGACGAAAACTCTCTTTCAATAAACGAATGGACCGTATTACCAAAGGTCTGAATAGTTGCCTTTATTGTTCTTACCTCTCCATCATAAAATTCAGTAGGTTCTAAAATGGGTACTGCCCCCCTACTCCGAGCCTTTTCGAATATCCTCGAAACATTTTGCGTTGTAAAGGCAATGTCCTTAACACCTTCATCATGATTTATAACATGTTTTAAAAGAGGAGAAGTTCGTTCCTGAGCTGAACTGATTAGTAAATGAATATTACCCTGGCATAACAAGTAAGAGATTTTATCTTTCATTCCTGTTTCTGGACCTGCGTAAGCAACAATATCAAAACCAAAAATAGATCTATAGAAGCACGCAGCCTGAAAGGCATTAAAAACATATATTTCTATGTAATCAATTCCTACTGGAGATAGTTGGGTCATAAGAAGACTCCCTCGATTTTTAACTATAAAATCTTAAACTCCCAAAAATTCAGAAGCAACGCTAAAGATCAGCAAATATAAATTGCATCCGAATTCATATCCGCTTAATAATTATGAAAGTAAGCAATTTTCAGAGGATATTTTCAAATGATCTCAGATTCTAATATCAAATCATGGCATTTAGAACCAGAAGAAAATAGTCCTATTGTTTTAGAGGCCAAAGGCAAAGCTTTTAATCCCTTTGAATGGATAAAGGAAAATAAATTTCTTCTAGAAAATATATTACTAAAACAAGGAGGTCTTATCCTTAGAAATTTTAATATTCATTCTGTTTCAGAGTTTAACCGCATTGTACAATGCTTTACACCAGAACTTGTTGAATATGTTTATCGCTCAACTCCAAGAACAAAATTAGGAGGAAAAATATATACAGCAACAGAATATCCTGCAGATAGAATGATCCCCTTGCACAACGAAAATTCTTATTCAAAATCTTGGCCTCATAAGATATTTTTCTTTAGTGCGATTATTGCCTCTGAAGGTGGAGAAACCCCGATTGCAGATAGCCGTAATGTTTATAAGCGAATAGATCAACAGGTTAGACGTAAATTTGAAAAACATGGGGTAATGTATATTCGTAATTACACCAGAGGAATTGACTTAAATTGGCAAGAGGTTTTTCAAACAGAAGAAAAAGCAGATGTTGAAAGTTATTGTAAGAAGCATCAGATAGAATTTGAATGGAAAGAAGGCATTCCTGAATTAACAACAAAGCAAATATGTCAAGCTATTCTTATTCACCCTTTAAGTAGAGAACCCGTATGGTTTAATCAGGCTCACCTTTTTCATGTCTCTGTTCTAGATAAGGAGTCCCGACTTTCTCTTATTAAAGAACTTGGAAAAGAGAATCTGCCTCGCAATGCTTTATATGGTAATGGAGAATTCATTGAAGAGGAGACTTTAAATCATATCCTTGAAGCTTATAATCAAGAAAAAATAAAGTTTAAATGGCAAAAAGGAGACATCATGATACTTGATAATATTCTCATGGCCCATGGGAGAGAAACTTATAAAGGAGAAAGAAAAGTTGCAGTTGCTATGGCGTAGAAACATTTTCTTTGAGAATAAGTGTAGTATTTATAATTACGTATACTGCTCAGCAATTTGATTGATAAGCTTTATAATGTCTTTTTGGTGATCCTTTAAGAAGAAGTGGCCTCCTAGAAAAGAAATATGCTCAAATTTACCTGTTGTGTAAGCCTTCCAAGCTTGAATTTCTTCTTCATTCACGCTCACATCGAGATCCCCAGAAAGATGCAAAATATCGCAAGGAAGAGAAGCTACATCTGCAGAGTGATATCTCTCTGAAATGCTAAAATCGTTCCTTATGATAGGCAAAAAGAGATCAAGAAGCTCATCATTATTTAGTATACCCTCATCTATTCCATTATAAATTTTTAGCTCTTCTTTTAAAGTTTTATTTTCTAATGAGCTTAAGGTTTTCATTCGAAAAGGCATATGAGGAGCCTTCGTAGCAGAGATAATAATGTGCTGAGGATAAAGAGAATAACGCTGGTAGATTGATTTAACAAGCTCAAAAGCTATAAAACCACCTAGGCTATGGCCGAATACAAAAAAAGGTTTTTCTGTATAAAGGTAAAACCCTTCAGTTAAAGCATCTATAATATCTTTTAAACTGCTCATGAGGGGTTCCGTAAACCTATCTTCTCTACCTGGAAGTTGAATAGAAATCATTTCAATATAAGGAGAGAGAGATTCTACCCAGGGGTAGTAAGCAGAAGCTCCCCCTCCTGAATGATGAAAACAAAAAAGCCTAATGGCTGCTTTAGGGTTTTTCTTATACTCTAAATACCAAGGATTGCGTGTCATACAATTTTTAAACCTTTAAGCTTAGTGAATAAATGGAAACAAAAAAATAAGTGTTCTTCATTTTTATCATAGATCTTATTCCTTTTAAATTATTTTGATTTTATGTAAATTTTTTATTCATAAAAACTTATCTATCCTTTAAGTTAAAATGACGTGTTTATCAGGAATTAATTACGAGAAAATTAGAGCATATGCAAGAAAGATTCAAAAATCTAAGATTTTTAAGAGAGATATTTCCTTTGTTATGGGCAAAAGAAGAAAAAATACGCCGTTTATTTCTTCTGTCCTTTGGGTTAGTCTTTGTCTCAATTAGCCTCGACCTTAGCATTCCCATTGTATTAAAGGCGGTTGTCTCTAAGCTTTCAACTCCTGGGAAAAGTATGACTTATCAATTATCCTTATTATTAGTAGCCTATGGAGTTATTTGGATGTTATCTCAAACAATCCAAAATGTAAGGCAGATTATCATGGTCAGACCCTTAGAAAGATGTATCCGACTTTTCTGCTCTCAGTTGTTTAATCATCTTCATTCGTTACCTATGAAATTTCATTTGGATAGAAAGACGGGAGCTATTACCAATGCTTTGGAGCGTGCTCAATATGGATTTCCAGATGTTTTCTGGGGGCTATTTTTATTTGTTATTCCTACACTCATCGAGTTATGTTTAGCAGCTACGATTTTATGTTACTACTATGGGGCTCTTTATGGTGTCATCTTACTTTCTGTAGCCACTACTTTCATTATATTTACTCACCATGCAACGGAATGGTCCTCTCATTTTCAAACCTTAAGCAATGATCAACAATCCCAAACTAATGCGAACATTGTTGATAGCCTTTTAAACTTTGCAAGTGTTAAGCATTTTAATAATAAAAAATATGAAACTTTAAAGTGTGATAAATATCTTAAAGAAAGAGAGAATCTTCTTATTAAATCTATATCAAGCATGGAATATGTTCGCATCGGTCAAAATATTATTATAGGAATAGGACTAATTTTACTCACGTATACAGCAGGCCAACAAATTCTATCAAGTGTTTATGATATCAGTGATTTCATTCTCATTAATGGATATATTTTACAATTTGTAGCTCCCTTAGGTCACATAGGGTTTATAACTCGAGATATAAGAAGAGGAATGAATGAACTAGCCAGCATAGCGGATATTTTAAGGATAAAACCGGAAACCCTCGTATCCTCTGAAAAGGTTTATCCTTTAAAAAGGTTAAAGAGTATTGAATTTCAAAATGTTTCCTTCGGATATGAGCCAGAACGATCAGTTCTTAAAGATATTAGTTTTTACCTTGAGGAAGGAAAAACCCTTGGTATTGTGGGAGCAACAGGCTCAGGCAAATCAACAATTTCTAATTTGCTTTTTAAATTTTATAATACAAGTTCAGGAAGAATTTTAATCAATAATCAAGACATTGAAAATTTTAATACAGAACAATTATCTCATTTAATAGGGATTGTTCCACAAGATATTACATTATTTAATACAACAATTTATGAAAATATTCTTTTTGCTCGTCCAAGTGCTCACAAAGAGGAGGTAGAGGAAGTGGTCAAGCTTGTTCATCTTGATTCTGTCTTAAAAAGGCTCCCTCATCACTATGATACAGTAGTAGGAGAGAGAGGCCTAAAACTTTCAGGTGGAGAAAAACAAAGAATTGCTATAGCTAGAGCTCTTTTAAAAAGATCTTCCTTATATATTTTTGACGAAGCTACCTCGTCCTTAGATCTTGGAACAGAAGAAACTATTATGACAAATATTGCCCCTTTCTTAAAAAAATCTACAACAATTATTATTGCCCATCGTTTATCCACTGTCGTCAATGTTGATGAAATCCTTGTCTTTCAGCATGGGATAATAGAAGAAAGAGGATCACACCCCTCTCTTTTAAAACAGAAGGGGCTCTATGCCTCCCTATGGAAAACACATGAAAAAGCCCAAAGGAAATCCCATGCAGCATGAAATTCCCCCCCTATTCATAGAAGGTAATTCCGTAGAAGATATCCACGATATCAAAGGATTTGAGCACTATGCCCAAAATAAGCTTCCCATGAATATCGCTACTTTCTTCTCAGGGGGCGCGGGCGACGAAATAACTTTAGAGGAGAATGTTTCTGCTTTTGATCGTCTAAAGCTTGTACCGAGGGTTTTAAAAAATGTTGAAAAACGTTCCTTGTCAACAACGGTGCTTGATCAAAATATAAATTTTCCTTTACTTATTGCACCTATGGCTTTTCAGCAACTAGCTCATCCAGAAGGAGAGATGGCTATGGCCAAAGCTGCACATGAGCATAATATAATGATAGTTTTAAGCACCCTTTCAACATTCTCATTTCGAGAAATTAGAGTAAATTCCAACGTTTCATCCTGGTTCCAGCTTTACATATATAAAGATCGAGAAATTACAAAAAATCTAGTTCAACTTGCAGAGAAAGCTGGCTATAAAGGAATTGTTTTAACGGTGGATGCTCCCCTTTATGGGAAAAGAGTTAAAGAACTTTATAACCCTTTAACTTTGCCTTCAGGACTTGAGGTAAAGAACTTACAAGATGCGGGCTTAGACTTAAAAGGTATTTCTACTGCAAAGCTACCTAGCTACCTAGCTTCATTGCTTGACCCTTCTATTAGTTGGAATGATATAACTTGGTTACGCTCAGTAACATCACTTCCAATCATACTGAAAGGAGTTATGAATCCTAAAGATATTAAAATTGCTATTGAACATAATATAGATGCCATCATTATCTCAAATCATGGAGGAAGGCAGCTTGATACCTCTCTTTCTTCTATTGATACATTAAAATTTATTCGAGATTCAGTAGAAGGAAAACTAGAGATTATCCTTGATGGAGGAATCAGAAAAGGAATTGATATTCTGAAAGCTCTTGCTCTTGGAGCAAAAGCAGTTATGGTAGGTCGTCCAATCCTCTGGGGATTAGCAGCAGGTGGTGAGGAAGGCGTAAAAAGAGTTTTAACTATCTTAAAATCAGAGTTGGATTTAGCTATGGCTTTATGTGGATATACCTCTATTAGCCAAATTAATGAAGAGATTCTTTTCTTCCCTAATAAATAATAACTCTTTAAAATAGACAAAATGAAACATTTAAAGGTGAAAATAGTCAAAATAAGAAATACATATAAAAATTAGATAAAAGGAGAAATAAAAAATATGGGCCAAATGAATGGATCTTCTAAGGAATCTCAAAACAAATTCGTTCACTTTTTAGAAGAAGAATTTGCCAAATTAAAAGTTGAATATCAAGATATGCTAAAGAAAAGAACAATGAAACGAAAAAGTATTGATAAGAAAAAGCAAAAACTTTATAAAAAAGTAGAATTTATACTTAAAATTAGTCCTTTGGATCAAGAGGTTAAGGAAACTCTTCTTTCTCTCCAACAAGAAATAAAAAATTTCTCCTAAATAATTACAAAGGGTAGGATTAAAATCCCTATATCCTACAGCAATAAAAAAATGTGCTTTTATGCATTATGTAGTAGAGAAATGTTTTGTGAAGGAGGGTTTAGCAAAGGAGGTTTAAAAAGCAAGAATAAAATTCCTCCCATAAATGCTGCTATAGGAATGATCCAAACGGCACATTCATAAGAAGTAGCTTCATAAACCCGCTGATCTTTTAGCACTTTACCAGTCCAAAAGATATCCATAAGAGAACCAATAGCTGTATGAAAAAAAACTCCCCCTAGCATATTAATAGAGTTAAGAAATGCTATTGCAATATTCCTTATTTCAGGAGATACAATAGAAGCTCCTATAGAAAAAATCAACACTTGATAGCAACATAGAATCCCTATGAGGAACATTATGGTAGCAAGAGCCATATAGCTAAGGTTATCATGGAAAATGAACATAATAGAAAAAAGGGCTGCCATTAAAATACCGCAAAAACCTGTAATTTGGTAGGAGATTTTAAATTTCTCAGATAAGTAAGCTAAGATGGGTCCTCCTACTATCATTCCCGTAAAAATAGATGACGTTATGAAAGAGGCATCTGCTTTTTCAAATGAACAGACTTCCATTAAATATGGCACACCCCATACATCTGCAAATCCCTCTAAAGGCCCTACCATTAAAAGGTTTCCTAGTGCCATCAAAAAAAGAATAGGTATAGAAAAAAGAGAACGGAAGCTTTTAACAAAGGAATGGTTTTCTTGGAAAGAAAGGGGATTATAGGGTTTGGTAACAATTAAAATGAGAACAGAAATTATTAAACCAGCTCCTCCAATTATTAGCAGCACATTTTCCCATCCATAGAGAGTAATAAGCTGACTAACAGGCTTTCCTCCATATACCGCTCCTAATAAGCCAACTGTATTCGTAAGGCCAAACATTTTGGCGTAAGTGGAAAAGGGAAACCATAAGGAAATAACCTTAAAAGTTCCTAGAAATCCAGCAGCTGAGCTAGCTCCAATTAACAAACGTGCCAAGAGAATTAGATACCAATTTTCTGCCCAATAAAATAAAAATATTGCCAATGAACAAATAAAACAGCACAGAGAAACAATGAACTTTGGACCAAATCGATCGAGTAAAACTGCCATAGGAATTTGCATTCCCGCATATCCATAGTAATACATTGAAGAGAGAAGGCCAAACTCAGTTGCATCAATGTGAAATTTGTACATAATTTCTGAAACACAAAGTCCTGAAAAAACACGTACGATAAATTGATATGCAAAAAATAAGGCTGTAAAAAACCATATGATCCAAGAATGTAAGGCAGACATGACATCCTTTTTAATGACTCTATAAATCTCACTTTATATCTCAAGGTACCTGGAGAGTATCCAACTAGCCATACCTAAATTAAACATAAAATCCCATTTTGAGCTTTTCCTTAAAGTAATATATACTGGAGTAAGAAATAGTAAAAGCCCCTTTTTGGAGATTTATATGTTTTCTCATAGGTATCTACTAAATATGTTGAGATTTTCCTTTATTGTAAAACTCTTTTTATCAAATCATGATGCTTTGTCTACTAATGGTGTAGATGAAATTTATGATGATCCTAATATACTCAAAGTGTATGAGCAAAGTGCTGTTATTAAAGATCTGGATAAAGAGATACAAAAAAATCTTAAAATATTTCAAGATTTATCTTCTAATGAACAACAAGAATTTTTAAGAGGATTTACAAAAGTACAGGATAGATTAGAAGAAGAATATAAAAATAAAAAAATAAAACTTGTTAACCAACGTTTGATAAAGTATGGAACTGCGACTATTATTTGTGCATTGGCTCCTTTCATACTTATTTCTGGGATAAATAGATATTTATCAGACCCGCACAAAATAGATGCTTCAGTAATAATCCCTTTGACTATGCACGGATTCTTTTTCTTTGGTTTTAAAGCTCTTGAAATAATCGCTCGAAAAGTTGTTTCCTCTGAAGGAGCCGTACAAAACTATGAAATAGAATATGTTCGATCAAAACCATTCTGGAACAGAAGTCTTAGTAAAGTTTTTGAAAGCAAACTTCTTTCTGTCCGCAAAAATCCTGCTTTTCTTCATGATTACTTAAAATGGCTAAATGCAGCTATTAATCTTCCTTTCAAGAAAAAAGATATTTCTATTGATTCCTTTCAAGGAACATTTGTTCAGGAGTTTTCGATTTTTTCTTCTAGTATTAGAGAAAAAATCAAAGGCCTTTGTATAAGGCATATTATACAACAAAATGGCAGGGTTATGGCTTATTTTCAGGGTCCATCAGGGACTGGTAAAACAAGTTGTGCACGTACAATTGCTTATTGTCTTGGTTTGCCTTTTGGATCAGTAGCCTTAGCAAATTATAGCATGTCAGATTTAATAGGACAGGGTGGTGTTCACCAACCTCACCCAGGTAAAATAGCTGAGGCTATTTTAAGTGAAAATGAACAAGAAAAAACCTATAGCAACATGGTTTTTTTGATTGATGAAGTTGATGAAGTTCTAAACGGAGAAGGCAAGAATGACATTTTACCGTTTTTATTAACACTTCTTGATCCTGAGACAAAATCTTATTATAATCCTTACTTTGAAAGCGACATAAGAATTAAAGATATGCTAATTATCCTTGCCGGCAACAAGCCTATTAGCCATAAACCTCTTGCAAAAAGGCTTGTTCCTATTATGTTTGAAGGGTTTACCAAGGAATATAAAAAAGATTATATTACTAAGAAGTTTATCCCAAAACTTTATAAAAAAACAAAGAGTCCTTATATACTCGATATGGAAAAGCATTTTTCTGATGAAGATAAGAAAAAAATTGATAAACTTATTGATGAAGATGATGACCCAGGGTTAAGGAATGTACAAGAGATTGCTCGCCAATTTGTTGATGAAAAAATTATAGAAACTTTTTTGGAAGAGAAGGAAAAAAAATAGGAATTTTAAGTGATGTAAGGAAGAAAACACTCCCTTTATTATAAAATTGCATACTTATCGTTTGTATTCCCTGTCAATTTTCTTGCCTATATTCTCTTCAAACAGAATAGCTCTAATTTGCTTGGTCATTTCCATATCTTTATCCCTAATGCTTTTAAGAGTTGGATCTTGCTTATAAAGCTCTTGAGCATAATTCTTTAAATTGGCTTCTGCTTGTGCTTTTTCAGCAGAAGTACGAGCAGATTTCTGTTTATATATAAGGGCTGTAATCTTTTGAAGAGATGTACCTGACTTAAGATCAGCGCCGGTTAAAGTTTGAATTTCATGGCTATTCTCTTGAGGAGAGACCGCTTCTTTAAAATCTCCCCTCTCTGTTGATCCACAAATCCCAAAGCCATGAGTTTCACCTTTAATAAATCTTGTTGATTGTTGGGCATCAGAGCTTTTGGTTGGCTTTGACTCCTGCCAAGTATTCTCTTCACCAATCCCGTTATGCCCATCATTTTCAAATAATTCTTTCGCTCTTATGTGTTCACTAATGCTCTCTTGGGGAACATGAATCTCTTGTTGTTCAAGAAGCTTGCCTAAAAACCGCTCTGCAATGCTTTGCCAGGTCTGTTTAGACACAAAGCGGATAGCTTCCAATTCATTGCCAAGGCGACTTAAGATCTCCTGAAGTTTTGAATTTTTCTTTGGAAGAATTACATTACCATAGTCTGTTATATAATCCAAACTTGAGAGCTTCTCTTGGGATGAAGAAAGCCTCTTGAAGAATGTCTCTTCTCGCCAGAAATCAAGCTTGGAGCCAAAGACCTTTACAAACTCTCGGTGGCGAGTCATACCCACATAAGCAAGGTTACGGTAGGTCTCATGGGTTGCTAAAAGGAAGGCTCGATCAACCGTCACACCTTGAGATTTATGAATGTTAACTGCCCACCCTTGATCAAAGTAAGAATAAAGTTTAGGCGCAAAAGAAACAACTTCATTGCTGTTATCAAGCTTGGCTTTAATCTTATGGTGGTCAATCTCTAAAATTGTCCCAAGAGTTCCATTTTTAACGCCAAGACCATTATCGTTCTTCATAAAGAGGATACGATCGCCTTTAGAAAAGTACTTTTCTTCTTTTGTAACAATCTTATCTCCAAAATCATCCTCGTCTTCCTTATGGATGGTGAGGAGACACTCTTCTTTCGATATAATGCCATCTTGCTTTAAGAAGTGACGGGCTTCTTCATTAAGTTTGACCGTGCCTGCCTTGCCGTAGGTCATGATAAGGTGAAACTTCTCTGGTTGTTCTCTAAAGGATGTATACCATTCTTGAATCAAGGCCTTTTTGGTTTCTTCTCTTAACTCACAGATATGCCTTTTCTGATGATGATCAAGCTGAGGCAACTGCCATTGGTGGGCTAAGTTGGCGGCTTCTAACTTTTGTTCTTTGAGGCTCATGGACTTACTAACAAATTGTTCTGCAAAGCATTGAGGATCAACGCCTAACTCTTTCATAAAAGATCGGCATTCCTCAACATTCTGCTTCATATACTGAGCACATACCATTTTAGCATCTCGCCATTCTCGATAAAGGGCATAGTCTTCATGGCTCTGAAGATGGTAATGGAGATTCTTTTCTTTAGGGTTGGCTTCTTTAATATCCGCAATTATGGAGTGGTAAATGTTCCCGACCATTCGACGAGAAAGGTTGTATGTTTCAACAATTTTAGAATGGTTTCTTGTCTCAATGAGCTCAGAAATTGGAACCTCTTTTTCTTCAATAAACCGCGCAAATCCTTTTTGATGATAAGATTGAAGCGCTTCTTTTGTTTTAAGAGTGCCAAAAAGTTTTGTTGCTTCTTGCTGCCACTCCTCATGCTGGCGAATGACCTTTTCTAGACATGAAGAACCAATCATCTCAGTCACTAACCTAAAAGCAGGACCTGCCTCAACAGGCTGCAATTGTGCCCCATCCCCAACAATCACAGCTTTAACTTTTAAATCATCAACTGCTTGCAAGAACTCATCAAATCTTGATGTGTCCACCATACCTGTTTCGTCAAGGACAAGAATAGATTTAGAATTATATTGGGATCTTCCTTCTTTATGAGATTTAAGGAACTTATGGAGCGTTTGCGAGAGTATACCTGATTGTGCAAGATTTTGGGCTGCCCGCCCCGTGGGTGCAAGACCATAAACTTTATAGCCTTCTGCTTCCCAGATTTCTTTAGCAGCTTCTAAAGCTGTTGTCTTACCCGCACCAGCATAGCCCACCATGCATGAAAGCTGATCGGGAGCAGTAATGTGGTGGAGCGCTTTCTTCTGATCAGGTGATAATCCTCCATGCTTTGACAGTTTTTGGTCATATTGAGTGATAACAGCGTTCACTTTATGACGATAGACTTCATGGCTTTTTGCTTTACTCAGTCTTTCAGCCAATTGCACCAAGTTTATTTCTGCCTCAACCATTGATCTAGTCGTGTAAATGGAGAGATCTGTTATAGAGCCATCCTTATTTTTAATAGAATCATTCCTTAGCAGAACTAGTTCTTTTGATGATTTAAGTTTCTGCTCTACTTGCTTATAAAGGTCTTTATCTTCAATATAACGACCCAACACTTTCTCAACATCCCCCCACATAAAAGTTGAGTGATGCTTGCTCACAATATCAAGAACAATCTCTGGTTTTCTAATAATACGGCAAACATTTCTAAGCTTTGATTCTCGAAAGGCAATGGCCTTTTCAGAAGTTGCAGCTGAGAAGAGATCTTTAGGATTATTCCCAACCCTAAATTCCATATCCTTAATGTTTGTTCCTCGCTTAGGCTGAGGCTCTATTTCAATGCCTCTTTCAGCATTCGATCGATGATCAACTTGTTGATCAACCCCATGCATTTTAAGATGAAAGTTAACATAAGCTGCCCATTGTTCTCGCCAGGTTTCATGTTGAGATTTTTGATTCCATGCGCGCTCTTTTTTGAGAGCAAGCCCTTCATTTGTTAACCTTCTTGTGAGAAGTAAAGCATGGCAGTGAGGCTTCCTCTCTCCTTTCTCTTCATCAACATCAAAATGAAAGCTTGCAAGGGCGCTTATTCCAAGCTTGCAACATTGATCTTCAAGATATTCTTTAGCAAGGGAAATATTTTGATCATCATTCAATTCTTGAGGAAGAGCAAACTCAAGTTCACGGTAGACTTGCGCATCTTTTCTCTTCTCAGCCGCTTCAACAATATCAGATAACTGTTGCACCCCTTTTTGGCGATCTGCTGCTATAAGTGTTTTTAATTTACAAGCCCATTCTGGTGCATCTTGAGACAATAATAATTCCACATGCTGTACCTCATGCATTTTCTTACGCGTAATCATCAATTGGCCAATTCTATGATCATAGACTTTGCATCCTGTACGATAGGCCAAAGATCGTACAGTATTACGTGTTGAGCGTGAGACCATTTTAATTCTTAAATGGTAGATTGCCATTTTATAATTGGGTTTCCCTTATTTTTTTGCCCTTGCTTCCGCCCCAACATCCTAAGTTGCGTGCAACGAAGCGAGCATTGCAATTTTATTGCAATGTATGAGCGCGCTTGTCACAAAAAATTTGTCTTCAAGACTTGCAGATTTACTTTTTATAATATATGATTTTAATTGAGTATTACAAAGGAAAAAGCGGGTTTTAAAGGGAGATATAATCTCCATTTTGACAAAAATATTAATAAAGATTTTAAGAGAAAAATATAGATGAATAATGTGGACTTGATTAAGAAAAAAATTGAACTTCTTGAGCAAAAAAAATCTGAAATGGAAACAAAAGAAGCTCTCACTCTTTACAGGAAATTTCATAAAATATTGGGTGAAGAATATTCGCCTGAGCTTGTCGTTGGGCTTGTTTCTCATACATGGGAAAATAAATCTTCTAAACTGAAAGAAGCGTGGTTGCAAAAGGCAACTTCCTTTCGCCCTTCTCAAAGTTTATCACAAGAAAATTAAGTGTGTGAGGCAAGCTATTCAACGATTAAAAAGAAAGGAAGAATCTGAGGCAGTTTTTATTAATTCTGCGCTCCGAAAAGCACGTACTAGAACACTTGTACAGGCCGGAGGACTCCTGTATAAAGCAGGATTACTGAATGAGTTTTCAATTGAACTTGGTGCTGACCTTCAAAAGGATATTGAGTGTAAAGATCAAGTACATGCCCTCTTTGGTGCTTTGTTAGAATTAAGATCTTTAATTAAGGAAACAGATGAATATTCTCACACTTACTTGGCACTTAAGGGGAAAGTAGGATTTGCTGAAGCTACCCACTCTTTAAAGAAGTAACCAACAATATAACATAAAATCTTGGAAAAAATCCGGATTATGCATTGTTCTGTAATTATAGGAACTTTCTTTATGAAAAGAAGGGGCCCTCATGCCCCTTTCTCCTCGGATGGCTTTTTACGCACCACAACATTGCCTGTAAGAGGAAAGGTATCAAAAACAAGGTTAAAGCCTTCGCCATCTTGATGCATCCAAGCAGCTCCAATCCTTGACCAAAGCCTTATGTCTTTCTCTCGTTCGATGACTTGAAAGATGGTATGTGTTGGTTGATTATTTTTCATTTTAATTCTCCGATGTTTGAGGCGAGACCATCTCGACCTTTCATGGATTAAGAAAGCTTTGGCATAAAGGGAGATTTTCAAGTATCTTTTCGAGAGACCGCATGCGGCTCAAAGATGCTTGAAAAGAGACACGCCAAGGCTAAGCCATGAATTAAAGGTCCGGGATTGGTTGAATCCCAACATAGGCAGAATGAATGACAAAAAATTGGCCAAGCCACTCAACCAGCTAAATAATAACAGTGAGAAAAATGTAGGCATAGGAGTCACTTGGGCATGCTTTGTTATGGTAGATAAAGCTTTAGACAGACAATATTTTCCTAAACTGTGACATCATGTTGTATCAAGTCATCTGCAGGAACAATAATATTTACGCAGTAATAGGCAAGATGTATTAAAGATTCAATTATGGTCCATCATTTTTCCACTTGACTCATAACAGCTCAAGTACGATAAAGTTTTAGTAGCAGGCAGGCGGGGGCTGCCATAGTCATCACTAAAAATCTATACGGTGAGTTTGGTGAGGGAGCTTTAGTCAATAATAATCAGCAAAAAATGACTGGAACGGCTAAAAGATTAAACTGATCACCCCCACGAATGTCTCATTTTTATCGCCACTTAAAGCTAACTCCCTGCATATCATACTTCCCAAAAGTTCAGCACTAGACCATGACAGCTTAAGAAAATTTATAGTTTCTTTTGTTTAATAACAAGTGGTTGAGTAATTAATCAGAAAGAAAAAATATATTTTATAGTTATTTCACAATAAAAAAAATTGACTAACAATTCATTTTGTTGTGCATTATTTAGATTAATTGAGATTATGATTTTTAGTTTTACATTAATCAAATCTCAAAGAATGGTATCATCATTCTACAATAAAATTTGGCGTTTTCCTCCCCGCCAACTATAGGAAGTCGAGAGAAGTGAATAACTTCTCTCGACTTCTATATTTTTACATGGAAGGATGAACAATTTATTGCAGAAAATATTTTAAATTTATAAGAAAAATTTAAAATTGACTGACAAAGTTGGTGGAGAAAATAATAAGTATACAGAAAGGGATAATTCCTTTTACTAAATAAGGCACTTTATGGGAACGGCTAACATTGTTTGAGAAAAAGGAATCACCTTCTCTCCTTTATAGAGGACAATACCCTTTACTTGATTTGAACTCAAAGCAATTTGTAAATCTTGAAGACCTTGAAAATCCCTTTTTTCTACACTTGCTGCAGACTTACACTCAATACCCCAGAATATATCACCTCGTGTCAGAAGAAAATCAACTTCCTTAGCTTCGTGGGTTCGATAAAAATAGGAATAGATGCCACTTTCAAATGCTTGCAATTTTCTAAGTTCCGACCAAACCCATGTTTCAAAAATAGCGCCATAAAATGCGTTAGTTTTAAGGAAATTACTATTAAGAATCCCGCTTAGATAACAAGCTTGACCTGAATCATGAAGATAAATTTTTGGTGTTTTAATAAGCCTCTTTCTTGTATTTGAAAACCAAGGACTTAATTGGGATGCTTGGTACGTCATCTCTAATATTTCTAAGTATCGAGCAATCGTACGCTGATCTAAGCCAACTTCAACACTAAGTTTTTTCTGATTTAAAAGATTACCAGTCTGTAACCCAACG
>MKUV01000005.1 GCA_001898725.1 Caedibacter sp. 37-49
CATATAAACATTAACCCATCTCAATTCATTCTGTCCGTTTTATTGTAGCAAGATCAAACACAATTGCCTATTATGCCAATCTTATCAATTATTATGATGGCCCAAGCTTAAAAAAGCTCAATCGCTATACCATTGGACTATATCTGCTCTGTTATGCTTTTACACGGTATCAGGTTCTTAATGATAACCTTTTAGAAGCCTTTAAAAAGAGAGCGCTCGAATATAAAAAGAAAGCAACCGAGTTCGCCAAAGCTGAAGCTCTAAAACAACTGGATATAATCCAAGAAACCCGTGAACGTGCCAGTGATATGTTGATCACCATTAAAACCTACCATCATCCAACAATTCCTAAGGACACGCTTTATGAACATATCCCAGAAGACCAAATATTGACGGCCGCTCAACTTTTGGTTGACGAAAGTTTCAATAAGGATCTGTCCTTTTGGAAACATGTTGACAGCCTTGAAGATTCTATCAAACTCAACCTGAGAAAGCTATTTCTGGGGATTGATTTTGTCGTCACGAACAATGATGCTCTAAAAGAAAACATTGTTTACGTTAAAAGCCATCTGCTTGCAGGATCCATTCCTGAGGGTCCCTGCCCGCTCTTTGTTCAATCCTGGATTGGGAAACAATATAGTAACCATTTGATAAAGAACGGTAAGATCATCTTTAACCGCCTCGAATTCTATCTTTATATGCAAATGGTTTATCATCTGGGTACCAATAAACTGACTTTACAATACAGCCTCAAACACAAGAAGATAGAAGATGAGATCTATGAGGATAAACAGTGGTTTCGTGAGAAAAAGACTATCCTTAAGCAACTTGATTACCCGAAGCTCCTCACCCCTATCCAGACGACGTTAGATGCAAAGAACACAAGCCTTACAGCGATTTATAAAACAGTTAATGATGCTATTGAAAATGGGCGGAACACTTACATAAAAATAAAGAACGATAAGAATGGGAATCGGGTGTGGCGCCTGACTCCTCTAGAACTTCAATCAGATCCAAACAGTAGCTTTTTTGCTCTTTTACAACAACGCAGCATCGTTGACATTATCCAGTTTGTAGATCATAAAACACAATTCTGTCGCGCTTTTGAGCCTATTCTTCCCAAATCAACCAAAACTGAGCAAGATCCCTTACTCATCGGCGCTGTCATTCTTGCAAATGCTATTCGAGTGGGTCCCAGAAAAATGGCCCGTATGTCTGATTTGAAGGAATCGGCCCTACTCACTGCTGAGTCCTCTTATGTTCGTCTAGAAACCCTTCTCCCAGCCATTGACAAGATTAATAATGCTGTCTCAAAGCTTCCTATCTACAAAGAATGGTACATTCTGGGTCTTCTGCATGGAAGTCTTGATGGCCTCAAGCTTGAAACAAGCCTCAGGAATATTATGGCGCGCCATTCAAGTAAATATTTTGGTGATGGGGCTGGCGTCTCTGCTTATAATGAAATCGTTAATTGGCTCTCTATTTCAAGCCGCTTGATTGGTTGTCATGAATATGAAGGACATTATGCTTTTGAAATGGTTCACCACCAAAATACATCAGAGATCAAACCAACCCATATTTCGACGGATAAGCATGGTTTGAATGCCATCAACTTTGCCCTTTTTGACTTCATGGATATGACGTTTGCACCAAGAATCCCCAAACCTCACAGAGAAACATTGTGGGGATTTAGAAGCCCCAAGGATTACCAAGGGTTGCTTATCAAACCAACAAAATTTGTTGATGAGAATCTTATAGGTGAGGAATGGGACAACATACAAAGATTTTCTGCCTCTCTCCTCACAGGAGAAGCAGCACCCAGCTCGATCATTAGAAAATTCTTCTCCAAGGATTATGTCAGCAAAACAAAAAGGGCCTTTGTTCAATATAGTCATCTGGTCAGATCTGAATTTCTCCTTACCTATCTACATGATCCAGAATTTAGGCGCGCAATCCTCTATGCTCTCAACAGAGGCGAGCAGTATAATGGCTTGTATCGTGGTATTTCTCTCTTGAACGATGGTGAACTCAGAGGAAAGACTGAGATCGAAATGGAGGTCTGGCATCAATGCACGCGACTGATTGCAGCAATTATCCATTATTATAATGCGTACATCTTGAATACCATCTATGTGAACTCTAAAGATGAAGATGAAAGGAAATTTTTAGCAGGCTTATCCCCCACCGCTCGGGTGCATGTCAATCTGCTCGGCTATTATCAATTTTACACACAATCCAATGTCGATTGGGTAGAAAATTGGCTGAAACAATGGGACTGGAGAGGAAATATGAATTATGTTGAAAATTTATAAATATTTATCTGATCTAATCAATGAGTTAGTAAATAACCCAAAAATTCTTCCTTGCCATATTTACATTTAAAATCAATGACTTATAATAGAGTTTGTCACTTTTCTATTATTCCGATGCGGAACACTTAATAAAGCGTACATTTCCTGTTGTTAGCGATTCTGATATCATGGACAATAATACAGAACCGATGCCATTTTATTATTTAACGGCTTATATAGATTTAGAAAATATATCATCTATCAAGATTGCAATGAACAGTGGATTTATTCCATATGATCTAACTGTTGATCCTACAAAAAAAGAAGGGGAAGGTTATCAAATTGAATTCCGCTTCTCAAAATCTGAAATAGCTATTAATTCAATAATGTTAAAAGCTATATTGGAAAATGTTAGGCATTTACCTGATCCTATAATCAAAAATGCTTTAATTCAGCAATGTAAAATAAGAGTTAAGCAACGTGAGATTGAAGACACTCAATTTGCAAAATATCTTAATGGTTCATTAAAAACAATGGGACCTAAAAAATTAATAAAAGAATTGCAAAAAGATATACGCTTAAACAAAAAGTAGCATTAAACTCTATAAATACTGGCGCGATGAATTTTAAAGATTCTGGCAATTTCACTAGCTGACTTTCCCTCTTCTCTTAACTTAACAATCATGTCTTTTTGTTCTTTGCTAATCCTCGGGGGCCTACCAAATCTAACACCTTTTTCCTTTGCAGATTTTCTACCAATTGATGTTCTCTCTCTAATAAGTTCACGTTCAAATTCCGCAATACTTGAGAATACGGTTAATATTATGTTGCCCACAGAAGATATAGTATCTAACTAGGATTCAAAGTTTTATAAATTTTATGTCTTCTCCGCTTCTAGCACCAAGTCTTAGTTTATGATTTGGTATTCTGAAGCATATTGTGGATTCTTTGTTCGTGCTGCTTTTACCGTTAGATACTCTATAGCCATTGCCGCAGCATCAAGACGGTCATCATGCTTTAAAGTGTTATTCTTATTTTGTGCTTCATCTAGAGAGATATGCATTAATTGATAGAAGAATTTATAATGTAAGTCATTAGTAGGTATTGATTTGAAATCTTCTTGTATGACATTACGATCAATAATAAGACGGCGTGTATTAAGAAGGGGCTTAAGTATATCAATAATGCGCTTTTCTTTTTTCTTATTTTGGTGGTATTTTTTAACTTCTATATGTTCGCTCGACGGGCTTTCCTTAAGCTTGTGTTTTAGTAAATTTGCATAAGAATTATCATTGTTCTTTTCTATTAAAATAAAGTGAACTTTATGAAGGTTTGCAATTTCAATGAGTTTATTAATAACAGTTGGGCTATTTCCCATTCTTTCTTTAGTATCTTTTTTATGATAGCCTCCTGCTAATCCTCCAAGGGCTGTAATGTAATAATAATCTTGGCATCTCTTTGCAACACAATAAGCTGTTTCATCATCTCCATCACCTGAAGGATCAATTGTCATTATGGTATCATCATATTTATGCAGTTTTGCATTTTTAAAGTAGAGAGGTTTACAAATAGTATTAGAGTTGGAACGCCCACCCCAAAATACTGGAATAGGTGCATGCTTGCCGGCTTTAATATCTATAAAAATTATATCTGAAAGCTTAAGTGTGTAGATACCTTTAATAAAGAGATCATAGTCATGTTTGCCGTCTGTTAATGCTTTTTTATACCATCTCATTAGGTCTTCATCAATTTGGCCAAGTCCTATCGCTTTTTTACTTAATCTTTCAAGGGCCATTTGAGCTTCATTACATCCTTTAGAAGTTGCTTGTTGATACAATGATACTGCTTTTAAAAGATATTGATCTTTTGATGTTTTATTGAATGAGTTCTCTTTTTCATAAAGGGTTGCTAGCTCATATTCTTCCTTACCCTTATTTCCTGTCTCCCCTTGATTAATTTTAGACTCAAGTTCCTGCATTTTAAGGATAGATAAGGATGCTTTATTCTTAGCTGGACTTAAAGTTTCTTTTAGGCTTATTCCTTGTTTTTGAGAAGTTTTATTATTTGCAGAATTGTCTTCATGGTCTGAAAGTGATTCTTCTAAATCTATAACAATGATTTCCTTTGGCTCTGATGGAGAAGAAAGAGTAGGAAACAGCAGATTCTTTACAGTATTAAAATTATAGTGCCTTAAATGATAAATATTACTATCAGGTCGCATGAAATCACGAAAATCAATTACAAGTTCTGAATTCAAAGAAGTTGAGTCTTGTTGAACTTTAGCTATAAGATCTTTCTGTATGCTGAGTTTTTTCACCCTCTCTTTTGCCTTAATATGCTCAAGGGTAGCAGCTTTTTGATAACATTTAAGAGCTTCTTCTTTACTATTTTTAACACCCCATCCATCCTCATACCTTTGTCCAAGTTCGTATAAAGCTGGTGCATATCCTTGATCTGCTGCAAGTCTTAAATAATTCTCACCTTGATCAACAGCCAGTGTAATAAGCGGGTCAGAATAGTTGTTGAGTATCTCTTCAGCATCATAGCATCTATTTCCTATTAAATATAGTGCAGGAGCATACTTCTGCTCTGCTGCAAGCTTATACCACTTAGTAGCCTCTACCATATCATTAACAACACCGAGTCCTTTCTCATATATAATTGCTAAATTAAGTTGAGCATCAGCATCTCCGTTTTTAGCTTTAACAAGAATTTGATTCCTTACTTTCTCAGGCGTAGACCAAGTATTTAAAAGTGAAATCTTATAGGCCCATAAACTTGAAAGAGTAGGATTTTCATCTTGGTAAACAGTTTCCAAAACCCCAACATTTAATTCTTGAAGAAGATTCTTCTCCCATTCAGCAAGTAGAAATGTTCCTATGTTACTTATTCTTTCATTGAAGTAATTAAGTATTTTCTGCTGAGCTTCCTTATTCCCTTGAAAGGCTTTAGAAATATAGGCTTGCAGATCACTCTGATTAAAAGGTGTTAATCTCACTTTCTTAATGACTTGAGTAAAGTTTTCTAATCCTGCATCCTCTGCTGTGCGCTTAGTACCATTTTTAACTGGTACAGTATTTGAAGCGTGTAATGAGAAACTGTTTATAGTAATTAGAAGACTAAGAAGTACAAATAAATTCATGAACATTTCCTTAACAACAAATAAAATATACATATAAAATATACATAAAATGGACTATTTTTTATTCAAGGAATAGATTTAAAATAAAAATTTGATAAATTTCTCTTCATGAGAATTTTATTGCTCCTCTTTCGGTCTTCATAAAAGCTCCTTGGAGTCAGTTTCTATTGGATCAATCATAAGAGGCTCAAGCTTGTCTATCATCACTTAAATTCTATTAAAGAGTTCAACATGGCACCGTCAAGTTAGTTAGAGCAAGATAGATTTAAGTTTGATGTCTGATCTTTTGAATTTCTTCTGTTAAGAAATAGCGATATAAAGTTGTTCTTCCAATGCTGAATGTTTTGATAATGCAAAAAGTATAATTTTTCTTGCTAAATGAAATGCAACTATTATGATATATACAATTTAGGGGAGTTAAATTATGTTTCGCACGCTTAATCTATTATTTGCTTATAGTATTTTTTTTACCTTTAATTGCTTTGCTTCTGAGAATTTATCTGATGATCAAAAAAAGAATGCAATTACTACAATAAAACAATATGAAAATAAAATTGTAAGACGAAACAGTAATGAGATTCAAAGAGATGTTAACGCACATAAAACTTATAAAGGCTTTGGGCGTCAAAAAGGTACTAAGTATGAAAGAAGAACTTGGAACCAACTTGTTTTAGGACGAAATGAAGATAATCAAATACAAAGACTACAAGAAAAAGGCATGGAAGTAAGTGTGAATTTAAGTACAGGGGCTAATTTAAATAGATTAGCCGATATGGTTGATGAGAGAGATAAAGAAATTTCAAAAATTACGGATATACTTAAATCAGCTAGTATTATCATTGGATCACAAGAAAGAGAGATTGTTACCTTACAAAATACCCATGAAGAAGTAAAAAATACAAAAAATCAAACAATTATTGCAAAAGATCAGACTATAAATACTAAAGATATGCTTATTCAAATGTATAAAACTAATGAGCAAGATTATGCAGCTAGATTATTTCGAATGATTGAAAAAATAAATCCTAAGAGTGGAACACCCAAAGATGCCAGCATAACACAACTATTAACGGGTTTAGAAGGATTAGTAGACGATTTATTGCAAGAGATTAATTTACAACAATAATCAAACTAATAAAGATGTCATTTAAGAATTAAATATTTAAATATTTAAAAGGACTTTCTCGATGAAAAAATCTACTAATTTTATGATTTATACTATTTTTCTCTCACTTGTTGATGTAGGTCATTGTTCAAACATATCTAATGACTTCAATGAAAGCCTTGGTAATACCAATCTATCATCAAGTTGTATTGACAAATTTGAAAATGATAATTCTACAAACACAACTCCTAATTCTATAATTACAAATACTTTAATTACAAATAATAGTAAGATTAAAAATAAACGACGCAGAACATGGGATGAGCTATGTCCTAGTGTTCCTGCTCAATTGACAACAGAGGAACAATTAAATCATTTAGTTAAATCATCTGATCTTAATCCTAACTCCCAAGAGAAAACTGTTGAAGAAATTACCATCACTAATGTAGAGACTACCCCATCACAACTAAACTCTAGTAAACTTGCTATAAAAGAGAAGTTTTATGAATCTCAAGATATACCGCTTCAATTTCAAGCTAATGTCTATCTCGATAATTCACTTTCTGAATCAGACTTTTCTCCTGAGGTTAAAGGCAACTTCGTCCTTACATCTATTTTAAATTTAGTATGGAATAAATTTTTTAAAACTAATGTGAATAAAATTATAGCAGAGGCACAAGAGAAAGATAAAACTATAATCGAGTTACAGAGCTTGGGAAAAGAGCTAACGGAGAAGCTTTTTTATCAAGAACAAACTTATCAAAAACATTTAAGTAGTCTTCAAGAAACTTTAGAAAGTGGAAAAGAAGCTTTTAATGTAATCAAAAGTCATAATGAGAGTAATATTAAAGACAAAGATTTTATTATTAGTTTGAAGGATCAATCAATTGAACAAAAAAACATTACTCTTAGCCATGCTTCTGATAAGGTCACACATATATTACGCTTACTTGGCGTAGAAGGATTAAATGAAAATGATCTTTTATCAAATCTAGATCTAATAAAAGATTTAATTAGTAACAAGTTAAAAAATCAGTAAGCGTTACAAAAATATGAAAAAGTTTTCATTTTTTTTTCTAATATACGTTAGTTCTACAACTAATCTTATTGCAAGTTTTCTAGATAATGATGAAAAATTAGAAACGGTAGAAAAGGATTTACGTCCTAACAACTCAAATTTATTTTATAATCAAGGAGCTTTCCCATACGAAATTAGTAATTCAAAAGAAAGTGTCCGTACAATTTGCTGCGAAAAAGATTTCGTACACCACCTTTATCATATGCCAGAAGAACAAAAATTACTTTCAAATAACAATCTATTTCAAGATTATCACTTACAAGTTACCGACGATGATAGATGCCAAATAATATCAGAATCATTATCCTTAAATCATGAAGAAGTTATACTAAGACGTGTAAGAGTCGGCATAGATGGTCGCAAAAGAGTTAATAATACCGATACATGGCCTTATAGTATTCATGGGCATTTAATTTTAACATTTGATAATGGAGAATCATATATTGGCTCTGGTGTTTTAATTGGACCTCACCATGTATTAACTGCAGGCCATAATATATATTCTCATAAACCTGGCGAAGGATGGGCATCAAACGTTATCTTTGTGCCAGCGCAAAATGAAGAATTAAAGCCTTTCGGTCAGGCACAAGGTACTATACTTCTAAGTTTAAATAAGTGGGTACTTAATAAAGATAAAAGTTATGACATGGGTATGATCATTCTTGATCAATCCATAGGATACAGAACTGGTTGGAGTGGCATCATTTCTATTTCAAATAATATTATTCAAAATCAAAAAATTCATGTCACTGGCTATCCTGGAGATAAAGGTCAATCACATTTCAAAGGTACACAAATGTGGACCATGGATCATACAGTAAAATCTCATACTGATGAGGAAATATCGTATGATATTGATACCTATCCTGGTCAAAGTGGTAGCGCAGTCTGGACAGAATTAAAAGATATAAGAGGACAACCTGTCATTGCAATTCACGCTTATGGAGAGAGTATTTATAGTAACAATGAAGGAAACAGCGGAACAAGAATAAGTTATCCTAAATTTAACTGTATTCTTAATTGGTTAAAATCTTATCAACTTCAAGATTTCTTCCATCCGCACTTTTCGTCATTAAAACACTCTAATATCATTAAATCTTATTATAAAGGTGTTCCTAGAAAAACTCCTCTAAGCATCCAGAACGATATAAAACTCCATTTGAAGGCGAGAGATGTAAAAGGTAGCCAATATGAAAAAAAAACTTTATTCCAACGTGTATTAGGACGGAATGAAGATTCTCAAATTCAGAGGTTACAAGAACAAGGTATGGAAGTAAGCGTGGATTTGAGTACAGGAGCTAACTTTAACAGATTAGCTAATATGGTAGATGAGAGAGATAGAGTTATAAATTTATTATCTAACGTTGGCACAGCATTAGTAATAGAACTTAATGAAAATGAAAAACTGATAACAATTGAAAATGAAAATTATGAACAAGAAAATGAAATATTTCGTCAATATAATGAATTGAAAAGTCAAAGTATCCAGAATAAGGATAGTATTATTTTACAGTTTCAGAATAACCATGAATCATATAAGCTTTCTTTAATAAGAATTATCCAAAAATTATCTCAAGTACCTTTTCAGTTTGAAAATGACAAAAATCTTGGACATTTGCTTACTATATTAGAAAATCAACTTAATTCATTTTTAGAAAAAAAATAAAAGTTACCCATAAGTTTTATATTAACTTTAATATATTATATATTAAGAATAATTTAAGCTTATGCAAAATTTCTCTCAAATAAGATCAACAACCTTCCGTTTAGCTTCGGTATTTCCTTCAATATAGCGCTGAGTCATTTGTAAAGAAGTATGCCCTGCTAGCTGCTGTACATCCCTGAGGGATCCTCCTACTTCAATAATATGACGTGCAGCATTCGTGATAAAGGTTCTTCTCCCTGAATGGCTTGAACATCCTTCAAGTCGAAGCGTTTTAAAGACATTCTTAAACCAATGAGAGATATTACAAGGTAGCATTCTTTCTCCTCTCTCACTGGTGATAACATGATGATGAGGTTCAGGAGAGACTAACTCATATAAAGTTGTTAAAGCTCTTTTGAGTTCTTTATTGAGAGGAATGATTCTTCCTGACTTTCCTTTTGTTGATTGATGAGGGAGATGAAGCACCTCCCCTATTTCTCCTGAAGCATCTGTAACCATGGACCAAGTGATAAGAGAGATCTCTTTTGCTCTTAGTCCTGCTTTAAGAGAAAGGAGGACCATGACTTCATTCCTTTCAGGATAACGAGACAATTTTACCTGAGAAAGCACTTGAGTGATTTCACGCCCTGAGAGAACTTTAGCTTGCTTACCGATCATGGGACTTATCCAACAATAAATAGATAGTAACAATGCTATATTGTTTAGTTAAAGCTTTGTGTCAAGGATAATCGTCTGCAAAGGGTTGTAAACTATAGAGTTAACAATAAAGATTTATTTGTTGTGAGGTATATAACTATTAAGTTATAGAACCATTAAGAATTATTGTTCATAAATATCCTTATGAAAAATATTTAATCTAATTCTCATTAAAGTAAATGTTGGTTGATAACTATTTTGATATAAGTTATATATTTATCCATATGGATAATTCTCTAAATAGGTTATAATATGATACCAAGAGCACGAGTATATAAAGGCGGCAAAATTGTTATTCCTGCCTTCTTAAGGAAAAAGTTAAACCTTAAGGAAGGGGAAGAAGTCATTTTTGATATTCAAGGAAACAGTCTAGTCATGACATCTCTTAAACATACTCTTCATAAAGCAAGGCAAACAATTAAACGTTACCATGTCACTGATCAAGATTCAGGTGAGAGTTTAACTGCTAACCAAAAAGAGGTAATGAATAATGAGTCATAATGTTATCCTAGACTCTTCTGGTCTTCTTGTCCTCCTTAAGAATGAACCAGGGGCTGATATCCTTGAACCACTGTTAGGACGCATCGTTATGTCAAGTATTAGTGTTTGTGAAGTAGCTGAGTCCTTACTCAATTCAGAGATGACTTTGCAAGAATGCCAAGAGTCAATCCTGCCGTTTATCTCAACAATTGTACCTTTCGATGAAGAGCAAGCCTTCCTAGCAGCAGAACTTAAAAAACAGATAAAGGATTATGATTTATCTTTAGCAGATAGAGCTTGTCTTGCACTTGGGCAGACAATGAAGCTGCCTATTTATATAAGTAATAAAGAATGGGAAAATTTACAACTAGATGAAATCGATATTAAACTCATTTTGTAACCTTAATATCTTGAAAAATCTATTTTTAGTAAAGTACCATACATTACTAAGCACTAAGATATTTAATTGATGGGCATCATAAAATTCTTATAAGATAATAAGCGGCTAAAATTTCAGTTATAATTTTTCGACCTTAAAATTAAAAAAATTTACAATGCTCAGCATTGCTATCTTCCACGAGTATAATAGCCATACCCTAAGACTTCAGCTATCTTCCACAATCCTACAACATAACCACGAAGGCGCTTTGCTTGATCAGTGCTTAAGTCACTCACTTCCGGAGCTTCGCGGAGACAATCATTAACTCTTTGAAGATGAGTCTTTAACATCTTAAGGCCATGTCGCGTACCATACTCTTTACTAATGTAAGAACTCTTATCCTTTTGTAGAGCAGCAAGATGTGGCCTCATTTTTAAAGTTGGATTTTTATAATTTTCTTCGTAAAAGAATTTTTCTTTATTTAATTTCTGAATGGACTCTTTATTAATTGAGAAGAAATTATTTAATACCCCATAAACTCGAGCATATTGCCTATCCTGAATCTCATCATCCCCCAATATTAAACAGCTACACCAACCTTGCATAGCAAAGGCAAGAGTGATTAATGAGAGATAAATAGTTTTCTTACTAAAAAAATGGTTGACCATTACATTTCTCCTTCTCTTACCAGAGTACCTTCATAATAATATGCTACTTTCTTTTTAGATTGTACAGTTCTTCCTCCATTTTTATTTTGCGAAGGTTTTGCATCTTTAATGTTTCTTTCAATTTTAAGTAAGATTTGATGAGGAAGATCCATATCTGATTCTACATGTACATAAAAATCTAATCCTGAATATTTTATATACTTATATTGCTTATCAACATCTTTCTCGTTTGCTTCTAAATGCTTGCTTAAATCTATTTTATAATATTTTTCTTTAAATAATACGAGATTAGTATATTCAGACGCAAAATCATCTTTTGTAATTTTAATGGTACCTAGTGTATTTGTGCATAATATTGGAATATCTTTTTTCTGTTCCTTAATTTTTTTGTAAACTGCACTACCTATTTTTTCTTTATCTTTTTCATTATTATCAATTTTTTTCTTATTATTATCGCTTGATTTTCTATTTGTATTACTTGCTTGCTTATCAGCTATGCTTTCTTTACTATCACTTTTGCTTTGTTTTTCTATAAAGCTTAGATAGTAACAATCGTTCACTGTTTCGTAATTCTTCCAAATATTTGTTGTAATTTTGAAAATATTTGTTTCAGGATTAAATCTATATTCACTCTTATATTTCTTGATAAGCTCATTGGACGGATGTGGATACATTCCAGCTCCTGCTGAAATTGCTAATACATCTGGCTTAAATAAGTCTAACATTCTAAGAGATAAATTCTCGAGTGAACCATGGTGAGGAAGAAGCAATACAACAGCATTTTCTTTATTATCACTATGAAGAGAAGCGCGTGCACGATGAAGATTTTCTTCGTCAATTTTATATTTTTCTTGGTTGCTTATAAAGCGATAAATATCTACAAAAATATCTTCGCGCGCATCCCCTGTACAAATAAAGCTTTTACCCAAAGATGGCATTTTAAGAGAGACAATGATAGATTGATCATTAATATCTGTAGCGAGTCTATTAAAGCCCCAAATGTAAATATTATCGAGCTTTTGCTTAATATTTTCTTGCTCAAGCAGTGGAGCTAAATATGAAGTGATTGATTTTTTTTCTTTTTCATCCATGAGATTTAATAAATCAAACAATGAACCATAAAGAGGGCTTGGTGTACTGTCCATGGAATGTAAGCTTTCTCTACTTAAAGCTAATAGGCTCTCGTCTTGCTCAAAAATATAATTCTTGATCCCTGTTCTAATACCATTGTACTTAGAAAAATTCCAAAAGTATGGTAAAGAAAATTCACTATTGTTTCTTTTTGCAAAAAACTTAAAAAGTTCTTGAATATCTTGCTTCAATTTACCGTTATCATTGTCTGATTTTTGTAAAAAATCACCACCTAATAAGAAAAGGCTTTTAACTCCTTCAGGAATGACAGAAGGTATAAGGTTGATATGATCTCTATCAGCATGAGATAAAATGACAAATAAGAATTTAATATGGTGGTCTTCAATTGTTTCTTTTATAAATTTAGGGACATCAATTAAATTTTCTCTTGCTGCATCGTAGCTAATATTACCGCTACTTGTTCTACTACTCATGTGAGCGCTTTTTTTGCTAAAACTGTCTAAAGATGTAGGAAGTAATGAAGTATTTAAATCTTCCTGCCCAAAATCAATATTATTATTTTCTTCTTCAGACGCTTTCCTACTTATAATTATATTGTATCCTTGGCTAGAACGTGCTTTTGCAATTTTAGGATGCACATTTCCTGCCGATGAGCCGCAATCGTACAGTACGCCAAAGGGCTCTTTTAGCCCTTCCGAATAAACAGCTAGCTGAGAATTCCCTTGCCCTACGTTAAAAATGTAAAATACATCTTCTGAATCAACATTCAGTGATTTTAAGCTTTCTTTTGATCCTGAATTTTCTTCAGCTGAGTTATAGTCTTTAGAACTATAGATGCTTAAATTCTCTTCAATTGAAGTACTTTCTCGTTCTTCTTTCTCTCCAAAATTTCGTCTTTTTGTATCAGGTTCTCCAGAATCAGAGCTTGAATCTCTTAAGCGTTTATTTCCTGTTATTTTCTCTGACTTACTACTCTCTGATAAGTCATCTTCCCAAGAAGAGGATGATGAATAAGAAGGTATAGAACTGCCCATCCCAATGATAAGACTTATTATACTAAATAAATTAAATACTTTATTTATAATTGGTAGAGCGCGCATCCCAGTAATCCCTTATTTCTTTAAACAACTTAAATACTTAATATAACATTTTTTACCAAATTTGATGATTATTTGTCAAATTTTTAATATAATAACAAAAATTAATAATCTTATATGGCGTTGTTGCCCAATTAAGGAATAAGTTTCATAGTTAAATAGAGTTTAAATCATTATTGAGGGAGTGATGATTAAGCATTCTACAAGCAAGAAGAAGTACAAAGTTACGAACTGGCGGGAATACAACAACGGTCTCAGAACACGGGGCTCCTTAACTTTTTGGTTTAGCGAAGACTTTGAGAAGGAATGGTTTGCAACATCTGATAGTCATCCTCAACGAGGGCGTCCTTTTACTTATTCCAATACTTGTATTACGCTGATACTCGCCTTAAGACATAAAGACATATTTTCAAATTGACCTCAAGACAGCTCACAGGTTTCGTTGAATCTTTACTAAAATTGATTGGAAAGGTTTTACCTGTTCCTGAGTTTAGTCGGTTATCAAAAAGAGCAGCTGAGCCTTTAGCTCGTTTATCTCTTCCCTCTTTAAAAGAACCAAATCATGTGATTATTGATTCTTCAGGACTTAAAGTCTTAGGCGAAAGAGAATGGTTAGCGACTAAATACGGAAAACAATATCAACGGAAAGTATGGAGAAAACTTCATATTGGCATTAATGATAAGGGTGAAATTATTGCAAAAGAACTCACTGATCATTTAACGGATGACAGAACTTGTGTTAATTCCTTATTACACCAAGCAGGGATTCAGCATATTAATGAACTTTTAACAGATGGCGGTTATGATAGTCATAAGATCTACCAAAGATCAGAAGCCCATGAGATCAAACCATTTCTTATATTAAGAAGAAAGGGTATTGGGCTTGGTATCATAAGAATGACTATGGTCGCAGGAATAAAGTTGAGAATACTTTTTACAGATTAAAGACCATCTTTGGAAGGAAGCTTCATTCAAGAAACTGGAATAATCAACAAGGAGAAGCCCATTTAATATGTTGCCTCCTTAACAAAATGACACAAGCAGGGATGCCAAAGTCAGTCAAAGCAGCTTGAAAAATACATCTTAAGAATAATTTTACCCACCTAATTGATTTAAGCCACAAAGCCATAATTCCCTACTTTTCTCAAATCTTGAATGAATCACCTAAAATTTGCAACAGAGCTCCCTATCGTGAATTGAAGTACACAAAAATAACAACTTAAACTCAATCGGGGTTAAATTAAAGAAATGTATGATTAGAAAAATGATTGCGTCAATATTTATTATCTGCTTTATAATAAGGTTGTCTAAGTCTAAACCTTAACTACGACAATGAGGGAATAATGAATAAATATTATCACTTTTTTATATTACTTTTAATTGTAGGAACTTCATTTTTATCTACCAACTCTATAGCAAGTAGTGAAGAGGAGGACAAGTATAAATGTAGAGCCATATTTGCTTCTGCAGGTGCAGGAATTGGTTCTTATGTAGTTCCTTATTTAGTATTTGCAATAGCGCAAAATGAGGATGACAAAGCAGTAAAGCCGGATTATGGAGCAATAGGAAGTATACTTTATGATGCATATAAAGGACATGAATTAGATCAGCAAGCAAGCTTTATACAAAAGCATGGCGGAAAAATAGGCGCTTTACTTGGTGGTTTTGTCGGAGGAGTATTAGGTGCTCTATTTGAGGACAACATTATACCAAGTTTTAAAAAATGGAATAATAATAAGCCTACAACTAAGGGAGAAAAAGCTATTATAGCAGGTAGTATTCTTGCCGTTCTTGCTGGAGGTGGTCTAGGAACATATGCATTTGCTCAATGGTGTAGAGGTTGATTATGAGAAGCATTAGTCATATACTAATTATACAAATATTTTTATGCTCTTCTGCTACTTATGCGTCTTCTTTACAAGAAGAAATAGAAAATAAATTACAACAATCTAAACCTGCATCAGAAGAACTAGAAACTAATATTGATGTTGATAGTTCCGAAAAAGGTAAGAAATCTGAAGGTATAGATATAATAAAGAGTATAGGAAGTGGTATAACGAGAACCACGTTTTATGCTGCATGTAGTTCATTAGGAACATGGATAGGATCTGGTAAAGTATTACGTATTCTTAATGAATTAGGGAAGCAACAAGAAAATTATAGCCGCGCTTCAACTTCAAAAGTCTCTAGAATTAAATTATTTTTGGATTATAAGGATTCATGGTCTAAAGTTGGGGGTTATGTTGGTGCTTTTATCGGAACAAGTATAGCGATAGGCATCATAGAATATGGTTTGCCAGCATCAGGACATATTATTAATTCTATAAGGCGTGTAGCTTTTTCGATATGGGATTGGGATTCTTCAAAGTCAAGCAGAAGAGATAAAGTGGTTACAACATTTACAATCTCTTCACTATCAGTAGCAGCCTATTATAGAAAAGAGATTTTAAAATATCTGTTTGGAGTGGATGGCACTGCACTTATTACTTCTAATTAGATAATGAAACCTGTCAGCGCCTAGCCCAAATTGAAGGCATAGGGTTACTCACAGCAACAGCTATTGTTTCGACTGTTGGTGATCTCAAAGTCTTTAAAAATGGCCGTCACTTTGCTGCTTTCTTAGGGCTTGTCCCGAGGCAGCATAGTAGCGGCAATCAGCAGCGCCTTTTAGGGATCAGTAAGCATGAGGACACTTATTTAAGGACACTGTTTGTTCACGGTGCTCGTTCAGCGTTGCGTGTTGCTCATAAAAAAGAAGATGTTAGGAATAGATGGGCTGTTGAAGTAAGAGCAAGACGAGGAGAAAATATTGCATGTGTGGCGCTAGCCAATAAGCAAGCTCGTACAGTTTGGCTTTGTTGGCTAGGGGTGAAAGCTACCAAAGAATGACTTAATTATTTTTGAGTTACCTAAAAGTTGCGAAGGACATTCATAGTCATGACAAGACAGGTAAAACCGACACTGGAAAAACCTGATATATTCGAAGGCCATTATTGGCCGGTAGGCCGAAGAGGAGATAATGTGCGGAACTTCATGAGGGCACGAGTAGATAATAATCTTACTCAAATAGATGCCGTATATACGAGAGCAATTTACCTATCTGTTGGATGATGAGTAATCTCCTTCACAAGAAGGACGGAACCATATACGAATATGTGACTGTAATCTAACCTTATAAAGCCAAAGATCTTATTTTAGCTCTTGCAATAATGCGGACCGATCCATATATGACGGCGCCTATAGAGGCAATGGTCAATGCACTTGAAAAACACTTAAAACAATACTTCTGGAAAGTAGTCTAATTCAAAACGAACACTTTTGGGGGTTCTTCCACAGGAGACCTAAGACTTTGACTAATCTCTTGTTTATGAAAATCTGCTCTTTGGTCTTTTTGGGGTTCTTGCTCAATATGAGAGAGCATTTATTACGGAGAGGGTGAAAGCAGGGCTAGAGGTTGTTTTAAGAAGGGAAAAAAAAGGAGTAAGACTTCGAGCCATTAGCCAAGAGAAGATAGAGGCTATTAAAGAAGCTCTTAAGCAAGAAGCAAGCAAGGCTTCTATTTGTCAAATGTTTAATATTAAGAGAACAACCCTTTATGACTATTTGAATCAAGGAAGATAAAAGAATTAATCATTTTTAAAAGCAGTAAAAGGGGCTTAATAATTTATTGAAGCCCCTTAGATTAAGGCCTACATTAGAGCATATTACCTACCATTAAATAATTGATTAATAAGGTAAAACCCTGCAGATAAACCTACACCAATGTAAATTATCCTGCGCCTTTAATAAATTCTCTAAAATAACTATCTGCTCTAACTTTATATTCTTGAGATTTTTTCTCAGCTAAAAATTCAGCCATTTTTGTATAAGCTAATGCTTGGTCACAGTCTTGATAAAATTTTTTGATTTTACCTGGAAGATCATTTTCAAGATCAGTAAGAATTTTCTTATCTAAAAGAGACTTAATATCCCTTGGTAGGAAGCTTGCTGCAAGCTTATGGTTGGCCTCTAAAATAGTACTAAGTTCTTTGGATTGATGTGTCTGACCTGAATTATGTAGTAGTGTTCCAAGTAATTTTGCGCCCTCAGCCCACATTTGTTTTTCAGAAATAAGAGAACTTATATGCTTTTCCTCTAGCCCACCTGTGCATAATGCGAGCATGACCATTGAAGCGCAATTGAAATAAAGATAGTTTCCACCTGTATCATCAAGCCCTAAATCAGATCTACCCGGAGCATACCATTTAAATGAATCAAACTTATAACCATAGTCTTGCTCTTGCCCATACTGCGACTTAATACGATTCCAAACATCTTCAATTATACTGTTATTGACTGCAATCCAATAAACATGATCAAAGGAATAACAGCCAAACTCATTGGAGATAAAGGATATCGTGTGCTGCAGATAAGCAGTGTTTGAGATGGAGGTAGGCCCTCCGCAATCATCTTTCAGGAGCAGGTTGCAAACGGCTGTAAGCGGCTATGGTCAAAAGCTATGGTCGTGAGCGTTACAGAAAAGATGGGAAAAAAATCTATCACGTGGGAATGAGAGAGACGAATATAAATGAACTGCCGTTCATGTGTCGAAAGGTCAAGTTGATGTCGAAACCAGGTTAGGTACCAACTTTGGGATAAGCTTGGAGGGAGCCTGATGACTTGTAATTCTCCCCTAAAATAGGTCCATTAAATTGTGTAGTTTCTCCGATGAGATAGGATTAAAGAAAAGGAGGAACGGAATGAAGAAGGAACGCTTTAGTGAGTATCAGATTATAGGGATTTTGAGATCTGTTGAGTCTGGTCGATTAGTAAAAGATGTTTGTCGGGAACATGGGATTGCAGAATCGACGTATTTTAAATGGCGCTCAAAATATGGAGGGATGGAAGCTTTGGATATGAAGCGTCTCAAATTCTTGGAAGAAGAAAACAATCGCTTGAAACGAATGTTTGCTAATCTTTCACTTGAGGCAAGAGCTTTGAAGGATTTGATTGAAAAAAAGCTTTAAAGCCGGCTGAGAAGAGAGAGATGGTTGATTATTTGGTATCAACCCATGGACTGAGTCATCGACGGAGTTGCTATGCTCTTAAGTTGAGTCGTTCAGTTTATCGTTATCAGCCGACAGATTAAAAAGATGAGGATGTTATAAGCACATTATTAGAACTAACCGAGAGGTATCCTCGTTATGGTTTTAAGAAATTATTTATAAAGATTCGGCAAAGGGGCCATGGATGGAATCATAAGAGGGTTTATCGAGTGTATTGTATGTTGGGTCTTAATATCCGTAGGAAAGGAAAAAGGAGAATTTCTTCCAGGGAACCACACTCTTTAACTGTGTCCTTTTTCCCTAATCAAACTTGGTCTGCTGATTTTATGAGTGATGCTTTAATATGTGGGCGTCGTTTCAGGACATTTAATGTCATTGATGATTTTAACCGAGAAGCTCTTGGCATAGAAATTGACTTAAGCTTACCTGCAAGGAGAGTTATTCAAACCCTTGATAATATCGGCATGGTACGAGGATATCCATTAAAACTACGTCTAGACAATGGCCCTGAAATGGTCTCATTAGCTTTGGCTGATTGGGCTGAAAAGCATGGGGTTACTTTAGAATTTATTCAGCCAGGAAAGCCCACTCAAAATTCTTACATCGAGCGGTTTAATCGTACTTATCGAGAAGAAGTGTTGGACTTTTATATCTTTAAAAACCTCAATGAAGTACGGGAGATTACTGAACAATTGATAAATCAATACAACACAGAAAGACCTCATCAGTCATTAAAAAATATGACGCCTAATGAATATAGTTTATTCATAAAAAAAACGGAAAACTACACGACCCCCTAGTACTAAATTTGGGAGCTTTACAATTGTACATGGGTACAAACTGGTGACACCTTGCTTGTATGGCGGCTTGATCGTTTGGGAAGGTCCCTACCTCATCTTGTTGATCTTGTCACTCAGCTCTTAGAGAGAAAGATTGGGTTTAATTCGATTTGTGATGGTCATATTGACACCACTTCTGCTTCAGGAGAATTGATGTTCAATATCTTCTCATCTCTTGCTCAATTTGAAAGACGCTTGATTCAAGAAAGGACTAAAGCTGGGCTTGAAGCAGCAAGGGCAAGAGGGCGAAAGGGGGAAGGAAACCTATAGATCCCTACTCTCCTAAAGTCTTGGCAGCAAAGAAGCTCCATCAAGAGAAAAATATATCAGTTCAAGAAATATGCCAAAGACTCAATCTTACAAGACCAACTTTCTATCGTTATATTACTAAATAAAATTTTGCAAAAGAACCCAATGATCTACGTAATAACTCACCTTTCATTATTCTAAGCTCATTCTTAAAACTTATTACTCGAAATTATCCATAGAAACTTGTCGAATTTCTAGCGTCTAGCTTTCTTAAATTATTTCTGAAGGGAATGTTCGACTAACTGTGTCATCGTCTAATTTGTAAGCTTCAACTTGAGCCTTCCTTCAAAATATACATCCAA
>MKUV01000006.1 GCA_001898725.1 Caedibacter sp. 37-49
ATAGTCTATCCCCCTTGATGGGCTTACTATATCTCCTTTATGCTTAAATGTCGACAGATCCTAATATAAGCATTAATTAAACTTAACTAATCATTAACATAATTAACTTACAATAAATATGATATCTATACGTTACGTAAGGTTTCTCACAATGGGATGGCCACTAAAAAAATTAATTCAGAAGATTTCATCTTTGTCGCATCATGAAGAAGGTTCTGCAATCGTTGAATTTTCAATTATAGCCCCCTTATTTATTTTTTGTATTTTTGCAGTTATTCAACTAAGCATTGTTGCTACAATTGATAATGCCTTAGAAACAGCCATTCGAGAAGGAGCTCGTTATGGCATTACAGGACAAGGTTCTGGCGCGCGCGAGAGCGAAATTCGCAGACGTATTCAACAAATTGCTCAAGATTATAGCGGCGGCCTTATTGATCCAAGTAAGCTTACTATTACTATTAGTTCATATCCTTCGCTTCAGATTTTAGATGCGAATGCGACTTCAGTCGGAAATTCTGGCTTAGGAAGCCAAGCCGTAAAATACCAAGTACAATATACATGGGATACAATTTTCCCCATTTTTGGTTCTTCAAAAGAAATTGTGTTAAAAGCGCAAACGCCAGTTGTAAATGAAGATTTTTAAAATAAGTGAGGATACAGTGCGACAGTTAAGTAATTTTTTTCGAAAAAATCGGGGAAGCGTCTTAATAGAATTCGCTGTTGTCTTACCATTAATTATTGTTCTCTGTGCAGGGGTGTTTGAGCTTATGATGTTTGCATTGTTGAATAATAAGCTAACACGGACAGTAGGTGTTTTGGGTGATGCTATTACAAGAGACGATATTAAAAGAAGTGAAATAACAAGCCTTTTAAATACAGCACGTACCTTTTTAAAGCCATTTGAATTTAATAGTGCAGGAAGCATTGTCGTCTCTCAAGTAAGAAACGACGGTTTAACAACGGACCCCAGTAAAATGGTTATTTCATGGCAAGTGAATATAAATGGTGCTGCCAGTCGACTAGGGACGGTTGGAGCTCGTCCAGCGAATATGCCCAATAGCCTTACAATTCTAAATGATCAAGCAGTTGTTATTACAGAAGTTTTCTATAATTATCAACCAATTGTTTTTAAAGGATTTTATTCAAATAAACGACTATACCACGTATCCACCTTTGTCCCAAGAGTTGGAAGTATGACTTCTTTAAAAGCTGAATAATTGATGCAACTGCAATTTAAGTTTCATAACTTTCTTACATTCATACAAAATACTTATGCATCAGGGCTAATAGCTTAACGGACTATTAATATAGTTTTAGTATAATATTTAGAATAGTACTTAATAAGCGGTGATACTTGTGAAAAGTAAAAGATTAAGAAATTTATTTAATTATCTTTATTCTCGAGGGAAACAAGAAGAAGGCGCAGTTTATGTTTTATTTGCTGTTCTTCTTGTTCCTTTTATTATTTTTGCGGCAATTGCTATTGAGGTTTCTCGTGTTTCCTACATCAATACGCAATTAGCTTATGCGGCAGATGCGGCAGCCCTTGCAGCGGCACGTTATAATATTAATGATGCGCAAGCGAATGGACAGAAAATATTTTACGCAAACTTTAAAAATGGAACGCAAGATGTTTTTGTAACCCCTCAAATTGTTGTTTCATCTGATCAAAAATATGTCAGTGTTTCTGTTTCTGGATTAATGCCAACTATACTTGGCAGGTTTGCAAGTATTCTTTCTTTACATGTTAAAGCATTTTCACAAGTACAAAGGTCTTTTGAAGGTTTAGAATTAGCTTTAGTCCTTGATGTAACAGGATCGATGGCTTCTAATAATAAAATTAGTGGACTGATTTCTGCTGCAAGGAACTTGATCGATGTTATCTATGGGCCTAATAACACAAAAGAAAATATGGCTGTTTCAATTGTTCCTTACGTGGCAACAGTAAATATTGGTCCTGAGCATACTTCATGGCTTTCAGATCCTACAACTTTAACCAAGTTTCCAAAAAATGTTCCTTGGGAAGGATGCGTAAAGGCAATAGATACTGGAAGCGTGATGGATAAAGATGATGCACCAAGTTCAACACGTAAATGGCCTGTTTACTTTGTAGAGTCAACTTTAGGAAAATATGGCTCTAATAAAGGAGACAATGATTGGGAAGAAAAACCAGCTGGCTCTGTAAATGTCGTAACTCCTATTCCGAATGTTAAAATTGGTCCCAATAGAAGTTGTGGACCTTCGATTATGCCTTTAACCAATAATAGAGACGCACTTAAAGCAAAAATCAGTACCTTCAAGCCAACATATGGAGGAGGAACCTTTGGTAATCTAGGACTTGTTTGGGGATGGAACACAATTTCACCTAAATGGAATGGAAAATGGGGAAGTATTAATCCTCAAGCTTATGATAAAGTTACGAAATACCTTTTGATCATGACAGACGGTGAAAACCAATGGTTTGATGAAAGTGGGTATCAGCCAACAGGAGATCCCACAGCTTATGGTCGACTTCAAGATAATCTTCTTGGAACAACGACTATATCTCAAACAAGAGGTAAGATTGATAGTCGTCTATTAGATTTGTGTACAAAGATAAAGGCGACTGGTATCCAAATTTTTACAGTGACTTTTCAAGTCTCTGATTCTCAAGCCAAAAATATTTATAAACAATGCGCAAGCAAACCTGAATGGGCATTCCAAGCAGAAAGTTCTCAACAATTATACACTTTTTTTACACAGATTGGAGAGGCTGTGAAAAAAATCATCATTGTTAAGTAGTGATCCTTTCAACTTCCTGATGAGGTGGTTCTTTTATTGGAGACTTTTTAGGACGTAAAGACCTCTCCAATTTGTTTGATGAAGGAGCTTCTAATTTTTTAACCGTTTCTTTACGCTTTTTATTTCCAGTTTTCTTCTTTTTAGATATCTTTTCGGATGTTTTAGGGACGTCAAGAGGCTCAAGTTTAGAAGATTCAATTTTTAATGAAGCTGCTTCTTGACTTCTAAGAGAGGATAAAAAATTGATATTTTTTTGAATAGCATCTTGGTCAAGATCACCTTTAAAATACTCATTTGCTTTTTGTGTGTCACCGGCAAGCGCATAGGCAACGGCAAGATTATGTTTCACGTTTGGCGTTGCTTTAGGATGTTGACTCAATTGGGTTAAATACTTAATTCCTTCTTCAATCTTACCTGCAAGGGCTAGAGAAAGCCCAAAATTAGATTGAACACTCATATTATTAGGATCCTTTTCAAGAGCTTTTTTATACCAAGTTTGTGCCTGAGTATGTTGACTCTTAAGATCCGAACAAATACCAAGGCCATTCATCGTTAGCGCATCCTCAGGTTGTAAAGCATAAAGCTGTTTATAAATTTTTTCGCATTTCTCTCCATTGTTAATTGAAACATAGTTTTTACCTAATGCCTTTAAAACAGAAGTATTCTGAGGATGAAATTTTAACGTTTCTTCCAAAAGATTGATAGCTTCAGCAGATTTGCCTTCTTGCTTATAAATAGTAGCAAGACCAAGACAAGCTTCAATATGATGAGGTTTTGTTTCTAAAATTTGTTGATAAAGTTTTTTTGCTGTCTCAAAGTCTCGCGACTTGTACATGGATTCTGCTATTCTTAATAAAGATGCAGAAGAACTATCTGCGTAAAGTTCTTCTTGATTTGTACAACTACATACTAAAGCTGAAACCCACAATAATAAGATAAAGTTTGCTATTTTGTATTTCATTTATTTTGCCTTCACCTGATTGTTATAAGTTATCAAAATTTTTTTATAAATAATTTCAAAATAATTTATTGAATTAACAATATATTAATAAAGTCAGAATATGGTTAATCATAATTTAAGTCAACTTTAATTAAAATTCTAAACAAAGGGGGTAAGTGGCTTGAATGCAAACATATTTTATCCTTTTTAGCTTATTGGCTTGTTTTGCTGCAATTTTTGATTTTCTTTTTTATAAAATTCCAAATATTTTTTGTGGTTTGATTGCCATACTCTTTTTGTTTGGTAGTTCTATTTTTTATCCTGTTGAGAAAATTTTACATGCCTTTCTTCTATCGGGAGGAACGTTAGGGATATGTTTTGTCCTTTATTTAATGAGAATCTTAGGGGCAGGAGATGCAAAATTTTTAACAGTTTCTTCTTTGTGGGCTGTAGATACAAATTTTCTTTACTTCATGCTTGTGACAAGCGCATGCGGAGGCTTGTTAGGGCTACTTTATATCATGTGTTCAGATAAAATTGATATAATTCGTATAAAATTAAACTTATTTTTAACTAAATTTTTCGAAAATAGCCTTATGTCAGCGTTTTACAAACGATATGGAGAGTTGCCGTTTAAAAACAGTCGCTCTCAGAACAGCGGAAAACTTTTTCTTCCGTATGGGGTCGCAATATGTGGGGGATGTATAATGATAACATATATGAATATTTGGGGTTCTTAAGAAAATGAAAATGAAAAACATATTACTCGTTTTAGGATCCTTAATTATTGCAATTTTTATGGCTGTTCTATGGCAAGGGTTCTCAAACAAAAAAAATAAATCTGTTTCTGAAAAACCCAAAAATGACGTCGTTTTGGTCTTAGCGACACCGACTGAATTAGTACCAGGTACAGTCATTTCGATGGAGAAGCTTATTTGGAAAGAATGGCCTATAAAAGCTTTAAGCCCTCATTACATTACGAAAAATAAAACTTCAGAAATAGAATCTCTGAACGGCTCAATCGTACGTTTTTCCATTTTAGCAAATGAACCGATTAAGCTTCCCAATCTTGTTATGCTTAAAGGAAAAAGCATCTTATCTGCCGTTATTAGTATGGGAATGAGGGGTGTTGCCGTTCCTTTTACCAAAATAGCGAACGCCCCAAGTTTCTTGGCACCAGGAGATATTGTTGATGTTGTCATTCCAAAGAGGGCTAAAGAAAGTGGAGAAGGATATTATGGTCAGACAATTATTAAAGGTGTCAAAATATTGGCTGTTGATCGTTCATTACAAAATCTAGAAAACAAAAATCCAGAACAACCAAAGACGATGACATTAGAAGTAACAGCTGAGCAAGCAGAAGATCTTGCAGCTTCTATACGAGATGGAGACATCGTCATTAGCTTGAGAAGTGCTTTTAATGGGGGAACAGAAGCGCATCCTGCTCCTGTAAAAGTAGAGCAACCATCAGAAAACGATAAAATAAAAACTGTGACGATGATTCGTGGAAAAGATAAATCACAAGTCACTTTCAAGGAGTAAGAAAGATGAACAGCATGAAAAATTCAAAAATATGCTTATTAATAAGTACAAAAATGAAACTCGTCATTAATGTTTTGGGATTAATATTTTTCGTGAGTGATGGGCTTGCGCTTCAAGATAAGCAAGCAATAAAAAATATATCTCCACAGTCTATGAGAGAGATGACAATTGAACAAAGTGTTGCTGAAACAGTCCAACTTGAAGATTCGGTTGCGGAAGTTTTTGTGGCTAATCCGGAAATTGCTGACGTTCAACTTAATAACCCTAAAGTTGCTTATGTTTTTGGCAATAAACCAGGTGTGACAACGGTATTTGCGACAAATAAAGAAGGTAAACTTATCTTGCAGCTTCATTTGAAAGTAACGCATAATTTGACGCAACTTAATCAAACTCTAAAAGCACTTTATCCTCATGAAGATATCCAAACGATTTCAACACCGGGCGGGGTTGTCATGAATGGAAAAGTATCTACCCCTGTGATTGCTAAAAAAATTATCGACATAGCAGCAAAGCATATTGGTTCAAAAGATAACGTTATCAATAATCTTCAGATTGGCACTAAGACGCAAATTTTATTAAAAGTAAAAATTGCTGAAGTTAGAAGATCTACCTTAAATAAATTGAATATTAATTGGTCATCCGTCGTTAATTCACCGGCTCATTTCACTTATGGCTTAATGACCGGACGTAATCCTATTGTAGAAGGTGTTTTTCAACGCAATGATGGAATCCCAAAATTAAATAGCGTTGGTGCAGCTTTTAATGATGGTGTCAGTAATTTTAGTGCATTGATTGATGCTTTAGATCAGGAAGGCTTAGGAACAATTCTTGCTGAACCAAATTTGATTGCAGTTTCCGGTGAGACAGCAAGCTTTTTGGCTGGAGGTGAGTTTCCTTTCCCAGTTCCACAAGACACGAATATTACAATTGAATTTAAACAATTTGGTATAAGTCTTGCTTTTACACCAACTGTTCTCTCTTCAAACTTAATAAATTTGCGAGTTCGCCCTGAAGTGAGTGAATTGGATGATAGCAACGCTCTTGCCATTCCAGTGGGTGTTGCAGGAACACCTATTCGTGTTCCAGCTCTTAAAACAAGACGTGCTGAAACTTCAGTTGAGCTTGGGAGTGGACAAAGTTTAGCGATTGCTGGTCTTATTTCTGCAAATACAGCTAATTCTTTCTCTCAGCTTCCTGGTTTTGGAGACATTCCTGTGTTAGGAGCTCTTTTTAGATCGTCAGATTTTCAACGCGAACAAAGTGAACTTGTGATTATTGTCACACCTTATATTGTTGAGCCTAACTCAAATCCTAAAGAACTAAGGATACCAACTGAAGGTATAAAACATGCTTCAAATCTAGAAACACTTTTTAGAAAAAGGCTTAATCGCGAAAATGTAACGCCATCTGAAGTTCAAGAAACTCCAGAGTACCGCCTCTTTGGCGTGGCTGGTTTTAATGTTGAATAAAGGATAAAAAAGATGAAGAAATTTTCTATACTAATGATAACAGCATCGACTTTACTTTCAGGATGTTATCTTGAGCGCGATATAAATTATGTTCGCCCTGAGCAACCGTTAGTCAAGATCAAAACGATTCATCAAGCAATTGATTATAACTCAAAATCGAGAATTAAACTTACGCGAGATGAGGTGTCTAATTTCAAAGATAAAATTGCGCAAGCGCAAAAAATGCAAGACGTTAGGATTCGCATTGTAAGTCCAAGTACAATAGGAATAAAAGGTGATCTTAAGACACAGTCGCGTATAAATTATATTATTGGGCTTTGTACTAAGTTAGGTATTCAAAAATCTTCTATTCAAATCATAGACAAACTTAATTGGCCTAAAGAGCATATAAAGTGGAGATCTGATATGCTTGTTATTGAGTTTGAATGGTACGATCGTGAAGTTAACTGTCCTGCATGGGATCAAGTAATGGATGGAAGAGTCGCACCTGAAGGGGAAGAAAATTTTGGCTGCACAACCAAATCAAATCTAGCAAAAATGGTTGCTGATCCCAAAGACTTGCTTGAGGGCAAAAAATTAGAAAACCCTGATGCTCAACATAGCATTATGAGTGTTGGAAGATATCATACAGATAAAATTAAAGCAGTAAAAATTGAGAAACTTAAAGATGGTTCAGCAAACTAGCTTGAATAATAAGAGGTTATTATGACTAAAGACAATAATTTAAATTCTTTCCTGTGTTTTGTAGAAGATGATTATTCAATCGAAGCTATTCAAGCTATGCCATTTACACATTTTAATCTTTCTCTTGTTGTTAAAAAGGGAGGTATAGAAGAGTGTTTAAAATATCTTAAAAGTAACTCATCGCCAGATATTCTATTAATTGACATTAGCGAATCAAAATTGCCAATGACAGATATTGCGAGACTTGCAGAAACTTGTGAACCAGGAGTTGAAGTGATTGCAGTTGGGAATCGTAATGAAGTTGGCGTTTTCAGAGATTTAATTCATTTAGGAATTAAAGACTATCTCGTCAAACCACTCACTTCGGGCCACCTTATAAAAACATTAGAACATATTCTTGTTGAAGAGAAAAAATCAGTTCAAGGAGGAAAATTTTATAAGGCAGGTAAGTTAGTTACCTTTATTGGTTCACACGGAGGTGCTGGTGTTTCAACACTTGTTGCAAACAGTGGTTGGGAACTTGCTGAAAAAGAAAGTAAGAAAGTTTCCATTATTGATTTAGATATTCAATTGGGTATCATTCCTCATTTCTTTAATCTTGAGCCATCAATGGGTTTGCAAGAACTTTTCGAAACGCCTGAACGTATAGATGAAACTTTAATAAATAGGTCAATGACGCAGGTTGGACAGAATTTAACGCTTCTAAGCTCACAAACTTCCCTTCAAGAGCAACCAAATATTAGTTCGGAAGCTGTTTCTTCTATAACGCAAGCAGTATTAGCAAATGTACATTTTGTGCTCGTTGATTTGCCAAGAAATTTTTTAACTTCTGTAAACCCGTCTCTTTTACAAAACTCAGATATTATTGTCATTGTAACTGATTATTCTTTAATTGGTTTAAAAGAAACTTCTAGATTACTTGAAGTATGCAAAGATAAGGCTATATCCAATCAAGAAATTTTTATTGTAGCTAACAAGACTGGACAATATAAAGCTGGAGAATTAAAGCGTGAAATGTATGAAGAAGCTTTACAACATAAAATTAACTTAGAAATAGCATTTGATTCTTTAAACCCACTTGAAGCGTTAAGAGATGGTAGTCCTGTTGTTAATAGAATGAAAGGCTCCATTTACGACGGTGTTAATTCTATTGTTGACCATCTTTTAGGAAGAGAAAAGAAATCAGGACAAATTGAAAATGCATTAGGATACTTTAAAAAATTAAAATTTTAAGTTTTTTTTAAGTATATAAGTTTATTCTTTAAGCTATTACTGAGTAAAAGAGAGCGTAATGACAATATTTGGGCGTAAAGAAGAATCAAAATTGAATAAAGAGAAAGAGAATTCGTCTTCTAATCTAGTCAAAAAAAGCTCTGAAGTTGTTTCTAGCTCTAATGCTCATCATGAAAATATGCATTATAAAACTAAAACAAGTAGCCAATCACAACATACTATAGTTTTTAAGGAAAAAGTTTTTGATCGGATTATCAAGCATATAGATTTAGTTGCAGCTGCTAAAATGCCTAATTCAGAATTAAGGCTTGAAATTGAACGTTTTGTACTAGAATATTCTGAAGAACATCAATCGCAAGTCAGTCGAAAAGAACTTCAAGATATTATTAATGATATTTTAGATGATATGGTTGGATTAGGACCATTGGAAGTTCTTCTTAAAGATTCAACAATAAGTGATATTCTAATAAATTCTTATGATCTTGTGTTTGTTGAAAGATTTGGAAAACTCTTCAAAACAGATATTAAGTTTAGAGATGAGAAGCATGTTTTACAAATTGCTCAAAGAATTGCAGGCCAAATTGGGCGGCGGATTGATGAGTTAAGTCCAATGGTTGATGCGCGTCTGCCAGACGGTAGCCGAGTAAATATTATTATTCCTCCTGTTTCTTTAGGAGGAGCATCAATATCAATAAGAAAATTTCAACAACAACATATAAAATTAGATGATCTAGTACATTATAATAGTCTTTCACCTCAGATGCGAGATTTTTTAAAATTAGCTGCAGAAGCTCGTCTAAATATTATTATTTCAGGGGGTACTGGAGCTGGAAAAACAACTTTATTAAATGCATTATCTAGTCTTATTGATCCTTCAGAACGGGTTATTTCAATTGAAGATTCCGCAGAATTGAAGCTTTTATTGCCTCATGTGGTAAGATTAGAAAGCAGACCTCCAAATATAGAAGGGGCTGGCTTAATCACGATTAGAGACCTTTTAAAGAATGCTTTGCGAATGAGACCAGATCGTCTTGTAATCGGTGAGTGCCGCGGTGCAGAAGCATTCGATATGCTGCAAGCCATGAATACGGGTCATAATGGCTCTATGTCAACACTCCATTCGAATAGCACAAGGGAAGCCCTTCATCGAATAGAAAATATGTTGCTAATGGCTGGGCATGATTTTCCTAACCTTGTGGTAAAAAGTTATATTGCTGATGCAATTGATTTAATCATCCATGTCGTCCGGATGAAAGATGGAGTCCGAAGAATAACTCAAATAAGTGTTGTTGAAGGTCTCGAAAATGAGAATATTAAAATTGAAGATATTTTTCTTTTCAACAACATATCAGAAGACAAAGGAAAAATTAAAGGAGATTTTCAGTTTAAAGAAATTCCACAAGCTTTATGTGAAAAAATTGAAAATCATGGGGCAGGCACTACATTAAAAAATTTCTTAAAGACAATTTCACCATGAGTGTAAAGGAGTTAATATTATCTATAATAATTTTATTTCCACCCATTTTGGGGGTAATCTATATTATTACACAAGCTATTGATAAAAAAAATAACTTACAATCAAGGATTGAAAAAATTTTAGAAGGAAGAATGACATATTCTTCGAGCAAAACTATTTCTAGTAAAGGACCAAGTGAACAAACTTTAATCGAGAAAAAATTAAAGCAATATTTTATGCGTAATCCAAAAAAAGCCGAGAAATTTAATTTGTGGTTTTATCAGAGCGGCTTAAAATTAGAATTAAAAACAGCCATAATTATATTTATACTAAGCTGGTGTCTAATCACACTTATCGCCGAGTTATTTCTAAAGTTGAACATTTTTCTTATAATTATTGGAACTTTTATAGGACAATTTGTATTACTTTACGGATTTATAGAATATAAAATTTCCCGACAGAAATCTAGAATGATCGAAGAACTTCCTCATGCCGTTGATATAATTGCAAGAAGCATTAAAGCTGGCAGTACAATTGAAAAGGCTTTTTCAGTTGTGGCACGCGAAATAAAAGCGCCTTTAAAAGAAGAATTTGTACGTATTTTGCATGAACTCGAATTTGGTATTTCATTTGAAAAAGTTATGCACTCTGCAGCCCATAGGGTTAATATCCCTGATTTCTTCTTTTTTATAAGCGCTATCGTTATTCAGCGTAGGTCAGGTGGTGGATTATATGAGGTTTTAGAAAATATAGTAACGACACTTCATAAAACGAAAGAAATAAGGATGAAAATAAAAGTTTTCTCCGCGGAAAGTAAAGGAAGTGCTATGGTTTTAACTTCAATACCTATTTTCCTGTGGGTCGTTATCATGCGAGTGAATCCTGGATATCTGGATTTTTTTCTCTATGATACCCTTGGGAGAAAGTTTTTAATTTTGTTATTTGGGCTTATAGCTGCAACTATTATCTCAGTAAAAAAGATTATTAAATTTGAGGTATAGGTAAAATGTTTTTAGATATTATACTTAATAATTTTAATTTTATTCTTATAATCACCATTTTTCTTGTAGCAGCAATGCACTTTCTTACAAAATATTCAGCTACTGACGATTTAAAACAACGTATTCAAAAAGTAAAAACCTTTGAAACACTCTCTAAAAAATCAGAAATTGGCAATACATCTGTTGGTAGCAAAATGTCTCAAAAAATATTTTTAGACGGAAATTTTATTCCTGTATTAAGAAATAAGTTACAAGGAAGAATTGCTGGCTACAAACTTCGTTTGGAACAAGCTGGCTGGAGTTCTGAAAACGGCTTTATTATATATATTTTTTCTAATCTATGTGGATTTATTATAGGAATTTCAGCATATTCATTTTTAATTTTCTATGTGCCTAAAATATCAGCACAGGGCTGGTTAATAAAATTAGCCGTTTTGGCACTATTTCTTTTTATTTGTATCCGTTTTTTTGAATATTTGCTCGATTATACAATTGCGAAACGTTATGCACGAATTAAGAGGCATTTAACTTTTGTAGTCGATTTGTTAGGAATTTGTGTTCGTTCTGGCTTAACAATTGATAGTGCAGTTGAAAAAATAGCTGAGGAGATTGCGACTATTAATCCTGACTTATGTAAAGAAATGACACAGCTTTCTGTTGAACTTGATCTTATTCCTGACCGCCATATTGCCTTTCGTAATCTAGTTAAACGTATTGATATTCCTTTAATTCATATTCTTATTTCCAGTATTATTCACGCAGAAGAACAAGGAGCATCGATTGGTAATACCCTTAACGTTTTATCTCAAGAATTCACAAAACATAAAATTTTGGAAATAGAAGCAAAGGCAGCTCGCCTTCCTGTTTTACTAGCTTTACCTTTAGCTTTGTTTAGTTTCCCTTGCATATTAATTATCCTATTAGCACCTGCCATTGCTAATATTATGAGATCTTCTTTTTTCCAATAATGAAACAAACTAAACTATCATCTGCGCAATTCATCGCAAAACTTTTACCAAAAATTGTTAAAACAACTTTTGAGAAAAAAGGGTTTGTTCAGGCCGCTATTCTTTTAGAATGGCCTCAAATTATTGGACCGGAAATGAGTGAAAAATGTATTCCTGAAAAATTGGTTTTTTCCAGAGGCAAAAAAGGAGAAGGAACGCTTCATCTTAATGTACAAGTTTCGTCTGGACTTTTAATTGAGTACGGAGCTCCTTTAATTATTGATAAAATAAATAGCTATTTTGGATATCAGGCTGTTACACGCATTAAAATTAAGCAAGTACTTTATAAGAAAGAAGTGTTACCTTCTTTAAATCACAAGAGTTTAAAAAATATAACTTTAACTGAGGAAGAATTGAACCACCTAAATCAAATACCTTCTCATGAGTTAAAAGAAGCTTTAAAAAGCTATTTAATTCAGTACAAAAAATTCTTTAATTGAATTTTCAATAGTTTAAGATCAATAAAAGACTAAAATTTAAATAGTGATCCAGTTTAAAAGTGTAAAGCTATTTGGATGTATGCTGAAGTTATGTTATGAGAAAGTTCTTAGATAATCACTGAAGTATTTAAATGATTGCAAATAATAGTATACAGGCCTCTTTTCAACAATTTGAAGGGACAACAATGGAAGAGGTTCATCTTAATGACCTTAATGAAGCACAGCGTATTGCCGTTGAGACTATTGAGGGACCTGTATTAGTTTTAGCAGGAGCAGGAACGGGTAAGACACGCGTATTAACGACACGTGTTGCTCATATCCTGTTAAATCGGCATGCTTGGCCTTCTCAAGTATTAGCTGTTACTTTTACAAATAAAGCTGCTCAAGAAATGAAAGAGCGGATTAGTCGTCTTATTGGGCATTCAGTCGAAGGATTATGGTTAGGTACATTTCATTCTTTATGCGTAAGGATTTTAAGACAACACGCGGAACTTTTAGGGTTTAAGCCTAGTTTTACTATTTTAGATACCGATGATCAACTTCGCTTAATTAAACAATTATTGAAAGCAGAAGAATTGGATGACAAACGCTACCCTCCTAGACAGGTGTTAGGAACGATAGGGCGTTGGAAGGATAGGGGTTTACTACCTGAAAAGGTAACTGCCTCTCAAATGGGTAGACCAGGTCATGTAGGTGATGAGAGTACCCTTAAAATTTATAAGGATTATCAACAGCGCCTTCAAATTTTAAATGCGATGGATTTTGGCGATCTTTTACTTTTAACTGTCACTCTTTTTTCGACGCATCCAACTATTTTAAAATCTTACCAGGATCAATTTAAATATATTCTTGTAGATGAATATCAAGACACAAATATTGTGCAATATCTTTGGTTGAGATTATTAGCTATGGGAAACCAGAACAATCTTTGCTGTGTGGGAGATGATGATCAGTCCATTTATGGTTGGCGTGGAGCAGAAATAGGAAATATCTTAAAATTCGAACAAGATTTTCCAGGCGCTAAAATTATCAGGCTTGAAGAAAATTATCGTTCTACTCCTCAAATTTTAGGTGCTGCTTCAACACTTATTTCACATAATAGTAGTCGTTTAGGTAAGACACTTCGGACACAAAGAGATAGAGGAGAGCAAGTTCAAGTACGAGGTGTATGGGATGGTGAAGAAGAAGCTAGATTTATAGGAGAAGAAATCGAGAGCTTACACCGAAAGGAAGAAAATTTATCTTCAATGGCTATCCTTGTCCGAGCAAGCTTTCAAATGCGAGAGTTTGAAGATCGCCTTATTACTTTAGGCGTTCCATACCGCGTTATTGGTGGCCCACGCTTTTATGAACGTCAAGAAATACGCGATGCGCTTGCTTATTTGCGTGTGATCGTACAGCCAAATGATAGTCTTGCTTTTGAAAGAATTATTAATACACCGCGAAGAGGGATTGGCAACTCAACTCTGCAAACATTACACGCGTATGCCAGAATAAATTTAATTCCTTTAATTGAAGCAACTCGAATACTTTTAGAAACAGACGAATTACGCGGACAATCAAAGACTGCTTTACGTGCTCTTTTATTAGATTTTGATCGCTGGCGAAGCATGATGGTGAAGGTTCCACCAAAAGAATTAACGGGTATTATTTTGGATGAGTCCGGATATACAGCTATGTGGCTTGAAGACAAATCTCCTGATGCCCCTGGGCGACTTGAAAACCTAAAAGAATTTGCTGCAGCTGTGGGCGAATTTGAAAGTATAACATTATTCTTAGAGCATGTTAGTTTGATTATGGAAAATAGTGTCTCGGCACAAGGGGATATGGTCAGTTTGATGACGCTTCATGCGGCTAAAGGACTTGAATTTAATTCAGTATTTCTTGCCGGTTGGGAAGAGGGACTTTTTCCGAATCCTAGAGCCTTAACAGAAGCTGGTGAAAGCGGATTAGAAGAAGAACGACGTTTGGCCTATGTTGGTCTTACTCGTGCGAAGAAAAGAGCCATTATTACTTTTGTAGTCAATAGACGTCTTCCTGGTGAATGGCAAAGTTCAATGCCTTCTCGCTTTATCGAAGAGCTAGCACGAGAGCATATTGAAATCACGAACCAGCCTGGAATATTTGGTCGTACAAGAGGAAATTGGGAAGAGACAGTAGCACTCCAAGAACCTCGTCACACATCTTCTTTATATGATCAGCAAATATCTCAAAGCAAGCTTTCTCTCTTTTCTTTAGGAGATCGTGTGTTCCATATAAAATTTGGTTACGGTTATGTAACAGAAATAAGTGGGGATAAACTAGACGTCCATTTTGAGCATACGGGTTTGAAAAAAGTGATGGCTTCTTTTGTAACAAGGAAATAATAAATAAAAATGCTATATAAATTAGAATTCTGCTGTCATAAAATTCATGTTCCTTTATTTGAAGAGATTTTAGGTGAGGAACATCTCGGTTTATCAGCTTTTAAGAAACCAGAAAATCCAGATGAATGGCGTATAGAAGTTTTATTTGATTTTACGCCAAATCTTCAAGTGTTTAATTATCTTTTCAAGGAAGCATCAGAGAAAGAAGCGATAGAAGCGCCTTATTTAAGTTTATCAATAGTTCCAGAAATTGATTGGCTTTCAGAAAATCGTAAAGCGTTTCCGCCGCTTACAATTGGTGATTTTTATGTCTATGGATCTCATCATGAAGGTGCTATTCCACAAGATAAGATTTCATTTAAAATTGATGCAGCTACGGCTTTTGGAACTGGACAACATGCAACAACACAAGGATGTCTTATAGCTTTAGAAAAGCTTCAAAAACAAGGATTTTTCCCAAGAAATCCTTTAGATATTGGATGTGGGACAGGTATTTTAGGAATGGCGATAGCCAGATTATTTAATGTAAACTTAATAGCCTCAGATTGTGATCTTGAAGCTGTCGATAAGGCAGCAGCCAACGTTTTAGAAAACCGTCTTGCCACGCATATAACTTGCCACTTATCAGAAGGTTTTCAATCTACTATACTTAAGGAAAAATCACCCTATGATCTTGTGACGGCGAATATTTTGGCTGAACCTCTAATTCAGCTTGCGCCTGATATGAATAGTTACGTAACTGAAAATGGCATAGTAATTTTATCAGGTCTTCTTGCGACTCAAGCTGAGGCCGTTAGCAGCGCCTATCAGAGATTTTCTTTTAAGGAAATTAAACGTTATCCAATTGATGAATGGATGACATTGGTTATGACGAGAATTTAGTGATTACAGGATTAAATCATATAACCTTAGCCGTTAAAGATTTAGACAATTCCTTTTCTTTTTATAAAAATATTTTAGGCTTTAGGCCGCGTATTAGATGGGCAGAAGGTGCTTATTTTGAAGTCGGCGATTTATGGTTTTGCTTGAGTTTAGATTCTCAAACAAGAATTGAGATGCTTGCTGAATATACTCATATTGCTTTTAGTGTTAAACAAAATTTCTTCAAAGAAATGTCTGAACGAATAAAAAAATCAGGGGCTATTATTTGGAAAGAGAACAAATCTGAAGGAGACTCTTTATACTTCCTTGATCCAGATGCGCACAAGCTTGAGCTCCATGTGGGTAATATTGAAACACGTTTAAAAGAAAAAAAAGTAGATGATGGTAAATGGAAAAATATAGAATGGTTTTTTGACTAAAAAATGTCTTGCTTTTCTGTATTAAAAGTTTATGTCTATCTCTAAACACCAGGGGTGCAAGCGTTTTTAAACTTGCTGAGAAAAACCCTTACAACCTGTTCAGGATAATGCCTGCGAAGGGAGAGTGATATGGGAAAAAAGTTACCTATAATTTTTCAACTTTTTAAAGAAAAGATATTTGTTTCAACAATTCTAGGTAATAGTCTTGATCATTATGATACGGCTTTATATGGATTTTTAGCCCCTTATATTGCGCCTCTTTTCTTTCCTCATCAAGAACCTGTTACGGCACTTATTTTCACTTACAGTCTTATGTCTGCTTCAATCATAACACGTCCGTTAGGAGCATTATTTTTTGGAAAACTGGCAAATGCAAAAGGAGGGAAACAAGCTTTCATCCTTTCATTATGGGGTGTTGCCATTACGACGGGGGGAATGGGGGTCCTACCTACATATGATAAAGTTGGATTTTTAGCCCCACTAAGCTTACTTTTTTTAAGAGCTTGCCAAGCCTTTTTTGCTTCAGGTGAATCAATTGTAGCTCCCTTATTTATGTTAAAAAACATTTCACTAAGGGCGCAAGGACAAGCAAATGGACTATATCAAAGCTCTACAGTTTTTGGAATTTTATTGGCCTCTTTAGCGACTACACTAGTCTCTTTTTCCAGTAATTCTCAGTTATACTGGCGTGTCCCGTTTGTATTAAGTTTTTTAACAGGTGTTGTAGGTTTGTTATTAAGATATCAAGTCCAACAAAAAGTTCTTAACGAAAAACCTTATGAGGTTGGCTTTTTAAAAGCATTTAAAATATTATTAAAGCATAAGCAAGTTTTGCTCAAAATAGTGGCTGTTTCAAGTTTAAGTTATGTAACTTACGCCATTCCATTTGTTTTTATAAACATATTTGTTGTTCATGTATCTTCTGTAAGTCTACAAGATACTTTCACTTTTAACACTGCCTTATTAGCTTTAGACATGTGTCTTTTGCCGTTTTTTGGAAAACTTTCGGATGTTTTTGGTGTTCAAAAAATCATGATTATTATGGCGACATCGCTTGCTATAACAGTTGTTCCAATTTTTTTGCTGATTCCAAATAGTAACCCTTTATCCATCTTCTTAATGCGAATATGGATTGTTCTTTGCGGGCTAGGTTTTTCTGCGCCATTACACATTTGGTTTGCTCAAATATTAAAAGGACGAGAACATTATCTTCTTACAGGAGTGGGTTACGCCCTTGGGTCTGAGTTATTCGGTCGTTCAACACCATCAATTTGCCTTTGGCTTTGGCATACTACGAATTGGGTTGTTGCACCTGCATTTTATATTATTGCAGTAAGTATCTCAGCAATTATATCGCTTCAGACAAAGTCAAACTTGGTATCTCAAAATTTAAATGAAGGGTAAGCAAGCTTTTGCTTGACGTTCTTTAAATTTTGATTAAAAATTGATATTTAATGGTAGGTTGCTATAATAATAAAGGCTAAAAATTTGATGAGAATATTGTGTAAAATACGAAACTTTATATCAATTTTCTTTTTAGGCGTATTTTTAGTTGAGAATCCGTTGTTAGCTGCCAAATATGCAGCCTATGTTATGGATGCTAACACAGGTCGAATTTTTCATGCTGAGAATGCTTATGGGCGTGTTCACCCTGCTTCTTTAACTAAAGTTGCCACACTGTATATGCTTTTTGAGGCTCTCAATCAAGGTCGCGTTAAACTTGATACGAAGCTTAAAATTTCAGCTCATGCTGCTCGTCAAATCCCAACTAAATTAGGATTGCCTGTCGGTTCAACCATTAATGTGAGAGATGCAATTCTTGCGCTTGTTACTAAATCAGCAAATGATGTTGCTGTGGCTGTGGCTGAACATTTATCTGGATCAGAAGTTACATTTGCGCAGCAAATGACATACAAAGTACGTCAATTAGGGTTAAAAAACACAACTTTTAAAAATGCATCTGGCGTTCCCAATAAGCAACAGATTACAACAGCTGCAGATATGGCAAAACTTTTACAAGTCGTTATTCGTGATTTCCCTATGTACTATAAGCGGTATTTTGGTCAAAAAAGTTTTACCTATAGAGGGGTTATTCATGCAAACCACAATAAACTTTTAGGAAAAGTTGAGGGGTTAGATGGCGGAAAAACTGGATTCATTTGTGCTTCTGGTTTTAACATTTCTACTTCAACAATTCGAAATGGCAAAAGAATAATAGCTGTTGTTATGGGCGGAGAAACATCAAGATGGCGAGATCAAAGAGTTACTCAATTAACAGATAAGGGGTTCTCTAAGTTCAAGAAGCATACTTTTGATCGTGAAATTGTTGATCCAACCGATCTACATGAACTACCTAGTCTACAGGCTTCTTCTGAATTATATCCAGAACATGCAAGAAATGAAGATTTTAATTCTCAAGAATTACCAGATATAAAACCTGTTTACTATTCTCAACCGATTCAACGTAAGAAAAGTTCTGTTAAATCAGAAGCCATTACTCATGATAGACAAAAAAATGAAATTAAAAGTAAACCTGCGCGAGAAAAGAATCAAGGAGAGTGGGGTGTTCAAATTGGTTCATTTAGAGATGCTAACCAAGCTCATATGACAGCTGCGCATTTACTAGCAAAACTTCCTGAAGATGTAGAAGGGCAAGTTTCGATTACACGAGCAAATCGTAAACAGGGGCATCCTTATCGTGCTTGTTTAGTTGGCTTTAACAAAGAAGCTGCTCGAAAAGCATGTTATTTTATTGAAAAAGAGGGCGTCCCATGTCTTCCTTTTCAAAAGTATCATCGTCAGGAAAAAATGTATACAGCTATGAATACTCGTTAAACTTGGTATTTTAAAATATTTTGTTATTAAAAATTTTAGCCTTAAATAAACTTGGGTCGATATAAGATATGTAACTTGAAATAAACAAAATAATAATTTTTATTTTTTCATCAGACGTATTCTATGGCTTTTCAACTGAAAACATATCCTACAACTTTATGTGCTATGCCCGATCTATCATCAATACGTTCTTTCTTCACCTTGCCTCCTAATTTACCATATAAGCTACAGGCTGTTTTGTTTTGCTCTAAAGCCCAAATGATATATGGTAATAAGCCTTGATCTTTGAGAAACCTTATCAGCCATTTGCAGCAGCTGATACCCAAGCTTTTTGCGCTTATAGCCATAAAGTGCATAGACCTCACCTAATTCTCTAGAAGAATTATCCATTGCAAGGATTGCGTCGTAAAATCCAACAATTATATCTCGATGGACGACTACTAAATGCATAGAATTTTTAGAGGGATCAGTTAGTATATGCCTGCGTAACGCAAGCTTTTCATCATAAGATATGGAATTCAGGTACTCTTGCTTAAATATTTTCCGGATAACTCTCTTGCCATGCTTCTAAGTGAACCTTAGCTAGTCGTTCCTGAAGTATGAGTTTTTGGAAGATTATGTG
>MKUV01000007.1 GCA_001898725.1 Caedibacter sp. 37-49
TGACAGGCACGGTAGGGCAGTAGTGATGAGAAGTGGGCAACCTCTTCGTTGTCATCCTCGGTCTTGTACCGAGGATCTCAGGTAACCTGGTGATTTAAATAGGCGCCAGAAGGTCTTTTGGAACTCTTCCTCTGTGGATCTCGAGACCATAGGGATAAGAGAAAGAGATCAGAGTATCTGAGAAAAAGGAGGGAAGAATAAAGGACGGCATTTTATGAATGGAAAGAAATGATTTGTTCTGTTCCTTAGCCTTCCTTCCTTTCAGTAAAAGGCTTCCCAATTCCTTTCTGTGGGCAACCCCCACAGAAAGGGAAAGGGGATAACAATAAACAAACCATAAACAGGGAGTAATAAAATGGATAAGTATGAACAAAAAAACAACGTTAATAAGAAACAAGGCGCATATTCGTGTTTTAGTAAGCTGAAGCAGTGTCTTAAAGCGTTTCTAAGACAAGAATTCACTTGGGGAAAACCTTCAGCCAAACATGAAAGATTGCCTGCTCAGCAGCAGCTCTTTCACCATTGGTGGGATCTACTCTTCGATTTTCTTCCTTGTCATCTTCGGGCTTGTCTCAAGCATCTCAGGCAACCTATTGATGGTGCTGATAGGTGTCAGATAGTTTTCAGCAAGAGTGGCAGGCAAGAGTCGACAAAAGGTTTAACCATATATCAATAAGAAAGGAACAATAAGTAATTGAATAAAAACAACAAAAGTAAGAATCAACAGGGGAACAGGTCAAAGAAATTCTTCTTTGGCCTTGCTAATTTAGTAAGAAATGACCAAGAACTACAATCTATAAATCTTATAAAAACGAATCTATACTTAAGAAATTTAAGATTTTTCTTGATTATAATTGTCAATTTGGTTAATTTTATGTCAAATTAATATTATTTGGAAGTTATCATGCGTCAATCATTTCTTACCCTTCTCCTTTCAACGGCTGTTCTGTTCACAAGCGAAACTTGTCTTCTTGCATCTGAGCTTCAAAAAGAGGAAAAGAAAGTATTCCTTAAAGGTAGTTCATCAATGACAAACAGCTCTTCTCAAGCAAAAGGCAAAGAAAAAGTTGAAGACGATACCCAACAAGAAGGCCAGGAAGACGCCGTTACAGTAAAACCTGATTCGGCAGCAGGTCTGCTTGAAACTAAGAGTCTTAGCCTCGCTTCTTCACACCTAGACGATCCTCAAATTTCTTCCTCATCATCTGCAAGCGAAACTGTGGGGGACTTTTTTGCTAACTTTCCTAATGAGTTAAAGCCTTTCTTGGTTGCCTATCTCTCTTTGAAAGACCTTAATGCTCTGTTTCAAGTTTCCAATGCAGGAAAGAGTTTTGATAATTCTCTCACTTGGCACACTGTTGCTCAAAGGTTTGTAACGGATCGTCCTGCCTTAAAACACACCCGTGAAGATGTCATGCGTCATTATTTAAGAGTTAGAATGAACTTAACGCTAGATCCGGCAGTCATCCAGCAGATCAAGGATAAATATCAACATCTTGAACTTCATAAGAACTTACCCTTTCAAGAATGGCGTAACTGCTCTCTAGTGTGGGGAAATCTTATTCTAGCATTAAGATTTGGTCAAAAAGTAGATAGGTACATTGATCGTCTTGCAGAACAAGGTGATGAGCTAGCAATTGCAAAAAAAATTGATGGACTTTCATATGGTCTTTATGGTTATAAAAAAAACTCTGAAGCTGCAGCTCAATTGATTCATCAATTTGATGAACAAGATGATGATGTGCAGTTATTGATAGTGGCTGAAAATGGCAATGGCTTAGATCATGAAGATGCAGTTAAATTTAATAATGACCTTGTAGATCAAGGAAATATAGAAGCCATTAAAAGAAAGAGTATAGGTCTTTCAAATGGTGTTTATGATTATCAACGAGATCTTCAAGCTGCTTTAGAATTTGATAAAAATGTTACAGAAAAAGTTATTGATGGATGGCAAATTATTAGACACATACCATTTACTACCAAACCAAGAGAGCGAGAGGTACTTTCTAAAAGGTATCAAGCTTCTTGGATAAAGTTAAAGGAGCTTACTTCTCTATTCCCTGACAAAGAGAAACATGAATTTTTTAGTCTTATAGAAAAGGCTTCTTCCAAAACTTGTAACAGTTTTGTTATAGGAGAATTAAGAAATTTTCTAAGCAATCTATCAAATGAATTAAGTCCTTTATCAACAAGAGCACGAGTCGAACTAATTCTGAACTGTTCCATGCTTTCAAAATACCAATTAGGTATGGAAACCATACTCATGCTGCTGATTAAACAAGCAGAGGAAAAAGGCCAAGCCTGGGCTTATTATCTTAAAGCAGAAGGCCTTAAATATAGCATTCAGGGATTTAAACCGGATCTTAAAGCTGCGCGAGATTACATTTCAAATCATAACATTCCTTATTAAGAACCATCGTATACTTTCTTGCTTTTTAAAGTCTCTCCCTGAGCTTGTCTGGGGGAACTAAGGCATTCTGTGTGATAATAGAGGCCAAAAGGTCCAAGATGTGTATGAAATCCGCAGCTTGACAAAGGGCATGAGAGCCATGCAATTTTCTTGTTATCACCTTTGCAAAATTAAGGAACCAGCAAGATTGGAGAGACATCGATTGACGATGAGCGGATCTTTCTGTTGAATAATATTCTTGAGAAAGCTTGAGAATGATGAAATACAAGGTTTTCATCCATGAATCTGTTTTTTTAACAAAAAAAGAGGGATTTGATGGAAATTAATAAAAATTTAGTAAATTTTTAACTTTTGATTAATGTTTAATTAATCAACTCAAAAATTGAGAGATAAAATTTTTATCGCAAGAAAAGAGATAAAAACCAATAAAATCAATAACTTTTTTCTTGAAATTGAAATTTTATCTGCTAAGATAAGATTTAGATAGGCGTTCGGGGGATGCCTTAGCCTCACTGAAAATCCAAAAAATTGGTAGGGGAGGAAGTACAAATAACTATAATAATAAAAAATGCAGGGAGCGCTAAAAGGTCCGAGAATCACCCCCACTAATTTCATTGCTCATTTTATTTAAAAGAATTTCAACTCTTTAAGACACATGAGCAAGATTTCAAGTGTATTCTTTAACTTGATTTGATCAAGGATCCGTCTTTCGGCGAATAAATGTAAGGACCTTCGATACATTTTCCTTTTTCATAAACCGTATGCGAGGCAACTTTTCCATCTTCGAAATATTTGGTTGAATTTCCTTCAAGAAGACCTTTTTCATAGGCTTCTGTTTGAAGGACACTACCCGTTGGATAATAGGCTTTCATAAGCCCATGCTTGATACCCTTTTCATAAGGAATGGTCGCCACGATATACCCTAAAGGATTATAAGTAATCATTTCACCGTGCATCTTTCCTTCAACATAGGGAATTTCATGTTGAAGAGATCCGCCTTTGGTATAAAATTTAGCAAGCCCATGTATTTTCCCTTGTTGATAAGGAATTTCAGAGGAAATAATACCTTTTTCATAAGTTTCTACTGAACCCTCTAAAAGCCCCTCTTTAAAATGGTAGATGCGGTGTGGTTTCCCATCTTTATCATAAAGTAGCGTGGGACCTTCTCGCTTTCCATTAAGAAAAGTCGCACGTTTAGAGACATTCCCTTTAGCGTCACAATACTCAGCAACCCCATTCCGTTGACCTTCTTTATAAGGCATACGTATTAAAAGTTTTCCACCTGGTGTTTTTATTTCTTGGACACCATCTGGGATTTTAACAGTCTTCTGGGTGACGATCTTATTTGTTTGAGGAGATATATTTGAATTCATTTTAAAGCTCTTCTTTTAAGCGAGTGTTATGGCGGCACCTGTGATTTGAGTACTGGCTTCACCCCCCATCGTCGCTGTTGCTTCACCTGCAATTGTCACAGTAGCACCTGTCATTAAAACGCTTGCCGCACCTTCTAATATCAACTCGGTTTCTGCCATTACATTGACTTCAGCAGCATTTACCGTTGTCTCGCCAGCAGATTCGAGCGTCGTTGTTCCTTCACTTGAAATACTGATGCTGGCCGCTGTCACCGTTTTTGCGCCTTCTGCAGAGATTGTTGTCGAAGCCCCAGATTGCAAAGTCATTGCCGCACCAGACTCAATTGTTACGGTAGCATCACTTTTAAGGGTTGTTGCGCCTGTACTATGAATTGAGACTGTGCCCCCAACAACGATATCAAAATTACCATCAATTTTCAGGGTATAATTTCCATTAATCGTTTCTTGAACATTGCCCGTCACATTAACTGTTTGATTTGCCTTTAAATTAACCGTTTGATCCCCGGAGATCGTAATCGCTTCCGCTTCTGCAACCTCCAGCATTAAACTTCCTCCGATAATGGTGGTATAATTTCCACTAATTTGTTCAAAATAAAGACCTGACGGCACAAGAAGAGTCACGTCTCCACTGGTTATTTCTTTAAAATCATTACCTTCTTTAATCACAAGAGAATGATCTCCTTTAGCAATGTCGACCGTCTTATTCCCTTCAGTTAAGCGCGTATGATGATTACCCTTTTCAAGGGTCAAGGTTGCATCCCCTTTTTCAATAAGATGATCTGAATTTCCTTCTTTTTGCTGAATAAAGTAGTCCCCTTTATTCAAAAGCTCGAGGTTGCTTCCTTCTTCAATTTCAAGATAACGATCGCCATGATTAATAAGCACATTATAATTCGCGTCATTCTCCCCTTTAAGCTGCATGGTCCGACTGCCCTTAAGAAGCGTGAGGTTATCATCCCCTTTGCCCGCAGGAAGGTCTTGACCTTTCGGCGTTGTTTTGGGAACAGAATCATCTTCTCCAGCTAAGACGACTTCTCGATTTCCGCGGTCAATCCACCACCAATAGCTTCCTCTTTTAATCCAATCATTGACTGTTTCATTGACGCGAATTGTTAAATCTTTTTGGGAATGAAAAAAGACTTCTTCTGATTCCTTTAAATCTTCAAACCTTAATTCGTTAAACCCGTCTGGACCTTTTTTAGTCGAACGACTTTTAATCGTGCTTTTCGTCGGTTGTTCCGGAAGATAAGGCGGCATATTATTTGAATTATAGACTGTACCAATCACTAAAGGCCGATCAGGATTTCCTTCAAGAAACGTAACAACAACTTCCATCCCTACGCGGGGTGTAAAAAGAATGCCCCAATTGTTCCCTGCCCAGCCTTCTGCAACGCGAACCCAACAGGAACTATCTTGTTCATCTTTAGTGTTATCTCCTTGAGAATCTTGCGTTTCAGGTTGGTTGTCTTGCAGATCTTCATCCGTTTGGATTGCTTTGCCAACCTCTGTTCCTTTGGATTGAATATCCCAGTGAAAACGGACTTTAATACGCCCATATTGATCTGTCCAAATTTCCTCATTTTTAGGACCTGTGACACGTGCTGTTTGGGTCGAATGAATTTTAGGTTTTGGCGTTTTTAAGCGAGATTTATAAGGAATACTAAAAGGAAAAGCTGTAAACTGATTGCGATAATGATTGTCATGAAGACCAAGGCCGCCTGTGATGTTTGCTTCGTGGATAACTGTATGAAGCACATAAAGCTTATTTACATCTTTTCGGGTATGCCCTTTCATTTGAAACTTAAATCCCGGCGCAAAAAAAGGAATGGTTGAAGTAGCATCAATCGATTTGCTTGGCAATTCGTCGGCTTGAATCCTTATTGTTGAAATGGTTTCCAGCTTACCTTGCTTTGGAAGATCTTCATGGTCAAAAAGCCCAGGATAAGCGTAAACTTTTCCTCCTAATCCCGTTCCGTTTGAAAGGCTTGAGAGCTTTGTTGAAGCTGTTGTAAAATTATAATCAACGAGCGCATGTGATTTTGGAACAACACGTTCAAGGACTTTGCAGGTAATAAGCTTATTAAAATAATCGACACCGGCGACCGCCTTCTCAAAATCTGCTGTTTTTGCGCCTGGACAATCTTCATGGTCTGAAGGAGCTTCTGCTAAAATTAATGTATGTTGTCCATGTTCATGTTTAAAATAATAAAAAATTCCTTCTTCTTCTAAAAGCCGACTCACAAAATCAAAAGAATTTTCATTGTATTGAACACAATATTCACGCGGTGTTCGACCACATCTCTTGGTTTTATCTTCGATGTCAATTACGCCATTTTCACGTAAAACTTGCTTAATAATATCAACGGCGGATTGATTTTGAAAAATTCTACAATCTTGCGTAAATTTTAGCATCCAAAACAAAGGATAAATCTTTGCTTCGTAATAAGTTACATTATCATCACCTTTATGAGCCGTATGAAGCTGCGTGAATTCTCCTATAACGCCGTTAAAATAACGAATTGTTGGATCTGCTGTTTGAGAAGAAGGCTCTTCAAGATCTTGGGGGGTTACCTCTTCTTTCGACGATGAAGAACGCTTATCATGGCAATCAATTGAAATTGTTACTGTTTTTCCAACCATATCTGAAAAATCAATGGTTGGATCATCAGAAATCATAAGAGCCGTGTATTCGAAAGGTTCTGAAATCGTTTCTATGCCATGAAATTCTTGCAGAACCAGATGACGGGCATTATCCTCGTCTCCGGAAGAAGAAACTTGGGAAGAAGATGAACGTCGATCCATTTGTCTTCGTTCTTCAACACCGCCCTTAATAGATGTTTTTTTACGCTGTTCTCCTAGTCGCCGTTCTGGTTTTAAAGGCGTATCTTGCAAATCTTGAGAAGGGCTATCAACAGGCGTAGACTGTTCTTCATGTTGATAATCAATATCAATTTTCAGTGAAATAGGTTTTTGATGTAAAAGAGTCGTTGAAACCATTTTTCTTCCCTAACAAATAAAGCCCCAAATTCGGTTGAGTTTAAAGAACTTTTCAAGCAACTGCAAGGTTTGGAATTTAAAAGAAAGAGTTATGATTTTCCAGGTTTTGGACTAAAATGGTTTGCAAGTTTATCAGGAACTTCTGTCCAATCATCAGCATCAGCTGGAGGAACACCTTTTAGCGTGATCCGCGGCCATTCATTAGAATATTTTTGGTTGAATTCAACCCAGGGCTCTGAACCCTCGACGGTATCCGCTTGAATGGCATCAATCGGGCATTCTGGGACACATACGCCGCAATCAATGCATTCCTCAGGGTTAATCACAAGCATGTTTTCGCCTTCGTAAAAGCAGTTTACGGGGCAGATTTCCACACAATCCATATACTTACATTTAATGCAAGCTTCTGTTACGATATAGGTCATTGTTTGCTCCTAAGACTTATAAGCCTTTTGAATCAATCGCCGTGCAACTAAACGCATTGGATCAATAAGATCCTCTTTAGCTCCCCCTTCATCTTCTTCAAAAGCAAGCGGAAACTCAGTGCATCCTAAAATGACTTTCTCAGCGCCTTGATTTCTTAAAGACTTTATACCATTTCTTAAAATTCCTTTTGTTTGTTCTGAGGCTTTCGACAGTGCTTTTAAGCCATCTACAGGGTTGTAAATCGCATAATCAATTCTTTCTTGTTCATTCTCGGATACTTGCACGAGTTCTATGCCTTGTAATTCAAGGGCACGCGCATAAATTAAGGTTTTACGTGTCCCTGTCGTCGATAGTAACCCAACTTTTTTAACCACTGGAAAAGCTTCAACAATATCGGCGACAGCTTCTTTGACAAAGTCATGAAGAATTACCCACTCATGTAATCCTGCTTGCTGAATACGATTGCTAAGATCGTCAAATAAGATAGGAGCGTGAAAAGTATTACAGGGAATAACACTAAGAATAGGACGCTTTAAATGCTGTGCCATAAAAGCTGCGCTTCTAACAAGCTCAATAATAACATCATTTGGATTTGCTTGCGTTTGATCAAAAATATAAGTTGCTCGATCCGGAATAATCGAAGGAAGCGCGAAGTGAAGCACATCACAATGATCTTGATCTTGATTCACTTGTCGTAATTTTTTTGTTTCTTCAATAATAAGACCATGCAAAATTCGACCGGCTTCAGGTCCCATCCCACCAATAATGCCAATAATTGCAGCTTTTTGTAACATCTCGTGTTCCTTATAGGGGCTTTCTTTTCTTATATACTTTCAATAAGAATTGATATCGTTATACTGAAGCAAAAGTCATCTGTCGATGACCCACTTATGTTTGAAGAGAGAGATCATGCAACAAATTATATTTTATTCTGGGCTTTCAGAACTTCAAGACCATTATGATTCTTTTATCGTCGATTTATGGGGTGTCATTCATGACGGGTACCACCTTTTTCCTCATGTTTTGGATACCTTAAAAGAGCTTTCCAAAGCTAAAAAAGAAATCATTTTTCTCTCAAACTCCCCACGACGTTCCTCTCTTTTAATAAAAAATTTGGAGGAGTTAAATCTTCCTGCGACGCTGTATAAAGCACTTTATAGTTCTGGCGAAGATGCTTACAAGGCTTTAAGTATACCTCGTCAAGAACCCTATAATCATTTTGGTTTTAAAACTTATGCGCTAAGTCAATCAATGCATCAAAGCCTTTATTATGACTTAGAACTTGAAACAGTTGACATCATTGAGGAAGCGGATTTCATTTTAAATACAGGACCTCAACTTCTTAACATTGAAGAATATCAAGATGTTCTTCAACAAGCTGCACGTTTAAAATTACCTATGGTGTGTGTTAACCCCGATATTTCTGCTGTTCATGGTGGAAAACTTCTTTTATGCGCAGGTGCACTTGCTGATTATTATGAAAAGATTGGTGGAGAAGTTCGATACCATGGAAAACCTTATCCAAATGTTTATCAATCTGTTGTTGAGATGTTCACAATAAAAGATCCAAAACGAACCTTAGCCATCGGAGATTCATTAAGAACGGATATTAAAGGAGGAAATTCCTTTGGTATTGATACTGCTTTAGTCATGACAGGCCTCTTTTCCGAAGAATTTGGTGCTAACTTTGATCCGGATTTAGATATGCAAAAGCTGATGAACAAATGCCTACAGAAGGACGTTCATCCCACTTACCTCTTACCCCAATTTCAATGGTAATCTATTGCTGCAGAATTTTTAAGAGAGGCTCATAAAGATTGGCATTTGATGCCAAAATAGACCCTTGCTTCAAGGGATCTTTTCCACCCCTCAATTCAGAGGTAAATCCACCTGCTTCACGCACTAAAATAAGTCCAGCTGCAAGGTCCCATGGCGCTAAATCATTCGAAACGAACCCTTCACTTCGACCTGCCGCAACATAGGCTAAATCAAGCACAGATGCGCCATATTGGCGCAGCGCCGCAACATGAGGACGAATTTTTTCACAAATCAAAGAAAAATCTTCTTTTTCGTCTGAGCGTTTATAAGGCCTTTCGGTAAGAATAAGAGCTTCATTAAGATCTTTACGAGCGGACACCCGTAAACGTCGATCATTTAAATAAGCCCCTTTGCCTTTTTCAGCATAAAAAAGCTCGTCTTTAATAGGATCATAAATAACGCCTGCGATAATTTCATCGCCGAACTGAAGCCCTATTGAAATAGCAAAATGGGGGATACTGTGCAAAAAATTAGTGGTTCCATCGAGAGGATCGACGATCCAACGATGTTGTGGATCTTGTCCTGGAATTTCGCCAGACTCTTCAAGCAAAAACCCAAAATCGGGACGGGCTTTTTGAAGTTCAAATCGAATCGCCTTCTCCGCCCGATGATCTGCCGTTGAAACAAAGTTTCCTGGACCTTTTTTGGAAACTTGCAAATGTTCAACTTCATTAAAGTCATGAATAAGGCCTTTAGCCGCCTTTAAGGCAGCCGAAGACATCACTGTCATTAAAGAGGATTTAATTTTAGTACGAGTTGCGGTTAGCATATTTAGTCTTTTGCTCTCTCAACATAAGTATTATCTGCTGTATTAACGACAATTCTAGTGCCCGATTCTACATGAGGCGGAACCATCACACGAACACCATTTTCAAGAATGGCCGGTTTATAAGAAGAAGCGGCTGTTTGACCTTTTACAACGGGTTCAGCTTCAACAATTTTCACAATAACGGTATCAGGTAGGCTAATACTGACGATTTCACCTTCATAGGAAGAAACGGTGACAATCATCCCTTCTTGCAAATAAACAGCTGGCTCTCCAACAACACTGCCGTTGACAGTTATTTGGTCAAACGTTTCTTGATCCATAAAAGTCAATTCTTCGTCAGCACCGTAAAGATATTGATATTCTTTTTCATCAAGACGCACCCGCTCAACCGTCTCGCTAGAGCGAAATCGTTCATTTAGCTTTGTACCATTGCGAATGTCTTTAAGTTCAACTTGCATATAAGCGCCGCCCTTACCAGGTTGTGTGTGTTGAATTTTGGTCGCAACCCACAAGCGAGACTTATGTTCAATAATATTACCGGGACGGATGTCGTTTCCATTAATTTTCATTTTAGTTCCTCTTAAAACATAATTATTGTCTTTTTTGTAGCGCTTTTAAGGGGTAAAAGACAAGAAAAGAAATGGCGGGAGTGACGGGACTCGAACCCGCGACCTCCTGCGTGACAGGCAGGCGCTCTAACCAACTGAGCTACACCCCCAATTCTAATGGTGATTCCTTAGGTACCTTTGTTTCACGACAGCGTCAAGTAAAAATTGATTTTCTAAAAACTGTTTTCTTTCATGAGTGAGTTCCTATAAAATCGCAAGTATCATCAGGTGAACAAGAAAAGACTCTATGTGTTTTAAAAAAGTCTGCAACAGGTACATAATTTTCGTAAGTAATATCTGTATTAAATTTTCCAATGGCGGGATTAAATGCAGATTTTTTCCCATTTTGTAAACCGAAATTTCCTTCTAAAGTCCAAAAGAATTCTGCAGTCAAATTACGCAATTCAACATTAGGATCATTCTTGGGATTTGATGCTGGGACTCTTAAGTCTTTATTAGAAGTTAATACTTCAAGAAATTTTAAATCCTTAATCGTCTCTTCAAAAGCCGCAGAAAAACACATATCTTTTGATGTCATTTGATCATAGTGTTGGACTTTTTCAAGCCAACTTGCAATTACAGAAGAATAAGGATTAAAGAGAATTGATTCCTCAGAAAAATTTGTTTTTCTTGAAAATCGAGGAAAATTATACCTCGCTGAATTTAAAGAATTTTCAATAATTAAAAATGCGTTTTGTTGATAAGTATTCTCTTTAATAATCAACTGATTAAGTTTAAAAATTCCTAAAGGGTCCTTAAGACTATTTGGGTGATTAAAATGAGTTGAAATGGCCTCTATATTTTCATAAGGGGGTAAATTTATTCCCTTAAACTCAGAAACTGTAAAAACTTTGGAAGAAGAAACTGTAGATATAATCTTTTTTTCTTCCCCTTTTAACTTATTTAAGGAAGTTAAAATATTTTTAGAAGAACTGCTTTTTGCAATTATAAAGCCCAATTGAGAAAACGTTGTTGTTTTAAAGTTTTTTGACGCTAAAGTTATCGGCAAGACCTGCGCTTGATTGTTTTTAAAAGCCTGATTAAAAAGTGGTAAAACATTAAAATGGTCCTGCTTTAAATAGATCAATTGTAAAGATGTTAATAGGAACAACGTATTTAAAAAGAAAAAATTGACGCGAGGACTTTTAAAATTATTATTAAGAACTAAACGCATTGTGAGGCCTTTCCTGCTTGAGGTTAAATAAAAAATAAGGCTGTCACCAACGAGGATTCGCTTTCGTTTGTCTTCACCGCCAAACAAAGAGATGACATTTAAAGGCAGGTTTCCTGGCTGAGCCTTAGACTTAAGCGACCTTCCCAGCTTTTAATGCCAGTGGTATTTTACTTAAATAAGCTTCTTACAGTTGCGGGAGCAGCTACATTTTACGCTTCAATGAGATAAGCGTTATTGTATTCCCTTTTAACTCTGACGAGCACCCTTAATCCCTAAAATCATAATTCAAAATGAAAGAGAGTCAAGCGCTAAGATATAAATAATTTTATATTTATTATCAGGAACTTATAAGGGAGTCATCCATATTACTTTTGAAAAAATTCTGACAAAAAATGTTTCACGTGAAACATTTTTAATAATAGGACTCTTTTGAAATGATTAACGAGCGCCAGAGAGATCTTCGTCGTTTTCTTTCTCATCCTTTTTTATTAACGGAGGTTTTAATGTATGAAGAACGCATGGATTGTCATTTCTCATTTCCTCTATTCTTTCTAGGAGATCCTCTTTAAAGGCTATAGCACAATCTTGAGTTGTTACTCTACTTACAATTTTGAGGTTGTTTGGAGTTATCAATTCTTTGAATGATTCACCATTTGTTTCACTAAAAGAAAGTGTCAAAAGAACCTTTTTAACATCTTTCAAAAGATGTTTTAAAGCACTTACATGGAAATGCCCAGTTACAAATATGAAATCTTTTTTAGTGAGCGCTTTTATCGTGCTTGCCATTCCTTGATCTCTTCTTCTAAAATCCGGGCATTCTCGATTTTTTCCTACATGAGCTAGACGTTTAATTCCCCTCATAAAAAAGTCAGGTGTATTATCCACATCTTCCTCTGGGCTAATTAGAACCCTATTAGAATCAGCCGCATGAATAAAAGGGAACTGATGGGCATACGCATAAGCAAGATTTATAAAAGAAATTGCTGCTTGATGACCTTCTTTTGATATTTTTTTTGATGGACCTTCCCAGGTTTTCACCTCTTTTATAAGGGATGGTAAAATTTTGGGGGGTGCTTCAATAAATAGTGTTTCTACCTGAAGTTGTTTAAGAACATTCAACAATGCAATTTCCGTTAAAATGCTTTTACATTTACCATGTGTTTCTCCCAAAATAATTCCTACGTGTTTATTATGTGCTCTCGCCTTTTGAAAAACCGTGATCACTTTAGGTGCTACATTTTCATAAAAATTATCGAGAAGGGTTTGTCGTGTTTTCATATCGATTGAAGAACATACTTTTTCGAAAGAAAAAGCAGATGGAATGGTCAAATTCGAGCTTCTTACTCCCTCTAAAATTTCTTGTCCTTCTTCATTCAAAGAAGGAATGAGAGAAGGATTCACAACAGGTGAACAACCCTCTGTAAGCAACTCTAAAGCAGTATCAACACCTATATCTTCTTCTAAAGGATCTGTTGTGGATTGTGGAAGAATAAAGGAAGATAAAGAATCCGGTAGTATACGGAAAAATTCATCTACGATTTGGTCCCAAGAATCATTCAAAATAAATCCTGCCTTTTTAAAGAGAAAATAACAAACCCCTTTGATCTCTTGTTTTATAGTGTCTGAAAAATTAGGCAAAAGATGAGAAATTATATAAGTTCCAATTGCGCCACTAGCATAACTCATCATATATCCAGAAGGATTTTTCCCAATATCATTAATTTGAAGGATAGCAAATGTATGGTTAACAAAAGAGAGATAGGCTGCTTGCGCAAAAGAAGGTAAAAACTTTGCGGGCATTGTCAAGAGAGAGGTCGCTTCATAACGACAAAGGGTTAATCCTATTTTGCCAAGTACACCCCAGGGACCACTAGCATTCGAGTCAAACAAAACTGTTTCTACAACAGGCGTTAGATGAGCCAGAGCCTTATAAGACCATGTTTGTTTAAGAATTTGATCTTCCTTTTCAAAATTAGAAAGCAGGGACTTAAAATTACAAATAACGGAAAGGCTTACGTTAGGCGTTTCTTGAGAGAGCAAAACAGAAGCACTTTTTTCTTGTATTTTAGTAAAAGGCCTCTTCCCTGCAAGAACAGGACTAGACAAGATAAGAGTGAAAATCAGCGAAATAGATAATATTTTCTTCAACACTTCAAAACCTTTTTTTAAATCAAAAGATAAGCTGTATTTTTAAGCTAAAAAATTCTCTTTTGTCAATAAAAATATCAAATAGTCAATAAAAAAGATAACACGAATACGATAATTTTATTAGGATCTTTTTCTTAAAAAAAAAGCCTCAGGAAAATCCCAAGGCTTTTTATTAATACGGCTACAAAAATAATTATTTTTTAGCAGGCGCTTCTTCTTTTTTCTCGGCACCAATTTCAGGCTTACCTTCTTGGTTAAACCTTTCAATTGTTGCTTTATCTCTCAAACTTGTTACAAGTTTAAGCATGCTTTCTTCAAGCACCGCTGCTTTTAATTGTTCTTGCACTTCTTCAAATTTAGGCGCTTTAACTTTGCGTTTATCGTCCACTTTAATGACGTGCCAACCAAATTGTGTTTTTACAGGTGCATCAACAAACTTTCCGGGTACGAGAGCAAACGCAGCATCCGCAAATTCTTTTACCATGTCACCCTTGCGGAAGTAACCAACATCACCACCTTCTTGGGCGCTTGCTTTATCGATAGATTGTTCACGCGCAATCTTTAAGAAATCAGCGCCTTTCTTCAAATCTTCAATGATCTTCTTGGCTGCGCTTTCATCTTTTACAAGAATGTGACGTGCTTTGACTTCCATTTCATCCTTAGGCATATCTGCCACTAACTTATCGAAACGAGTTTTAACCGCAGCGTCCGTCACAAATGCCTTTAATTCTTTTGAAAGAAAAGCTTGCACAAGCACTTGTTCCGTTGCTTGTTGAATCGCTTTTTGAACATCCGCGTCTTTTTCTAGACCCGCTTTTTTAGCCGCTTCTGTAAGAAGCGTAATATCAATCATTTGATCGCGAAGTGTCGTAAATAATTTATCTTTATCTTTAGCACCACTTAAAACTTGAGGTGGCAATGCTTTTTCAAGACGATTAACTTCTTTTAGTTTAATTTCTTTACCATTGACTTTCGCTACAACATTTTCTTCATTTTGAGCCGCTTGAGAGCCAAAACTAAGAAACGTCGCAATTGCTGTCGTAATCATAAAACGAGATAACATTTAAATTCCTTTCTTAACGTTTTTTAGATAATTTATTTATAATGTTGCATATCGTACGAGGAATTCATAAGAACGCAACAAAAATCTTATGTAGAATGCATTTATGCTTGCTTATCTTCCATAAGCGTGGATAAATCACCTCAATTTATTAATGAAGAGTAATTTTAAGGTTCGAGGTCTTTATGTTTATACCCCTTATCCAAAAACTTTTTGGTTCAGCCAATGAGCGCACAATTAAAAAGCTTAAGCCCCAAGTAGAAGCAATCAATGCCCTTGAGCCTGAACTTCAAAAATTAAGTGATTCTGATCTTAAAGCTAGAACTGTATGGTTTAAAGAACGCCTTGCAAAAGGTGAGTCCTTAGATAGCCTTTTAATTGATGCCTTCGCCACAGTGCGCGAAGCCAGTAGGCGCGTTCTGCAAATGCGTCATTTTGATGTTCAGCTCATGGGTGGCATTATGCTGCATCAGGGGAATGTTATTGAGATGGGTACAGGCGAAGGAAAAACACTCATAGCAACTTTGCCAGTTTATTTGAACGCTTTGGAAGGAAAAGGCGTTCATGTTGTCACAGTCAATGATTATCTCGTCCAACGTGACTCAAGTTGGATGGGTCAAATCTATACATTCTTGGGACTTAGTGTTGGATGCATTCAACATGAACTTAACGATGCAGAGCGCCAAGAAGCTTACAATTGCGATATCACTTATGTCACAAATAATGAACTCGGGTTTGATTACCTTAGAGATAATATGAAATTCCGCGTTAGTGATATGGTTCAACGAACATTCAATTATGCGATTGTGGATGAAGTTGATAGCATTTTAATTGACGAAGCGCGAACACCCCTCATTATCTCTGGCCCAGCTGAAGATTCTTCTGAACTTTATCAACATGTTGACACATTGATTCCTCAACTCGAAAGTACTGATTTTGAGAAAGATGAAAAATCACGTTCCATTACCTTAACGGAACAAGGTTCTCAAAAAATTGAAATGCTCCTTGAAAAATTGGATTTACTTAAAGGAGGGTCATTATATGAAATTCAAAATATTTCTCTTGTGCATCATGTGAATCAAGCTTTACGAGCCCACAAGCTTTTTACTAAAGATGTCGACTATATGGTGAAAGACGATAAAGTTATTATTATCGATGAATTTACTGGCCGTATGATGGAAGGTCGACGTTATTCAGAGGGGCTCCATCAAGCTCTTGAAGCAAAAGAGCGTGTGACGATTCAAATGGAAAACCAGACATTAGCTTCGATTACCTTCCAAAATCTTTTCAGGCTGTATTCAAAACTTTCAGGAATGACGGGAACAGCAAAAACCGAAGCCGCTGAGTTTAATGATATTTATAAGCTTGACGTTGTACAAATCCCGACGAATCTCCCTATGGCTCGCCAGGATTTGGATGATGAGGTTTATCGAACGGCAAACGAAAAATATAAAGCCATTATTACACTTATTGACGAGTGTCGCCAAAAGAAACAACCTGTGCTTGTTGGAACAACCAGCATTGAAAAATCTGAGCTCCTCTCCACGCTCTTAAAACAACGTCAAATTCCTCATCAAGTGTTAAATGCTCGTTATCATGAGCAAGAGGCTTCCATTGTTGCCCAAGCGGGACGCTCTGGCGCCATTACAATTGCAACAAACATGGCGGGACGCGGAACTGACATTAAGCTTGGTGGCAACGTTGAAATGCGCCTTGCTGAAGAATTAAAAGATATTATAGATCCAAAAGAACAAGAACGTTTAGCCAAAAAGATAAGAGACGAAGTTGCTCAAGCTGAACAGGAAGTTAAAGCCGCAGGTGGCCTCTATGTTATTGGAACGGAACGTCACGAAAGTCGCCGCATTGATAATCAGTTGCGCGGCCGTGCTGGACGTCAAGGCGATCCTGGAAAGTCTAAATTCTTTTTGTCGCTTGAAGATGATTTAATGCGCATCTTTGGGTCTGATCGCTTAGATAATATGTTGCAAAAACTTGGCTTAGAAGAGGGCGAAGCCATTATCCATCCATGGATTAATAAAGCTTTGGAAAGAGCTCAGCAAAAAGTTGAAGCGCGAAATTATGATATTCGTAAGCATCTTTTAAAATACGATGATGTCATGAATGACCAACGTAAAATAATTTATGAACAACGTCGCGAAGTCATGAATACAGACGATGTTTCCGAAATTATTCAACATATGCGTGAAGATGTGATCGATAAATTAATTACATCGTTTATTCCAGCCAACGCCTATCCTGATCAATGGGAAGTAAAAGGGCTTCATGAAGAATGTTTAAGGTTGTTTAACCTTGATTTACCTATTTCTGAATGGGCTCAAGAAGAAGGTATTGCTGAAGCAGCATTAAAACAAAGAATTGAAGATGCTGTAACTGAAAAATTAACTGCCAAAGAAACGCTCTATGGGGCAAACATGATGCGTATGGCTGAAAAAAGCATTCTCCTTAGAATATTGGATCAAACATGGAAAGATCACCTTCATGGTCTTGATCACTTACGCCAAGGAATTAATTTGCGAGCTTACGCACAACGGGATCCTTTAAATGAGTATAAACATGAAGCCTTTTTGATGTTTCAGGAAATGCTGAATCGAACCCGTGAAATGGTCATTTCTGCGCTTGCATACCTTGAGCTTTATCAAGAAACAGAACAAGAAGTTTTTGATACGGCTGTTGAAGACTTAGAGGAAAATAATAAAAAAATGAAACTCGAACAAGCCGAGTTTTCAGAGACAAAAAGTTCTCAAAAAGCACCTGTATCTTTGACTAAACGCCTTGCTGAAGCAAAAAGAAAACAAAGCACCTTGTCCTCTGCAAAAAAACCTTCCGCGACTACTAAAGGAAAAAAAGCGACCACGACATCAAAAAAAGAGTCTTCAGAGAGCTCTGATGACTCTTTGACCCGCAATTCCTTATGTCCCTGTGGCTCAGGAAAACGCTATAAACATTGTCACGGTAAAGATGTCTAAAGCTGGGTGATAAGCTCTCTTAAATCAACCACGTTATGAGGTTGATTTGAGGGGATTTCATCACGATCGTATTGTTGTACCGCGATAAGTCTTTTTTCAAGATAAATATAAAGGCGTTGTCCCAAATAGCCTTGCGCAGCAAGAATAAGTGGATCTTCATAAATCCACCACAAAAGCCCACAAGCGGGTGTTCCTATTGATGTTTTTGTTGTCATTAACGAAAGCCACTCTTGGCTTATTACTTGATGATCTTTCCATCGCCCGTTCGCCAGAATAAGAGCCCCAATTTTTATAAGTTCTTCAGCGGCTATTTTAAGGCCAGAAGCCCCATAAATATTTCCTACTACATCTTTTCTCCATTCAAATTTCTTTATGTCTAATGGGTTGAAAAGGTAATTATTTATGAAATTTTCTGAAGAGGTTTCGACGATCCTTTCAATCAACGCAGGAATTAAATTTGTTGCCTTATTATTATAATTATATTTCTCCCCTGGAAGGTTCGTCAGCTCAGCACAGAGTGTCAGCTGAACAGAATCTGGCGCTCTTATGATATCCTCATAAGTTGGATCATCTTGCAAGCCAGACGTATGGGTCAACAAATGCCACACCGTAATTTCTCTTTTATGTCCTTGATCCCATTCAGGAAAAAAATGGTAAATTGGCGTATGAAGGTCTTTTAAACTTTTTTGATCCCATAAAAAACCAATCGCAAGTCCGAATATTGATTTTGTAATTGAGTAAGATTGCAATAAAGTATCAGGTTGTCCCCAGTTAAAAAGAATTTCATCTTCTCTTTGAATTAAAACGCGGGCTAAATTTGAAGCAAGAGCTTGTTCTTGAAGTTTCTCAAGGATTTTAATAGACATTTTTTTCTTTATTAACTTAGTTGCAATCTCTCTATCTTTTTTACGCGTAGAATAAAGAAAATGCTACCACAAAAGGGTAGCATTTTTAGCTGGAATATTATTTTGTGTTAGCGATTTGATCCGCGAGAAGATCCACCTTTGTTCGCAATCTCTTTGACCTTATCTTTAATCATAGAAGCAAACCCTTGCTTTCCATGAGAGCTCTTGCCACCTTTTTCCGTTTGACTGCTACGTGAACCACTATGAGAAGATTTACCACCTTTTTTGGCGATTTCTTTGACTCTCTCTTTAGACATAGAAGCAAATCCCTGTTTTCCATGTTCTGCATGAGTAGCTTTTGTTTGATTCTTTGTTGCCATGACTTCCTTCTCCTTGTTCGTTGTTAATGTTCTTTATCAGAACAATTTCACTTTAAGATAGAAAGATTAAAAGAATGAAGTTGCAAATAAACGAGGGTTTAAACATTTATTTAATGACGCAACATAGGGCTTTTTTTGCCTTTAACAAAGAACTACCCTTTTATTATAATTTTTGTGGGGTCAGAAATCCAAGAGCGGTGAAAGAAAAACTTTTCCAAGCTTTCGACTATTGTTGTTTCTTCACTCTTTCACCGTACCTCTTCCACACACGTTTTCTTTTTGGCGCTATAAGCAAGGTTACTATTTTCTTTACACTGTCAAACATCCATTTAGGTCCATCTGGTGTCTCGCGGCATCGTCAGGCTGTCTGAGAACCTCGGGACAAGCCCTAGGATAGCGAAGAGAAGCATTACTTTTTTCCTC
>MKUV01000008.1 GCA_001898725.1 Caedibacter sp. 37-49
AAGAGAAACTCTTCCTTGACCATCTACAACCACACTACCATATCATGCTACAAATATCAAGAAAAATCATCCCAAAAAAAAAGTATTTTATCAATACAAATCAATAACTTATAAAAGATTTTAGAGATATTTATTATCTCTATGTATTATCCAAAAATGCTTTAAATCAGCAAATATTATAAATGAATGGTTGCATTTGAAGATCTTCCTTCGATATCCAAAATATCACCAGGCTCGCATTCAAGTGCCTGGCAAATAGCTTCAAGTGTTGAAAATCTTATTGCTTTAGCCTTACCTGTTTTTAAAATTGATAAATTTGTCTCTGAGATACCAACCATTTCAGCAAGTTGGTTTAATCTTATTTTGCGACGTGCAAGCAGCTCGTCTAAACGAACAATGATCTTCATGTTTATCTCCCTAAATGACCGCCCGCTGTTCTTCAGAGATTTGGTGAGCTTGTTTGATAAGAAAAACAATTAAATAAAGGCAAGTTGCTAGCAAAATACTATTTATATTATCTGTTCCAAACCCTATTGTTAAAGTGCGCTGACCAACAGGAAGATGCAACGTCGTTATAAAACTTAATACTGTTTCTGATATTGGCTCATAAATAATTGAAAATAAATAGAAACGAGAAATTTTTTCAAACAAAGAAATAGAATTTTTTGAAAAGGGTTCCCCTTGGCGAATAAGTTCTAACAACATGTAAAGAAAGGTCAAAACAATCCCAAAAAGGGCACTTCCTATTGTCTCAACAAACCATCCTGTTAACCGTTGACTTATACTTAACGTTTTTAAGACTTCCAAAGAAAGAGAAGTTTCAAACCAGCCGCCCACTGACACAACATCTTGTGACCATTCTAGAACAGGCATTAGCATAATAAAACAACCGTAAATGATTAAGAATATTTTTAAAAATTCAATTAACTTTAAAGACTTGGACTTACCACGTTTCATACTTAGATCCTTAATCATTAATACATTCCATTCACTATAGCATATACTTAGTGAATTACAACAATTATTTTACGAAAATCGTAAAAAAATTATTAATCAATTGCTTACGTTAAAATACAGGCTAGAAGTGTTATTCTTTTATAGAATAAAACTTGCTTTTGAAAAAAACTAATGGCTTCTCAGGCGACAAAATATCCAAGCTATGCGCTTCTGCGATAAGAATATGATGGTCCCCCGCCGCATGGATGGCATGAGGCTTACACTCAAGGACAGCAACACTCCCTTCAATTATAGGGTTTCCAAGGGAAGAGGATGACCACTTAATGTCATTCCAATTTTTTAAATCATGTGATGCAAAACTGCGTGCAATAGATTCTTGGTGACCAGATAAAATGTTCACGGCGAAGCAAGGGGCTTCTGTAAAATAATGAGCTGTCTTGGAATATTTATTCAAACAAAACAATAAAAGTGGTGGTTCTAACGACGCAGATGTCAATGAATTGATCGTCATACCGTGAGGTTTATTTTCTAAATCGCAGGTCGTTAAAATGGCAACGCCCGTCGTAAAATGTCCCATTGTTTTGCGGAAATCATGTGAAGAAAAAGACATTGCTAAAGCACTTTCTCTAAGAACTGTTGTGCACGAACCGTTTTAGGCTTCTTAAAAAATTCTTTGGGGGATGAAACTTCAAGAAGCTTACCTTCATCTAAAAACCATATCTTATCTGCGGCCTCACGCGCAAATCCCATCTCATGCGTAACAATAACCATTGTCATTTTTTGTTGTGCCAAGCTCTTTATAACTTCTAAAACTTCTTTGACCATTTCAGGATCTAAAGCTGATGTTGGTTCATCAAAAAGGATGACTTCAGGTTCCATTGCAAGTGCTCGAGCGATTGCAACACGTTGCTTTTGTCCTCCTGAAAGCTGAGAAGGATAAGCAGACAATTTTTCAAAAAGGCCAACTTTTTTTAAGAGTGTCTCAGCCTTTTCAATAGCTTTTTCACGTGACTCTTTTAATACTTGGCAAGGTGAATAAATTAGATTTTCAAGAACCGTCATATGAGGAAATAAATTAAACTGTTGAAAAACCATCCCTATTTTCTGTCGAATTAAATGCGTGCGACAAGAAGGTGCTGTAATTTCTTGTTGCTTGATAAAAATTTGGCCTTCTGTCGGCTTCTCTAAAAGATTAAGACAGCGTAAAAATGTTGATTTTCCTGATCCTGAAGGCCCAAGGATTGCAATGACTTCCCCCTGCGCAACCTCAGCTGAAATATTTTTAAGAATATTATTGTGGGCAAAACTTTTAGAGAGGTTTTTAATCTTAATCACTTTTATTTAACCTTTGTTCAAGTATCGTCGCCATTTTAGAAAAAAGAATAACAAGCACATAATAGATAAATCCAACTGCCATAAGAGGTTCAAAATAGATATATTTTTCTGCAGCTATGATATTTGCACGTCGCAACAAATCCGCCTCTCCAATAATTGAAATCAAAGCAGATTCTTTTAGAAGATTTACAAATTCATTGACGAGAGCTGGAAGAATATTTTTAATTGCTTGTGGGAAAATAATATCTTTCATCATTAATCTTGGCCGAATGCCTAAAGCCACAGCTGCCTCAAACTGGCCTTTATCAACAGCTTGAATTCCTGCGCGAATTATTTCAGAAACATAGGCACCAGAATTAAGTGAAAATGCAATAACACCAGCTTCAAACGCTGAAATTTGATAGCCTGTCATCTGAGGCAAAGCGAAATAAATAAGGGATAGCTGTACAAGAAGAGGTGTCCCTCGAAAAATAGACGTGTAAAATTTAGAAAAAATCTCCAAGACTTTAGAAGATGAAAGCTTCATAAGAGCCAGAATCGCTCCAACAATAAAACCAAAAATTACTGAGAGTAACGTATACTTTAAAGTAACGAATGTACCCCCAAGAATATAGGGGAATGACTCGATAACAACAGAAAAATCAAACAAAGTTATTCTCTTCTTAAAAATAATGGGGAATGCTATCACGTTTTTCTAAAAAATTCAAAGAAAGCCATAATTAATTTTTTTTTAATCAAAAGATGACAACATAAATATGAATAAGAAAATTTTAATTTCGTAGCAATAAAAAGTAACAAAAATTATTTTCTATACAATTAATATTTTCTTAATACTGTTAATAATATAATAAAAATGTTATAATGGAAGTATAAAAAATTCACGAGGAGGTGATTTAAATGAAAATGCTAATAAATAATTTTCTAAGAGATGAAGAAGGTGCATCTTTGGTTGAGTACGCCATTCTTGCTGCCCTCATATCCGTCGTTGCTATTGCTATTATTGGTGATGTGGGTACAAAAGTTAAAGACACATTCACAAGCATTAATAACAAGTTAGTTGGCGTAGGAGCATAACTCCTAAGAGAACTTAGATACAAAAAAGGCCTGAATAAATCAGGCCTTTTAGCATTTCTCAACAAAAATTTATCAAGCAACAGCTTCTTTTAAGCTTTTACCTGCACGGAATTTTGGAATTTTTGAAGCTGGAATCTTAATTTTTTCACCTGTACGTGGATTACGTCCTTCACTTGCTGCACGCTTTGTCACAGTAAATGTGCCAAAACCAACAAATCTTACTTCGCCACTCTTTTTCAAAGCATGCGTAATTGCCTCAAAAATACCATCCACAGCTTTTGCAGAATCACCTTTTGTGAGCCCAGAAAGAGAAGAGACTTTTGCTACTAAATCACTCTTGTTCACGATAATTACCTTTTGTTCCGATTAATCCAAGGAGCTTATAAGCTCATACACAGTTGTGAGTCTATTAAAGACTTTACTTGCCGTCAATGCAAGTTTTCCTAAATTAGGAAAAAACAAATATTCTTACATCTTTTAATTTCTTAAATATGAGGCAGAATTCTATGAAATTAAGAAGAAATGCTAAACAATAGAATTTATCAATTAGACTTATTTTTGCCGTAAACAACGACTTCATGTGGGTGAACATATCCTAAAACATCTTTAGCTCGTTCTGCAAGTAAATCAGAACAAATTGATCCCGGACGTAATAATTTCACACGATTTTCAAGTAAGCTCTCCTGTTGCTTTAAAGAAGATAAGCGTTCTTGAGCTTTAACCAATTGATTTTCAAGGGATTGCCAAGCGAAAACCCCTCTATTTCCCTGAATAAGATGATACGAAAAATAAGTAATCGCGCATATCCCAAAGCTAGGTGCAATAAAACGGTTGGCTCTTCTTCTAAGTTCACGTATCAACATGGTTTGTAAGATAATCTATTCTTTTTTTTATTACAACTTTAATCATTATGTTAACCTAAAGAGATTTTTCTTGCCCTTTTATCCTATTTTTCTCACTTTATCTAACGAGATTCTTTTTTAGCAATAGGCAAAACATATGGATAATTTTCCATTATTTCAGCAACTTCTTTAAGCGCCCTATCAAGTTGGGGATCTTTTCCATGCAGGTAATCTTGAGGCATGATATCAACTTCAATATCAGGATCAACTCCATAATTTTCAAGTTTCAAGCCTACATCTTTGAACCAAAATGAAAATTCCGGCTGTGTCGTCATCCCTCCATCAACAAGCGGATATCTAGGCGCAATTCCGATAACACCTCCCCATGTTCTTTTACCAATAAGCGGCCCTAATTTCATCAGTTTAAAAGCATGCGAAAACATATCTCCATCTGAACCAGCATATTCATTGGTAATAGCCACCATAGGACCAGCTGGCGAATCTTCAGGATAAGGCATTAACCCATGATGGCGAGATGCATCATATCCTAAACGACGACGCGCAAGCTTTTCTAATAACAAAGCAGAGACATTCCCTCCTCCATTGAAACGCACATCAACAATAAGCCCTTCTCGATCACATTCTGCAAGAAAAGAACGATGGAATTCTGCAAATCCTTGAACCCCCATATCTGGGATATGAATATACCCCACTTTTCCTTGCGTTTTGTTGTGAATGTAAGAGCGATTTCCTTCAACCCAATCACGATAGCGGATATTTGTTTGTGAGCGAACTGTTTTAACAATTACATCTCTTTTATTTTTACCATCCTTATCACTGACAGTAAGAGCAATTTCCAGATTAGCCTGATGCACAAGCAGGGAACTAGGCGCTGTAAATTCATCTAATTCTTGATGGTTAATTGCCCATAGTAAATCGCCTTCTTTAATGTCTAAACCTGGCTGCAACAAAGGGGACCCTTTCGTTGGCAACCAATGATCTCCGCGCGCGATCTTCATAAATCGGTACGCTTTTTTCTTAGAATCAAAGCTGAAATCTGCAGCAAGCTGACCGACCGTATATTTTGGTGCCATGCGAAGATCACCACCATAAACATACGCATGGGATGTTCCTAACTCACCTTGCATTTCCCATAATAAATCACTTAGCTCTCCACGACTTCCGATCCGAGAAATGAGACTATAATAGCGTTTATAGATCTGTTGCCAATCAATCTTAGACATATCCTCACACCAGAAATGGTCTCGTTGAAGACGCCAAGCTTCTTTATACATTTGCTCCCATTCAAAAACAGGATTAACCGCGACTCGTAAACGATTTAAATCAACCCATCCATTCTTACGACATGGCTTATCCGTATCACGATCATCCGGCTTCTCATCAGCTTTAAAGACACGTAATTTTTGTCCTGTCTTATAACCAATCCATTGTTGATCTAAAGAAAAATTAAGGACAGTAACATTATGAACAAGATCATCTATTTTTTGTGATTCAAAATCAAAAGTTTCAAGAGTTGCGCCTTCATATTCTGAAGCATGTTCAGAATCATGCAAAGACGTATCAAAGTGCCAAGTGAGGTAAGCTATTTTTCCCTTAAGTGCAACTAAATCACTATAATGTCCTTCCTCAATAGGGAATGCAATTAAACGATTCTCAATTCCTTCTAAATCGATTTTGATTTTTTCAATTTTTTTCTTCTTATTATCGTCTTCTTTTTTAGCTTTTTCGTCCTCTTCTTTTACGGCAAGTCCTTGTGATTTTGCAATGAAAGGCGATGTTGTTTCTTTTTGTAAAGTAATAGCGTAAGGTCTCATCCCGCGCGGGAATCCTAATTCAAAATGCAGCGCATCCCAACTTGGATTGAAATGGCGATACGAAAGAAAATATAAATACTTTCCATCTGGGTCAAAGGCTGGGGACAAGTCACGCATCAAAGGTTGCGTGATTGGTGTCAGTTTTTTAGTTTTTACATGATAAAGTTTTAAACCTATTGTCCGTCTTGTAAATGAACAGCTATAAGCAACCCATTCACCATCCGGTGACCATGCCACATCATCAAGGTTCGAATGCTCACTACGATCAATTTTTGTAAGTTCCCAAGTACTTAAGTCAATATGAAAAATCTCGTTACGATGATTCACTAAGATGGCTTCATCTTTCACAGGATTTGGATAAATATTTTCTGCACGACCAAAAGAGAGCACACCCGAAGAACTTAAGCGTTCCGAAGTTTCTCCATGATAAATTTCAAGAATTTCTTCGCAATCACGATCATGAATTAAAAGAATCCTTTCTCCATCATGCAACCACCTTGGAATACGAAAACGAACGCCTTGTTGTGCTCCAAGTTGGAAAACAGCCCCATCCCAATTGCCAAAAGCAAATGCTTTACCACGGGTTACAACAGCCAAATGATGACCTTTGGGATGAATCGAGAAATCTTCTAGATAACGCCCAGGTGTAATAAATTTTCGATTACGTTGGAATTTCGTGCTCTTATAATCAAAAATGACTTTCTGTGATACATTCTTTTGGGGGTCAAAAAGATAAAGATCGCCACCAGCATGGTAAACAATACGAGCTCCATCACTCGATTGATTGCGCACATAGTAGTCAGAATGCGTGGTGTGCTGTTTGATGTCTGTCCCATCCATAAGACAAGAATAGAGGTTTCCCACGCCTTCATGGTCAGAGCTAAAATAAATACGGTTTTGAACCCATAATGGACGGGCAAAATCGCTTTTTATATCTAAAAGACTTTTAAAGTCACCTTTCCCAGTTTGATCAATCCACAACTGTCCTGCCGTTCCTCCGCGATAGCGTTTCCAGAATCCATATTCTCTGTACCCATGTCTTTGGATGACAGCAATCTTGCTTCCTTTTTCTTTGTAAGAGATAAAATTAGCCGGGCCAATCGGAAGACGCTGTGGTTCTCCGCCATTTGGAGAAACACACCATAAAGCATTCCAACGGCCAAATGGTTGACCTGCGGAACTCGCAAAAATGATGCCTTCTTCTGTCCACGCAATGACATTCACTTCATCGCCTAAGAAAGTAAGACGTTTGATAGATCCCCCATCAATTGGCATAACATAAACTTCTGGATAACCTTCTTCTGATCCTGCAAAAGCGATTTGCGTTCCATCGGGAGAAAACACCGGCGTACTTGCTAACCCTAGCCCAGCAGTAAGCCGTCTTGCAACGCCCCCTTCCGTTGAGACCATCCACAGATCATCCTCAGAAACAAAGACGATCTGTTCTTTAAAAATTGTTGGGTAACGATAGTAACCTTCTGTACTCATTGTAAATCTCACTTTGCTTTTAGATAAGTTACAGCATAAGGAAACTTAAATTAAAATCAAGCATTCCAATGATTTAATTTTTTTTATTTGAATGATAGTTGGACATTCCCGATAAGACAGAAATTTGTTAAAGGGGTAGCTTTACTTTATAAGATATAAATACTTAATTTCATTAAATTAAAACTCAACCATCATTCCGTCGTAGGCTGGCTCAATATGAAGTGGAAGCTCTTTCTTAAGGGTTTCATAATCAAGAGAAGGATTCATATGCGTTAGAATTGCCTTCTTAGGTTTCATTTTCTCAATCCACTTTAAGGCCGCTTCTAGATGTAAATGTGAAGGTTTTGGTTCACGACTTAAGCAATCTATCACCCAAATATCCAATCCTGTTAAACATTCTTGAGCACGCTCATCAAAATCAGTGACATCTGTAGAATAAGCCATCTTTCCAAAGCGATATCCTAATGATGTTCCAACGCCATGCACTTGTATAAAACTGCTAATGGTAACCTCTTGCACTGAAAAATCCCCCTCAACAAAGTGGGGTTCTAAAATTTTGGGATATATATAATGTTGTCCTCCTTCAAATAAATAAGCAAACCTTTCTTGAAGTGTTTCAATTGTTTCTTTATTGCCATAAATCGGGATGATTCTTTCTTTTCTTGCAAAAAATAAGGAGCGCAATTCATCAATTCCATAAGTGTGATCTGCATGATCATGGGTATATAAAACAGCATCAATGTCCTGGAGTCCAAATGTTAGAAACTGTTGCCGCAAATCTGGCGATGTATCGATAAGAAGTTTTTTTCCTTCATACTTAACAAATAAAGAAGCTCGCATTCTTCTATTCTTAGGATTATTGCTATCACATAGCCCCCAAAATCCTCCTAAGTGAGGACCTATGAGAGGAACTCCACCAGACGGTCCACATCCAAGGATAGTAAACTTATTCTGACTCATTTTTTTTTGCTTTAGAAAAAAGATTAAAAAAATTGCTTGTCGTTGCTTGAGCAAGATCTTCTAAAGATAAATTTTTTAAGTCTGCAACTTTCTCTGCAGTACGAATCATCATAGCTGGTTCATTCCTCTTCCCCCGATAAGGAATCGGCGCTAAGAATGGTGCATCTGTCTCTAATAAGAGACGTTCTAAAGGAATCGTACGAACGACATTTCTTAACTCTTCAGCTTTAGCGAAAGTCACGATTCCTGAGATTGAAATATAAAATCCCAAGGCTAACGCTTCGTCTGCCAACCATTGACTTCCTGTGAAGCAATGGATAACACCTTTCGCTTTTCCAGAAAACTTCTTAAGCAAATCAATTGTTTCTTTTTCAGCATCGCGCGTATGGATACTTAACGGTAGATCCATTGTCACGGCCACGTCAATATGCGTTTCGAACATCTCTTGCTGTAATATACGAGGGCTATGTTCATAGTAAAAATCTAAACCTGCTTCTCCGATTCCAACAACTTTTAGATGTTTCGTATACTCTTTAAGCCATAAATTAAGCTTATCTAATGAAAAATTTTTCAGTGTCTCTTCCGCTTCATGAGGATGAATTCCAATGGTACAAAAGACATTTTCGTACGCTTCTGTAAGCTTTACTAAAGAATGAGCCTCCTCCTCTTTCGTACAGATAGTTAAAAGAGTACCAATCTTTTCATCTTTTGCACGTTGAATAATAGCTTCAACCTCGCTTGAAAACTCAGCAAAATTTAGATGGCAGTGACTATCAACAAAATTCATTCGCAATTCCTTCATTATAAGCATTTGGTCCAAATACAATGCCTAACAATATAAAAGCTAAACAGTATTTCCGCTCAAGCCCAACAGCATGGGGATGATGATAAAAGAAATTTATCTTATGGTAATGTTGTACCCAAAATTTGACGGGGAAACGCTTAAAAATTTGAAGTTGTCTTTCGTCCCAGATCGACTTTTCGCCACTTTCCTGATGAATTTCAATGAGATAACTCCCAAGCCACCACGATATAAAATAACCAATTGCTCGATAGAGATCAAAACCCTTTTCAATTTTTACCTGTGTGTAATTTTCAACAAAAGTGAATAAAAATGAATATTTTCCTGTGATCGCTGCTTGCAGCATATCGAAGAATTCTTGGTAGAATTGATGTCCTCCTAATTGCGAAAGTAAGATAGCTCTTCCAGGAGAACCCTCTGAAAATTTCATGAGTAAGGTAATCTCTTCCTCTGAAAAGAAATGATATTCCAAAAGGATCTTCTTTACGTCTTCCTTTTCTAACTTGTTAAAAACAATTCTTTGGCAACGGGATCTTAACGTTGGGAGGACTTGTTGTTCTTGAGAAGCACACAATATAAGCAGTGTTTTAGTCGGTGGTTCTTCTAAACTTTTTAAAAGAGCATTTGCGGCTTTTCTACTTAGAAACTCAGCATCTTCAATAAGAACAACTCGCCATCCTCCCTCTAAAGGCGTAACCTGCAAAAATTGAACAGTATTGCGAATTGCTTCAAGAGGAATTTCTTGATGAGGTTTTCCTTCTTCATTAAATCCCAATCTTATATGCTTAAAATCAGCATGGCTCCCTTGTAAAAGCCGTCGAAAAAGTGGATCTTCGATATCAATTTTTGCTGCCAACTCTTTCTTTCCAAAAAGAGCGTACGCAAGCTGGTACGCGAGCGTTGATTTTCCAATTCCTTTAGGACCTAAAAACAATAAGCCATGAGGAAGATTTTCTTTTTTAATCCGCTCATTAAGATTCTTAAGAATATCTTTGTGCCCCACAATAGGGATGAATTTATGAGAAGACATATTCCGATAAGACATTTAAAAGAGGGCTTTCTGAACAATTGTAAGAATTGTTTCTTTAATTTGCAATTCTTCTCCTTCCGCTTCAACAATCTTACATCTTGAAGCATCAGATTCTGCGATTGCTAAAAATCCTTTTTGTATTTCTTTATGAAAATGTAATCCCATTTGTTCAAATCGATCTTCATGATGAGATCGTTTTTGAGCGCGTTTCAAACCAACTTCAGGAGCAATGTTTAAGATAAGCGTAAGATCAGGAAAAATTCCTTCAGAAATAAATTTATAGATAGTTTCAAGCTTTTCAAGGGCAACATGTTTCACGTATCCCTGATAAACAAGTGAAGAATCATAAAAACGATCACAAATAACCCAAATTCCTTCTTCTAAAGCTGGTTTGATTGTTTGAAGAATATGATCACGACGAGCTGCAGTAAAAAGTAGATACTCTGTTAAAGCATCCCAAGAATATGCTTCCCGGTCTACAAGCAGATTTCGAATTAATTCAGCTCCAGTGCTACCTCCTGGTTCCCTTGTCAGCAATACCTCTTTCCCCTGCGATTGGAGAAATTCTTTTATATATTTTGCCTGTGTCGTTTTGCCAGCACCTTCTCCACCTTCAAGTGTAATAAATTTACCAAGCCCCATTCTTAGTTATGCCCAAAAAGAAGATAGTAAAAAGCGGCCTTGATACGTGCAATAAAACCTATCTTCTCAACTGCATTCGTTGCAACTAAAGGAATTTCTCTCTCTTTGTTCTGTGGAAGCTTGATAATTAATGTACCAAGCCTTTGGCCTGCCTTAATAGGTGCCGCTATCGGAGAATGGTATTTTACTTCCATTTTTAAATTTTTGCTTTCATGACGAGGAAGTGTGACATAGACATCTTGTTCAACAGCCATTTCAACCGTCGGTCGATTTCCTAACCATACGTCAGCCTTTTGAACACTCTCTGAAGCTTTAAATAGCAATGGGCTAATAAAGTAAGCAAAGCCCCATCGCATTAATGTCTCTGCATCTTTCGCTCGTTCTTTCTTTGAGCTTGCCCCATTGATTACCATAATAAGACGCCGCCCTTGTTGTACGGCAGAAGCAACAAGCCCATACCCTCCTTCTTCTGTACTTCCTGTTTTTAAGCCATCACATTCTGGCATAGTGTATAGTAAAGGATTACGGTTCATTTGACGAATTCCCCCATAAACAAAAGCCATTTCCTTATAAAAAGGATAATATTCTGGAAAATTTTCAATGGTTTTTTTAGCAATACAAGCTAAATCTCGGGGTGTTGAATAATGATTTTCATCTGGCCAACCTGTTGCATTCATAAAGTTTGAATTATTAGCCCCGAGTTCGCGTGCTTTATGCGTCATTTGTGTAGCAAAGGCTTCTTCACTTCCTGAAATACCTTCTGCCAGAACAATTGAAGCATCGTTCCCTGATTGAACAATAACACCTCGTATAAGGTCTTCAACTTTTACTTGTTCTCCAACCTTCACAAACATTTTTGACCCTTGTTTTCGCCAAGCTTTTTCGCTAACGACGAATAGATCTTCCATTTTAAGGCGTCCGGCTTTTAATTCTTCAAAAATTAAATACATCGTCAATATTTTGGTCATTGAAGAAGGAAGCATTTTCTCATCAGCTCCCTTATTAAACAAAACTTGGTCTGTCGTTGTATCAATTAAGATGGCTTGTGTAGAGTCAAGAGACAAGCCTTCTTCAGCATGTACAGCAATTTTTCCTAAAAGAACGAATACGATAAGACATAAAAATTTTTTATTTTTCATTATTCTATCCATTAAACACAACAATTGAATTCTTAGGCATGGAACACTTTATCATTTTAATATGATTAGCAACTTGCTCTGCTTGCATCCCATTATGGCAGGGTCCTACAACAACTCGGTATAGTTGCTTTTTACTAAACTTTACAGATTCAAGACGCACAGGCATTGAATTTATAGTTCTTTCAATCAACATTTTAGCTTGTTGAGCTTGTTGAGGATATGTAAAGGTTCCTGCTTGAACAAACACACCTTTATTAAGTGCTTTGTTAAGATTTTTTTGAAGAGGTCTTCTCATAGTATCTTGTTTACAAGGATTAAAAGAAGCCGTGTTATACGTTTCAGAAGAAACATTTTTTGATGAAGAAACAGGATAATTTACTCTTTGAATAGCGCCGTTAGGCGTTACTGGTCTTTTCACTTTATGTTCAACTTCTTGAGAAAACTCTGCTATTTCATCTTTTAAAGCCAATAAAATAGATTCATGATTTTGAGGCGTAATAGGTGCCGGAGTTTGCGGTTTCGGTTTTTGTTTCTGTGATGGAATATTTTGAGCAAGCAAAGTTTGCTGAGTTAAATCGGGGTCAACCTCATTCGTATGGCCTTGAACAAGTATCATCGTTTCTGGCATCAATGTTTTGATATGTACTTTTGCAGTTCCTTGCCTATAAAATCCCAACAATTGAGCTGTACGTCTTGAAACATCAATTATGCGACCATCAATGAAAGGTCCCCTATCGTTTACCTTTACTTTTAGACTTCTTCCGTTTTCTAAATTTGTTATTTGTAAAACACAAGGAATCGGCGCTGTTTTATGAGCAGCGCTCACTTCATTCATATCAAAAATTTCACCATTTGAAGTCTTTCTGCCATGGAATACATCAGTTCCACCATAATATGATGCTATACCTTCTTCATTAATATGATAATGCGGTTGAGGCGTATACCAGACCCCTTTAATCTGATAAGGCTTATTATAAGCCTTTTTTGAAAAATTCGGATGAACCCGCGAGCTCGCAGATAGTGTCTCAAGGTCATCAGAACCTCCTCCGCATCCAACTAAAAATAACGTCGCAAGCATTAATAGTTTATGTCCAAATATGCTTGCAAAACGCTTACATTTAGTACTGATGACCAATTGCATTAATCTAGCCTCATATATAGCATTAAATTTTATTTCTCTAAACCTTGAATGAACTCAACACTTTTAATCAGGTTGTGGCAAGAACTCATCTGTATATCCAAAAAGATATCCTGTGATTAACCCTGCCCACTCTCTCATACTATTCCACCAAGCATGAAAGCCTCGATAAATACTTAGATTAAATGACCAACTATAATCCCCTCTTGTATGGTAATCCACTGGATAGGGTATTATATTCCAGCCTACTTTTTTAAAGAGAGCAACCGCGCGTGGCATGTGAATTGCAGAAGTGACTAGAACCCATTTATCTGTCGAGCTAGGCTTGATGATTTCATGGGTGAATTGAGCGTTCTCAATCGTATTTTTTGATTTATCCTCCAGAATAATTCTTTTCGGATCAATCCCTAAACGAATAAATACTTCTTTAGCAAAAGCAGCTTCTGTTTCCTTGCCGATCAATTGATGACCACCACCGCTAAATAAAATAGGCAGATGCGGATATTGAAATGCTAACTCAGCAAATTGAATCATACGTCCCCCTGCTTGGTTATATGAAGCAACTTTGCGGGCATTAGAAACCGGCATATCAACACTTCCACCAAGCAAGATAAGTCCTTTTACATCTTCAGAAATATGAAGAGGCTGCTTAAAACGATTCTCTAAAAACGTGGCTGACCACTGACCAAAGGGTAGAAAGACCATAATCACTAATATAAACTCAGTTACGAATAAAATCCGACGTCCCCAGAAACTCCATCGAGTCGCTAATAGATTAACGCCCAACATGATAAGGACGAATAAGATAACATCAAAATTAATAATATAGCTGAAGACGTTGTAAAGTAGATCGTAAAGCATCATTTTTTCCTAATTTTTATGTAAAATACTTAACATTCTAGGCGTTTTCAAGCATTTTGCAAGTCGTTCTTTAGCTAAATATGCTATTTACTCTTTCTTCCCAATAACGATTAAGCGATTTTATGGTTCTGTCTCTTCTCAAAGTTACTAAGATATGATATGAGAGAAGTTTAAAAATTGAAGGATTCTATGAAGTTTAAGGTACCTTTACTTGAAGGTGTATTGTTGAAGCGTTACAAACGTTTTCTTGCAGATGTGCGTCTTCAAGATGGTCGCGAAATTACTGCTCATTGTCCGAACCCTGGTGCTATGTTAGATATTGTAAGTCCTGGCTTACCTGTATGGCTTACAGCTTATCCTATTGAGAGTTCACGCAAATTGAAATTTACGTGGGAGATTGTTAAGCATAACGGCATTTTCATTGGTGTTAACACAAATCATCCCAATAATATTGTAGAAGAAGCGCTTCAAATAAAAAAAATCCCTGAATTTGCTGCTTACTCCTTATGGAGAAGAGAAGTAAAATATGGTATAAATAGTCGTATTGATTTTCTTCTTGAAGATCCGCATCTCCCACCATGTTATCTTGAAGTTAAAAACGTTCATCTGAAGCGTGACGGCTATGTACAATTCCCAGATTCTATTACTTTGCGTGGTACGAAACACCTAAAAGAATTAGAAGCGATCAAACAGCAAGGAGCCAGAGCCGTTATTTTATATGTTGTACAACGAGATGACTGTGATCGTTTCAAACCTGCTGACAACATTGATCCAGTCTACGCAAGAACTGCTTATAATGCTAAGTTACACGGCGTAGAAACATTATGCTATAATTGCTGTGTTACGCCCCAAGAAATCTTTCTCAACAAACAAATTACAGTAGAACTATGACTTTACAACAAACAATTTCTCCTCATGACTTTACTCTTCATCAAGGCCAGAAAATACCTCTTTATAAGCAAGAAGGGTTTGAAGGTATGAGGAAAGCTGGACGAATTGCTGCCCGTACACTCGATTTTATAACACCTTATGTTAAACCAGGCGTTTCTACAGGAAAAATAGACCAACTTTGCCATGATTTTATGATTAGTCATGGAGCAATCCCTGCGACTTTAGGATATAAAGGTTATACAAAATCTTGTTGTACCTCTGTGAATCATGTCGTTTGCCATGGTATTCCAAGTGATGAAAAAATTTTAAAAGAAGGTGACATTATAAATATTGATGTCACAGCAATTGTTGATGGATGGTATGGTGATACTTCTCGTATGTTTGCCGTAGGTAAAATTAGCATTCTCGCTCAAAAACTTATTGATGTTACTTACCAAGCTTTTTCTGAAGCGATCAGCATTGTCAAACCAGGAATTACGCTCGGAGACATAGGATATACTATTCAAAAAATTGCTGAATCCAATCGTTTTTCAGTTGTACGAGATTTTTGCGGCCATGGATTAGGGCAATCTTTTCATACTGCTCCTGAAGTGCTTCATTTTGGCTCTCCAGGAGAAGGACTTGTTCTTCAAGAAGGAATGTTTTTCACAATAGAACCGATGATTAATGCAGGTCACTATGCTGTAAAAATTCTCAGCGATGGTTGGACAGCTGTCACACGAGATAAATCACTTTCAGCGCAATTTGAACATTCAATTGGTGTCACAGCAACAGGACATGAGATTTTTACACTTTGAGAATAACTAACGAGAGACTACGTGAACCATTGTTAAAGGTTTTTTCCCCCGTAACTCATTTATTGCACGACGAGCAGCAATTCTAATCATTTCTGAAATCACTTCTTCTTTATACCAATCTTCAGGAGGCATGACATCAAAGACAGATTCGATTTGCTTTTCAATGGCTTGTATCGTTGCTTCTTCAGCAGTTTCTTCTGCAATTCCCAATAAAGTTACATGGGGACGTCCGTATGCTTGCTCATCTGGATTAAGAACAAGTGTTATAAATACGGCACCTGTTGCCATAAGTTTTGCACGTTCTTTCATTTGAGCACTAAACAATGGAACGACAACATTTCCATCAAGTGCCAACCTCCCGTGTGGAATTTTTGCTATTACTTGAGGCTCTCCAGATGTAAGATTAATAAGACTTCCATTAGAAGGAATGATAACTTTTTTTACCCCCAATGCTTGGGCATATCTAGCTTGTTCTCGTAAATGCGCAGGTTCACCATGTACAGGAACAACAATGAGAGGCCGTACCCAAGAATACATTTCTTTTAGGTCCTCGCGCGCGGGATGTCCAGAAACATGAATCCCTTCAATTTCATCAGCATGAATTACAGTGACACCCAAATCATATAATTGCTCTTGGATTCCTTTTACAGAAACTTCATTTCCAGGAATCATACGAGCCGAAAAAATCACTGTATCTCCAGCACTTAGCTTTAATCTTGGATGCCCATTAGATGACATTCGTGCGAGAGCAGACCGAGCTTCTCCTTGAGAACCAGTTGAAATCAATACTATTTTATTTCGATCTAAATTCTGACTTTCTTCTTCCGTCAAAAATGGTGGTAAATCTTTTAAATACCCAAGCTCTCTCGCAGCTTTTTCCATCCGAATCATCGACCGCCCTACGAGAACAGGAACACGCCCAGCCTCCTGAGCTGCGATTGCACAGCTTGCAAGACGTGCAACATTACTTGCAAAACAAGCGATAACAATTCGTCCTTCAGGATATTGTTTTACTAAGCTTATAAGCTGCTTCCGTACTGAGGCTTCAGATTCAGTTTTTCCTTCAATAAAAACATTCGTTGAATCACAGACAAGCGCTAATACGCCTTCATCTCCAAAATTCTTTAAAGCTTGAGTATCCGTTTTCTTCCCAATCAACGGCTCAGGATCTAGCTTCCAATCACCCGTATGAATAACCGTTCCTACTTTTGTTTTTATAGCTAATGCATTCGGCTCAGGTATAGAGTGAGTGAGACTAATAAAATTAATTTTAAAAGGATCTAAATTTAACTCACCATTAAGAGGAATTTCAATAATTGAAACTTTATCTACAAGCTCAACCTCTTTTAATTTTTCTCTTAAAATACGTGCCGTAAAAGGCGTTGCATACACTGGACATAATAACTTTTCCCATAGATAAGGAATAGCGCCAATATGATCTTCATGTGCATGTGTTACCACTAAGCCTAATAAATCTTTGCGTCGTTCAACAATAAAATTAATCTCAGGCATAATGATTTCAATACCAAGTTGGTCGCCAAAAGTAATACCACAATCAACCATCAACCACTTTTTCTGGAACCCATACAAATTTAGGTTCATACCAATCTCATTACATCCACCTAAAGGAAGAAATAAGAGGTCGTTTGGTGTATACTGAAAAGTTTCTTGTTCGTTTTTATTTATTTCGCTCATGAATAATCGCAAGTCCATTTAAAGTTAAATCAGGGTTATAAATATCTATGACATCCGTTGCTGGTTTGATTAAGCCTCCAAGACCACCTGTTGCAACAACTTTAAGTTGATGTGCATCAAAACGCTCCGCACACTCTGCTTGCGCACGCTTAACTAATCCTTCGATCATTGAGACATACCCCCAAAACACGCCTGCCCTCATTGAATCAATCGTATTAGTGCCAATAACATATTGAGGACGACTTACAGAAATCATTGGAAGTTTTGCGGCTGCGTTATAAAGAGCATCAAGAGAACAATTAACACCGGGCGCTATTGCTGTTCCACAAAAGTTTCCTTCTCTATCTATAAAACTCATCGTTGTTGCGGTTCCAAAATCAATAACTAATAAGGGACCACTATAGAGGGTATGGGCTGCGACAGCATTAACCATCATATCTGCACCTTCTTCACCGGGACGATCAATCTTAGATAAAATTCCAAGATTTATAGAAGAACTACCTATAATGAGGGGAACACTATTAAGATACTGATGACAAAATTCTTGCAACGATTCAACAAGATCTGGAACAACAGAGCATAATATTGTTTCTTTCACATCCTTGAAAGAGAAACTATTAAGCTTAAGGATTTCTCCAAGCCAAACAGCCCATTCATCTCGCGTATATTTAAAACTCGACCTTGCTCGCCAGGTATGAAGCAACTTTTTTTCTCTAAAAAGTGCAAAACAAACATTTGTATTTCCAGCGTCAATTGCAAGAAGCATATTTAATCCTGTCGTAAAACATCACCGGCAAATATTCTTTTAATTTCCTTGTTAGGAAGTTCTAGCAATAATGTGCCCTCTTCATCAAGATCTATAAACCTTCCATTGATTTTTTCAATCAATCCCTGTTTATGTAATCTAACTTCTATTTCTTTTCCTAAATAAGCTCCAGATTTAAGCCAAAGACTCCTTATTTCAGAAAAGCCTTTTTCTTCTAGAATTTTCATTTTAAAGGTGAAATATTTCATTAACAAGAGGAGAGCTGTTTCAGGCGAAGGCACTCCCCCTTCTAACTCTTTTAAAGAGGTGGAAAGATAAGGTAATCCTTCAGGAGAGTTTTTCAAGTTTATTCCTATCCCAACAAGTAACCATGAAGCATCAATTATTTCAAGCAAGATCCCAGCTATTTTTTTGCCCGAAACGAGAATATCATTTGGCCATTTATACTGAACAACATGAGATTGTTGGTTGGATAGATAATCTTGTATAACTTCCCCTACAGCCAAAGCCGCAACAAATGAAACCTGCCCCCAAGTTTTACAAGGTTGGGAAGGTTTAAACGCGAGGGTTGTAAATAAATTTTCTTCAAATGACTGCCATTGACGCCCTTGCCTTCCTCTTCCATTTGTTTGATTGTATGCGAGTACAGCAAACTGTGATTCTTCAGCAATAAGTTCTACTGCCTGATCCATTGTGCTAGCAACAGAGTCATAAGTATAAATCTTCCAAGTTTCTTCTAACATTTTTAGAAAAGAGCCTTAGCAGCATCTCGGAGAGCTAACATTAACATTTGAGGGTAAAGCCCGTAAAAAACGACAATTAATGCTGTAATATTCATGACCATTGTCGTACCAAAGGCTTTGTATCTCTCTAAATTCATAAGTGAGGGATTTTCCTCAGTCTTATTAAAATACATAACTTTGATAATTCTTAAATAATAAAATGCTGCAATCACGCTTGCAATGACGCCTCCTATAGGCAATAAAATATAGCCTGCTTTTATTGCAACCATAAACACATTCATCTTTACAAAAAAGCCCCCAAAAGGAGGTATTCCTGCTAGAGAAAACATCAATACGGCCAGCGTTGCAGCTATCAACGGATATTCACGAGATAAGTTGACTAATTCTTCAATTGTATCAACATTTCTTCCCTGATTACGTAGATTGAGAAGACATGCAAACACACCAATAACTGTGACCATATAAACAATGAAATAAGAAAGCATACTCTCAATACCATCTTGGTTTCTACTTAAAATTCCTATTAAAGCATAACCCATATGTGAAATTGTTGAATAAGCAAGAAAACGTTTAATATTTTTTTGAAAAATCGCTGTTAATGCTCCTAAAAACGTAGACAAAAATGCAACAATAATAAACGCTGTCTCCCATAGAAAATAATGAGCATGCATAATCTGAATGAAAAAACGCATTAACAAAGAAAAGATAGCTATTTTTGGAGCAGACGCCACTAGTGACGTTATTATGGTTGAACTCCCCTCATAAACATCAGGTGTCCACATATGGAATGGCACTAGAGAAAGTTTAAAGATCAATCCTGAAAGTATCATCGTTAAACCAACGATCAGCATAGGATTATTTAAGGGAATTTCTTTAAAAGCTAGCGCAAAATTGTGAAATTCGGTTGTTCCTATTAGTCCATATAAAAGACTGCTCCCGAATAAAATGAGAGAAGTTGCAAGAGCGCTTAAAATGAAATATTTAAGTCCTGCCTCAGTTGCTAAAATGTTATCTCGCGGTATTGCTATCAAAATATAAAGCGCTAAACTTTGTAACTCTATTCCCATAAAAAGCGAAATAAGGTCATTAGATGAAATTATTAGCATCATACCTATTGTCGAAAACAAAATTAGTATTGGAATTTCAAACTGCGTCGGATGATCATTTTCAAAATTTCGAAAACTCATCAAAACAACAAGTATAACGGCCGTAATAACAAGGATCTTACAAAATTGTGTATAGGCGTTAATAAGGAAAAAATTATGGAATGAAGTTATTTGATGAGATGGAAAAATAGAAATAAGCGAAATTGCTATGACAAGAGAAAAAAGAAGAACATAGTTTACCACTTTTGTTTTTGAGGTTTTTTTAAAAACACCTATTAAAAGCATCAATAATGCCACAACAATGAGAAAAAATTCGGGAGCAATAGGTAAAAGTTCAGCTAAAGTTAATGTATGCATTAAAGCTGCCCTTCTGTTTTTAAGGTAGGATAAAAAGGTGAGATAATTTTTTCAATCGCAGTTTTACTAACCGTAAAAAGAGGTTTAGGATAGATACCTAAAAATATAATTACTACTCCTATAGGAAATAAATACAATTTCTCAACTAAAGTTATATCTTTTAATTTCTCCAAATTCTTATTCATAACTCTTCCTAGCATTACTCTTTTATAAAACCAAAGTGCATAAGCAGCACTAAGAATTATTCCTAGTCCAATCATAAAAGTCATCCAACCTTTTTTTTCAAAGGATGCGAGAAGAACAAGCAGTTCTCCCACAAATCCAGAAGTTCCAGGCAGACCAATAGAAGCTAAAATATAGATCATAAATATAAAGGCAAAATATGGCATTTTAGATCGCACACCAGAGTATCTAATAATTTCTCTAGAATGCGTGTGGTTATATAGAATCCCAACACATAAGAACATTCCAGCAGAAATAATACCATGACTTATCATTTGGAATAAAGCTCCCTTAATGCCATATTCTGTAAATGTAAAAATACCAAATGTCACAAATCCCATGTGCGCAATAGACGAATAAGCAACAAGCTTTTTCATATCCTCTTGAGCAAGCGCAACAAGAGAAGCATAGACAACAGCAATAATACTTAGGCTAAATATATAAGGCGCAAAGAATTGAGAAGCTTCAGGAAATAAAGGTAATGAAAACCTAAGAAAACCATATCCTCCCATTTTTAATAAAATAGCGGCTAATATGACCGAGCCTGCTGTCGGAGCTTCAACATGAGCATTAGGAAGCCATGTATGTACTGGCCACATTGGAACCTTAATTGCAAAGCTTATGAAAAAAGCTGCCCATAACCAGTATTGCTTAGGTATTACAAATGTATGACGGCTAACTTCTACAATATCGGTGGTTCCTACTTCGCCATAAATTACAAGAATTGCAATTAACATGAAAACAGATCCCGCGAGAGTAAAAAGAAAAAATTTGAAAGCGGCATGAACACGATCTTTGCCTCCCCAAATACCAATTATTAAATACATAGGGATTAAAACTGCTTCGAAAAAAATATAAAAAAGGACTAAATCAAGAGCACAAAAGCTTCCAATAATTAATGTTTCCAGAACAAGAAAGGCAATCATATATTCTTTTACTTTTTCAAGAATTACGTTCCAACTTGCCAGAATTGTTATAGGCACTAAAAAAGTTGTAAGCAAAATAAATGGAAGTGAAATTCCGTCAATACCTACATAGTAATTTAAAGAAAATTTTGGAACCCAAGAATACTTTTCTAAGAACTGAAAATCTGAGCAAGAAATTTTAAAATAATTTAAAAGAACAAGCGATAATAAAAATGTCGCAATTGAAGTTAAAAGAGCAACTCCACGAGCATTTTGAGCCACTGATTGAGGATCATTTTTAATTAACAAGATCGCAAAAGCCCCTAATGAAGGCAAAATTATTATAAGTGTCAATAAAGGTAATGATTCCATGCTGTATTCTCGTTATTGTTGGAATAAAAGTAAAAATATGTAAAGGCAAAGACCGCCTATAAACGCCAGAACATAATGATAAATGTATCCAGTTTGCAATTGACTCGCACGTTTCGCAAGTTGCTGAGCAACAACGGAAAGACCTTCTGGTCCGTATCCATCAATAACTTTTTGATCGATTTTTTGCCATAAAAGACGTGCTCCTTTAAGCGTATTTTGTAAAAAGACATTTTCATAAAAAGCGTCAAAAAACCATTTATTGTAAAAGAAGTTATAAGTTCTTTTAAACTTATTAGAGATATGATCAGAAAGCATTGGATGCTTTAAATAGATAAATATTGCGATTCCAATCCCTATAAGAGAAGCAATAATAGGTAAAAACATTAAGAAGAAATTTATCCCTAAATGATCTTGATTTGGAAAAGGCATAATATTGCCCCAAAAAGTTTTCTTTAAGAAAAAAATGTCCCCTAAATAACCGCCAAAAATAGAACCCAAAATAAGAACAAATAAAGGAATTAACATGCTGTATCCTGGCTCATGTACGTGACTCATCACAAGTTCGTTTGCTCTGGCTTGACCGTGGAATGTAAGAAATATTAACCGCCAAGAATAAAAAGCTGTTAAAATAGCTGTACTGATACCCAAGAAATAAGCAAAATATCCGATCCACGAAGAATTCTCTAAAGCAATTTCTAAAATATAATCTTTAGAAAAATAACCTGCAAAAAATGGAATACCTGACAAAGCTAGACTTCCAATGATCATAGCCGTGTATGTTGCAGGAATAGAACGCCGTAGACCTCCCATATAACGCATATCTTGTTCATCTGAAAGCGCATGAATTACTGCCCCTGCCCCTAAGAATAGTAAGGCTTTAAAAAAGGCATGCGTTACCAGGTGAAAGAGTGCCCCACCATACGCAGATAAACCAACCGCCATAAACATATAGCCTAATTGGCTACATGTTGAATAAGCAATAACACGTTTAATGTCATTTTGTGTTATTGCTACAGTGCCAGCAAAAAAAGCTGTTATTCCACCAACTATCACAATAAAGTCTTTTGCATAGGGCGCAAATTCATATAAAGGTGCCAGACGAATAATCAAAAATACGCCTGCAGTAACCATTGTTGCAGCATGGATCAGAGCTGATACAGGTGTTGGCCCTTCCATTGCGTCAGGAAGCCATGTATGGAGCCCTATTTGTGCTGACTTCCCCATTGCCCCAATAAAAAATAAAATACCTAAAATTTCAATTTTAGAAAATGCATATCCTAAAAAGATAAACTGTTCTCCACTTTTTGATGAGAGAATTTGAAAAATTTGATTAAATTCTAATGTTTTAAAAGTTGTGAAAGTTGCAGCGATTGCTATGATAAATCCCAGATCTCCAATCCTATTTATGAGAAATGCCTTAAGCGCTGCTTGATTTGCACTTTCTCGCTCATACCAAAATCCAATTAAAAGATAAGACGTGAGTCCTACACCTTCCCAACCGCAAAAAAGTTGTACCAAATTATTTGATGTAACAAGTAGCAACATCATAAAAGTAAATAGGCTTAAATATGACATAAACAGCGGAGCATTCGAATCCTGGCTCATATAACCAACTGAATAAAGATGGACAAGAAAAGAAATTAGATTAACAAGCAAAACCATTGTTACTGACAAGCGATCAAAATACAGTCCCCAGTGAATTTGCAAATTTCCAACATCGAACCAAGATAGTAAAGAAAGGGTGATAACTCCCCCAGAAGAATATAATTTCCATGCAAGAATTATTGAAGCAAGCGTAGCTATAGCCATAAAGATACAACTAATCCAGTTGATTACACGTTTGTCAACCTGCCTTCCTAGAAGGCCTGTAATACCAAATCCTATAAGAGAACAAAATATACTAAAGTATTCTTCCAAGTGCCTAGCCTCTCATATGACTTATATCTTCAAGCTCAATGCTGCCACGATTACGATTAAAAACGACTAAAATAGCTAAACCAATCGCAGCTTCTGCTGCTGCAACTGTTAGAATAAATAAGGTAAAAACTTGACCTGTAAGATCTTTCCAATAAGAAGAAAATGCAACAAGATTGATAGTCGTAGCAAGAAGGGTTAATTCTAAAGCCATAAGAATATTTAATACACTCTTTCGTCCCCACAAAATTCCACAAAGACCGATAAAAAATAAGGAACTGGATAAAATTAAATAATGCTGCAACCCAACGTACATTTTTATATTCCCTTTTTTAGCATTACCTTCTTTAGCTCAATTGTATTTCGAGCCTTTCGCTGCATTTGGGTCGAAACATCTTGTCGCTTAACATCTGATCTACGACGATAAGTAAGCACTATTGCCCCAATCATGGCAACAAGAAGTATAAGACCAGAAATTTGAAATAAATAAAAATAATCTGTATAAAGGATTTTACCTAAATCTTTAGTATTATTAACTTTTTGTATAGTTGATATAGGAGAAATACTAAAGCTTTCATGAAAAGTAAAGGGTTTAAAAGAAAAGAGCATGACCCCTAATTCAATGAATAAAATAGTTCCTACTAAAACAATTAATGAAACATTCTGTCGTAAGTCAGACATTACTTCTGTGAGCCATCTATAAATGCTTTTTGGCATACAAACTGCAACAAACACACCTATCAAGGTTGAAAACAAAATTCGCTCCCACATTTTTTGAATAGAGATCTCCCAATAATCAAAAATATGATTAATGGCTAACATCATAAGTAAGCAAAGAGCGATAAATAAAGTAAGAAAACCAATTATTGAGACCATAGATTTCATCAAATGTAAAAACCCCTTTAAAAAGGGTTTGGATTTTTGTAAAGGACCTAAATCAAGCATCATAACAACAAATAAAAATAAAACTGCAACAGCTCCAACATAGACAATGACCAAAATCATGGCTATAAACTCAGCTTGGAGCAAAATAAAAATTCCAGCAGCATTAAAAAAAGAAAGGATAAGGTAAAGAACTGAATGCACAGGGTTACGTGCAATCACAACCATCGCTGCAGATCCTATCAAAAAAAATGAAAAAATATAAAAGGCGATGCTCGCGAACATAATTTATCCCTTTTTAAAGGCTTTATCATATCAGGGGAAAAATGCTAAGCCAATGGTTTAATAAATTATTTTACAGGGTCATCACCTCTTGGGTTTTTAGAAGAACGTCGCGCCCAATTGGAGCCGCTACAACACTTCCCCATCCTCCATGCTCAACAACCACAGCGGTTACATACCGTGGTTGATGCACTGGTGCATAGCCCACAAATATAGCGTGATCTCGTTCCCTCCATGCAAGTTCCTCATTTCTTAAGATACGTGTTTCGCGTTCCAATTTTGTTATACGTCTGACTTGGGCCGTTCCCGTTTTACCCCCCATCTCCCATCCAGGAATATTGATTCTTGCGTGATAAGAAGTTCCTGAAACTTCATTTACAACTGAATCGATACCTTCTTTTATCAGAGCTAGATAACGAGAATTAAAAGAGCAATCCGCAAAACTAATCAAATTTGATGAATTTTTCTTCTGTATTGTGGGAACAACTTTTTTTCCTGTCAAAAGTCGACTCATCATTTGTGCTAATTGAAGTGGTGTTGCTAATAAAGGCCCCTGACCTATAGAGAGCAGTATAGTATCACCAACATGCCAACGTTGATTTTGCTTCTCAAGCTTCCAGAGTTTTGAAGGAACCAACCCAGAACGTTCTGCAGGCATTTCTATATTTGTTTTATCTCCAAGTCCTAGTTTTTTAGCCATACTTGTTAATGTTTCTACGCCAATCTTTTGAGCGATTTCATAAAAATAAACGTCACAAGAAACTTGCAATGATCTTTTTAAATCAACAAGTCCGTGCCCTCCTCGGCATACGCAATGAAATCGATGATTTGCAACTTCTATATAACCTTGGCAGAACGTTTGAAAATTAGGATCTAGCTTGCCCGATTCTAAACCAGCAAGTAAAACTGCCATTTTGAAAGTTGATCCAGGTTCATAAAGACCATGAATTGCTTTGTTAGTAAGGGCACGATATGGGCTTTTTTGAAGAGCTACCCAATTCTTTTGAGGAATTCCATTTACAAATAGATTTGTGTCATAACTGGGAGAAGAGACCAAACTTAGAACTTCTCCTGTCAACATATCCATTGTAACAACAGAAGCACTTTCAACTTGTTGCAACCTTTCATAAACAAACTTTTGTAAAGGAGAAGAAATGGAAAGATTTAACGGTTGACCATGTTGACTTTCATATTTCTTGTTTTCTCTAACAATTTGACGCTTAGCGTTAACTTCTACTTCTTTGTAACCTGCAACGCCCTGCAATGTACTTTGAAAACTTTTTTCAACACCAACTTTTCCTATCCGATAATCTGAAAGTGAGGCAAGTTGTTGATCAGCATTGTCTTTATCTGAAGGCGCTTGCACATACCCGATCAAATGAGCAAAAGGTTGAGAATCTATGTAAAATCTTTGATAACCAGCTTCAATATCAATACCGGGTAATTCAGGTAGATTTACTTCAATCTTACAAACTTCTTCCCAACTTAAATAATGTTTAATAACGTAAGGTGTAAATTTAGGATATTTCTTAATATCCTTAAGAATAGTTTTAACTGTTTTCTGATCAAGATTTAACTGTTGAGAAATGTTAAAAAGACTTTCTGCAAGATTCTCAATTTGTGCTGGAATCAATGTAAGCCGATAACTCGAAATATTTCCTGCTAATTCTTGTCCATGACGATCGTAAATAATGCCTCTTTTAGGTAATAAAATATGTAATTTAATCCGATTACCATCAGCAAGTGTACGATAATGGGGAGACCGAAAAATACCTAAGTACCCCAAACGCCCAAGAAGTACAGTTCCTCCTATTGCTTGAGCTCCAGCAATAATAGCCGCTCTTCTAGTAAACAAAAGCTTTGGATCAGAAGTACTTAGAAAGCGCTTCATGATAAATTAATAACTCTTTTTAAATTTGAGTAAGAAATTCTTGAGCATAATGGATATAAAAAGATAGTAAATAATACGCTCATTACTAAATCAAAAAATGAAAAAGGAAAATCCATAATGCTCTTAAAAATTAATTGCTCTAGGGCCTTATAAATAATTAAAAATAAACTGAAAAACAACCAAACTAAAGAGAACGATTGATGATATAGAAAATTTCTTTGATATAAAATAATCATTGAAGAAAATAAGAAAAGCACACTATGAAACCCAAGGGGTAATCCTTGAACACTATCAATCATAATACCAATACTTAATAGCACAAACAAAGGAAGTACTTCAGGCTTAAAAATAGTCCAAAAATAAATAAAAGGGAATGAACAATCTGGACTCATATGAAGCAAATTATTTGGCAATAAGACAAAAATAAAACTTGCGATAAATAAATAAAGTGATGGTTGTACAAGAAAGAAAAAGTTTTTTAGAGATTTCATCAGGTGCCTTTACCATTATGTAATGGCCTTATATTTTCCATAGGGAGTTCTGTCCCAACAAAAACATGAACATATTCTAGGTCATTTAGTTGAACAAGACTTTTAATTCCAACAATTTCACCTTTTTGATAAGTAACTTGTCCTATAAGATAACCTTTAGGATAAATGCCTCCTATTCCTGATGTGAAAACAAGCTCACCCACCTCTGCTTTGGCTTCCATTTCAAAAAATCGGATAATTAAGTAAGAATCACTATCGCCTGAAGCAATTCCATGTATCTTTGATCTTTCTAAAATAACAGGTACATGGGAATTTACATCTTGAATTAATAAAACACGTGCAGTTTGTTCAGAAACTTCCACAATGCGGCCTACAATGTGCTGACCTATTACAACAGGCTGACGTAATTTAATACCCTTATTAAAACCAGCTCCGAGCACGATAGTTTTGGTATAAGGAGCTTCTACAATACCTAGTACCGGAACTGTAATATAATTGAGTTTTGGATCAGGAGCTATTTTTAATAATTGACGAAGTTGTTGATTTTCTAAATCTAAAGCATGAGCTTTCAAGGCCCATCCTTCCATTTGTTTGAGCTTTGTTTCTAGTTTTACATTTTTATGACGTACTCTTAAATAAGAATTAGCCCAGTTTTTTACGCCAACAATCATCCTTACAGGAGATGTAATAATATAGGTAACAAAACGTGTATGATCTAAAATAGCTGCCTGAATGTTAGAAAAGCGCTCATTATATTTAACGCTAAGGGAAAATATAATAATAGCTACGAGCAAAAATAAAACTGATCTGACTTTACTAAAAAAGAGTTTTACTTTTGCTTGAGATCGACGTGATACACTAGAAAATGTCGAAAGCAAGGAAAATTTCCCTATTTAGTTAGTACATATTAATTAAAACACCCTTCATACTTCCAATATGTTCAAGGGCTTGTCCGGTACCAAGAACAACACATGAAAGCGGATCATCAGCAATAGATACTGGTAAACCAGTGGCATTCCGGATCACTTGATCAAGATTTGTTAACAAAGCTCCACCGCCCGTTAACACAATTCCTTTTTCAACAATATCAGCAGATAATTCAGGTGCGGTATTTTCTAAGGCATCTTTAACTGCTGCAATAATACCTGCAATAGGCTCAGATAAGCTTTCTGCAACTTGGCGCTCATCAATTTCAATTTCTTTAGGGATACCTTTTAAAAGATCTCTTCCTTTAATATGAAGTTTACGTCCTCCTGATTTCCCTTGAGGTTGTAATGCAGATCCTATCTCTTTCTTGATACGCTCGGCTGTTGCCTCTCCAACAAGAAGATTGTGAGTACGTCGAATATAGGAAATGATAGCTTCATCCATACTATCGCCACCGATACGGACTGACCGAGCATAAACAATTCCGCCTAAAGATATAACCGCAACTTCAGTTGTTCCTCCTCCAATATCAACCACCATAGACCCAGTTGGTTCTGTTACTGGAAGTCCTGCACCAATAGCAGCTGCCATTGGTTCTTCAATAAGGTATACTTTCCCCGCACCAGCACTTTCGGCAGACTCTTGAATTGCTCGTTTTTCTACAGCAGTTGCCCCAGATGGAACACAAACAATAATTTGCGGACTCACAAAACTGCGCCGATTATGAACCTTATGGATAAAGTGCTTGATCATTTCTTCAGCAACTTCGAAATCTGCGATGACGCCTTCTCTTAAAGGACGGATTGCTTGAATATTTCCCGGGGTCTTTCCAACCATTTGCTTGGCATCATTCCCAACTGCAAGAACTTGGCTTTTTCCTTTTATAATTGCTCGAGCAACAACAGAAGGTTCATTTAAGACAATTCCTCTCCCTTTAACATAAACCAACGTATTGGCTGTCCCAAGGTCAATTGCCATATCTGATGACATCATTCCAAGTAGTTTGCGAAACATTCAATCCCTCTCTTTAGTTGGGTAAGATTAAAGAAATTAACTTCGGAGGTTCTCAATAATACTTAACAGCATAGTGAGAACATTTTCATAAAATACTTGGCTCTTTTAGCATTATTTCCAAGTCTAGAAAAGAAAATTGTAGACCTTTGAACACAGTCATAGACTTTTCTAAAGAAAGAAAATTTTTTCTATATAAAAAAAGCCATTTTATTTAAAAAATGGCTTTTATGATCAGACTATACAACACTTCGGTTGGCGTAAAAAATACTATCTTCCACCAGTGCTTGTTAAAAATTTAGCATTTTCTTGCGCCTTTTTAAAGGTAGCTTCGTCAATAAAGTCTGGGTGTGGATTAGATTTTAATTTAACTATTTGCATTGCATATATATTTACATCCTCAGGTGTAAAGTAATGACAAAACCGTACTATACTTTTATATAATGGAAGTCCACAAATAATACTGTTAAATCGCTTAGAAACCGAAGACTTTTTAATTACCTCTTTTGGATTTTCAAGTTTACTAAAAGTGAGTAATAATACATCATCAGGAAGATTGGTTGCATGACATGTGGCAACAAATTGTGTAAGCATTATAAAAGCGCCTAGAAAAAAAGACGTTGTTTTAATGTTCATTTTGTTTGTCTCCTGTTTATTTATGTTTGAGGATAACAAAGGAACATTAAAAATTAATTAATACTTGCGTCGGAAGATATATTCGGTAATTTTCTTTTTTGCTTTTCTTGTTTTTATCCTAAGATAATATCAGCCTGAAACTGATTTTTAAACCATGTATATTGTTTTTTAATATATTGATGTGTAGAAATTTTTGCTTTAGCAACTGCCTCATCTAAACTGATTTCACCTTTCAGATAAGCCGCGAACTCCCTCAAACCAATTGCTTTATAAATTGTTGCATTCTTTTCAATATTCTTTTCTAGTAGAGTCGCTACCTCTTTTAAAACACCATTCTTAAGCATGTTTTCTAAGCGTTTATCGGCCCGTAAAAGTAATTCTTCGCGTTGTGGTAAAAGCAAAATATTGGTAAAAACTTTTTCACGCTCAGCAAGTGAAATTGATGATTTTCTTTGCCATTCAGAAAGAGGGATTCCTGTTGATTTTACAACTTCCCAAGCTCGGACAATACGCTGGCAATCTCCAGGTTTTAAACGCATCGCAATAATCGGATCAAGTTCACTTAATTCATTATAAAGGATTTCTGAACCCTCATTTTGTGCTCTTGCTCGAGCTAATTTTCTAATATTCTCATCTACTGAAGGAATTGGAGAAAGCCCCTCAATTAAAATTTTTAGATATAAACCTGTACCGCCAACGATAACAGGAAGTTTTTTTTGATGGTAACACTCTTGAATTTCTTTAAGCACGCGAGAACGCCATAAGCCTGCCGAGCATGTGTCGTGGGCTTCTAAAAAGCCATAAAGTTTATGAGGTACTTTTTTAAGTGCTTCTTCAGGGGGGCGTGAACTTAAAATTTCAAGATCTTTATAGACTTGGACACTATCTGCATTAATGATAATACCGTTATGTTTTTCAGCAAATTCACAAGCAAAAAATGATTTTCCAGAAGCTGTGGGACCAGCAATCACAACAATCATTTTAGAAGATTGATTTATATTTTGTAATATCACTTTTTAAATAAACATTAAAACTGGAGTTTGTATTAAATGTTTTAACTCTTTTAAAAACTTCGCTCCAACAGCACCATCGACAACCCGATGGTCAACTGACAGAGTACAATTCATAAGAGTTGCAATTTCAACTTTTCCTTCACGAACTATCGGTCGTTCTTCTCCTGTTCCAACAGCTAAAATGCATCCTTGCGGCGGATTTATAACAGCAGAAAAATCTTTAATACCATACATTCCCAAATTTGAGAGACTGAATGTTCCACCTTGAAATTCTTGGGGCTTTAGCTTACCAGCTTTTGCTTTATTAATTAATTCTTTCATTTCTTTAGAAATTTCGAGAATTGATTTTAATTCAGCACCACGAATAATGGGCGTTACTAAGCCACCTTCAACAGCAACTGCAACTGAAATATCAGCATGTTTATAGCTGCGCACATAGCCTCCCTCAACCCAAGAGGCATTTGCATCTGGAACTTTTTTCAAAGTAACACTAATAGCTTTGATGATAAGATCGTTTACTGAGATTCTGTCTGATTCAGGAAGTGACTTATTTATTTTCTGACGAAGATGTAATAATTCATCAATTTCACACTCCACGTTTAAATAGAAATGTGGAACACTCTGCTTAGATTCTGTTAATCTTTGAGCAATTACCTTACGCATATTCGAAACTTTTATTTCTTCATAAGCAGGATAAAGCTCATTTGCAGCTTTATAAGAAGTTGATGGTGTTTCGTTTGCTTGTGTGTTTTGCCCTATAGCCGCTTCGACATCTGATTTTATAATTCTTCCATGAGGTCCTGAACCTTTTAAACGACCTAAATCAACTTGATTATCAATCGCAATACGACGCGCTAAAGGAGATACAAAAAGACGCTCTTGCGTCTGCTTATCTGTTACAGGAGATTGTACTGGAATATTGGTGTGTTTATTTTCTTCTATTTTCTTTTCAGCCACAATTTCATTTTTAGCAGGAGAATCTACTGGCTTGACTAGTTCAAGCGTTGCGCTATCTTCTCCTTCTTCTAATAAAAGAGCAATAATTTCATTTACTTTTACATTTTCAGTTCCTGCAGGAATAAGAATTTTCGCCAATATTCCTTCATCGACAGCTTCAACTTCCATTGTAGCTTTATCAGTTTCAATTTCAGCGAGGAGATCGCCTGATTTTACTTTATCCCCTTCTGATTTAAGCCAACGCACTAAGTTACCTTCTGCCATTGTTGGTGAGAGTGCTGGCATTAAAATTTTAATTGGCATAAAAGTGAAGCCCCTTTACTTACGACTTTTCAATAATGTTCTTTTTAACTTCGATAACATACTTGCTTAATAGCATCAACCACCCAGTCAACTTGTGGAATAGTTAACTTAACCAAGCTTTCAGCATAAGGCATTGGAACATCCACTCCTACTATTCTTTTTACTGGTGCGTCCAAATAATCAAAAGCTTCTTCCATAACCAATGCTGAAATTTCAGCACCAATACCAGCAAATCCCCACCCCTCTTCCAACGTTGCTAAGCGATTTGTTTTCTTGACAGAATCTAATATTGTTTGTTCATCTAACGGACGAATTGTACGCAAGTCAATCACTTCAACGTCAATCCCTTCACTTGCAAGTTGCTCAGCTGCCTTAAGCGCTACCCCAACCATGAAAGAAAATGTTGTAATGGTCACATCTTTACCAGAACGCACAATACGTGCTTTTCCAATAGGAATGACTTCGTCTTCCCCAACAGGCGCACGGAAAGATTCACCGTATAACATCTCATTTTCAAGAAAAATAATAGGATTAGGATCGCGGATAGCTGCTTTAAGAAGACCCTTTGCATCAATTGCATCATAGGGAGCAATAACTTTTAAGCCTGGACAATGAGCATACCAACTAGCAAAACACTGAGAATGCTGAGCACCTACTCTTTTAGCAGCCCCATTCGGACCACGGAAGACAATAGGACATCCCATCTGACCACCTGACATATAAAGTGTTTTTGCTGCACTGTTTATAATTTGATCAATCGCTTGCATTCCGAAATTGAAAGTCATGAACTCAACTATTGGCTTAAGGCCTGCAAAAGCTGCCCCTACCCCTAAGCCTGCAAAACCATGTTCTGTAATTGGTGTATCAATAACACGCTTAGAGCCAAATTCCTCAAGCAACCCTTGACTTACCTTATAGGCGCCTTGATATTCAGCAACTTCTTCCCCCATCAAAAAGACAAGTGGATCTTTTCTCATCTCTTCTGCCATTGCATCTCGAAGAGCTTCGCGTACTGTAATTGTTGAAGTCTCTAAGGTCATTTTTTTCTCTCTTAAGAATTAATCAGGATATCTGTCATAAGTTCTGATGCTTCAGGCTCAGGACTTTTTTGAGCAAAGTCAACAGCCTCAAGAACAATTTCTTTAATTTCTTTTTCAAGACTAGATAATATTTCTTCTGACACACTAAACTCAGAAATTAAAAGAACTTTTGCACGCTCAATAGGATCAAAATTCTGTCGCATATTATCAACTTCTTCTTTTGTCCTGTATTTTGCAGGATCTGACATAGAATGACCACGATAACGATATGTCTTAACTTCAAGAATCATTGGACTACTTGTCTCACGTACGTATTTTACAGCTTTTTCAGCGGCAGCTTTTACTGCAAGTACATCCATTCCATCAACTTCTTCTCCAGGAATTCCATACGCTGTACCACGCTCATAAAGATGCTTTCCTGCAGCATGGCGTGCTATAGACGTTCCCATACTATACCCATTATTTTCAATGATATAAAGTACCGGCAGCTTCCATAATGCTGCTATGTTAAAAACCTCATAAACCTGCCCTTGGTTAACGGCTCCATCTCCCATATATGTTGTACAGATTCCACCATCACCCCGGTATTTATGAGCAAATGCAAGACCAGTCCCTAAAGGAACTTGAGCCCCAACAATTCCATGTCCTCCAAAAAAGTTTTTCTCTCTTGAGAACATATGCATTGACCCACCTTTACCTTTAGAGTAACCTCCGATACGACCTGTTAATTCAGCCATAACCCCTTTTGGATCCATATTACAGGCCAGCATATGCCCATGGTCTCTATAAGCAGTAATAACTGTATCTTGAGGTTGAAGAGCAGCTTGAATTCCTACCACGACAGCTTCTTGTCCAATATATAAATGGCAGAATCCAGCAATTAACCCCATACCGTACAATTGACCAGAACGTTCCTCAAAACGTCTAATCAAAAGCATATCTCTGTAATATTTTAGGAGTTCCTCTTGCGTAATAGGAACTTTTTTAGACATCATTGAGGCACTTCTCTGTGAAACTGTTGTTTCCAAGTTTGACTCCCTATCTAAATTCTAATGATCTAACAAGGTTCAAGCATTAAGATTAACCCTTAAGCTTCCAGTTTGTCTGGTGATTAGACAGCTTCAGTCGGTGAATCAACTTTATTTTTTGACTTTCCCTTCTGAGCATCACTAAAGTAGCTCTTCTCAGCAATACGAGCACTCTTACCAGTACGACCACGAAGATAATAAAGCTTCGCACGACGAACTTGACCACGACGTACAACTTCTATTTTAATATTCGGAGAATATAAAGGGAAAACGCGCTCAACACCTTCTCCAAAGGATAATTTACGTACTGTAAAGGATGAATTAATACCTGCATTTTTACGGGCAATACAGACACCTTCATAAGCCTGTGTACGCTCACGTTCACCTTCAACTACTTTTACAAGAACTTTTAAAGTATCCCCTGAAGAGAACTCAGGAATAGGATTACTTGCTGTTAATAAATTGACTTGTTCCTGCTCAAATTTTTGTAAAGTGTTCATCTTCTTAATCCTTTCTCTCTTGCTGAGCCGCTTTATAGCGCTGCCATAAATCAGCCCGTCGCTCACGGGTTAACTTTTCTGACTCAGCCTTTCGCCAAGCTTTAATTTTTTCATGATGCCCACTTAATAGTACTTCTGGCACCGCATAATTTTTCCAATTTTGAGGTCTTGTATATTGTGGGTACTCTAACAAATTCTCATTAAAACTTTCTTCATTAAGAGATTCTTGCTCACCAAGTACACCCGGTAATAACCTTACAACAGCATCTAAAATTGCCATTGCTGCAATTTCACCTCCTGAGAGAATAAAATCGCCTAAACTTACCTCTTCAATATGCCACGCATCTAAAACGCGCTGATCAACACCTTCAAAGCGTCCACACAATAATCCTAAGTGAGATTGCTTGGCAAGCTTTTTTACATACTCTTGTGTCAATGGTATGCCACGTGGTGAAAGATAAATCAAGGTATTTGGTCGAACATTATAATGATCTTGTAAAGCTGCATCTATAATATCAGGGCGCAAGACCATTCCTGGCCCGCCGCCAAAAGATGTATCATCAACAGAACGATGTTTATCAGTCGCATAATCTCTAAGATTGATAGCTTCTAAATTCCACGTTCCTTTGTTTAATGCTCTCCCAACAAGAGATGTTTCGAGGGGTCCTGGAAACATTTCAGGAAAAATTGTGAAAACCTTGGCTGATAGTAAACAGTTCATTATAAAGATTTCTCATCTCTTTTAGTCGTCCTAAACTGGTTCAGAACAATCTGATTTATAATGAGATACCCATCTGAAATCGAAACTGTTGGGATAGCCTCTCGCGTAAAAGGAAGAACAACAGTTTCACGAGAATCAGAAAGCTTAATTTCTATGAGATCTCCACTGCCAAAGTTATAAACTGCCTTCACAACGCCAATCTGTTCACCACTATTATCTCGCACTTCTAAACCAATAAGATCTTCATAATAATATTCTTCATCCTTAATTGAGGGAAGTTGGTCTCTTGAGATGTAGAGTTCAGTTCCTTTCAAATTTTCAGCCTGATTACGCGTAGTAACCTCTTCTAAAGTTCCAATAATAATATTTTCTTTAAAAACAGAAAAATTTTTAAATAAAAAAAGTTGTTTCCCAGATTTATCTGAAAATTTTTTATGCGTCATAAAAGACGTAGGCGAGGTCGCAAAAATTTTTATTTTCACTTGACCTTGAACCCCGTGCGCAGAAGCAACGACGCCCATCAAAATGTGCGGAGAAGTGATAGAGTGACTCACAATTCAAATCCTAGAGGCCCCTCTCCAAAAGGGGCCTACTAAAAAATAAGCTTCGCTAGATTATTCTGCAGGTGCTTCTGCAACAACTTCTGGAACCACTGCGTCAGCAGCTTCTACAACAGCTTCTTCCGGCACTGCTACTTCAGCAGTTTCCACTGCTGCTGCTACAGGCTCTTCCTTAGGCACATTTTTAGCTTCTTCTGCTTTTCTTGCAGCTTCAGCAACTGCTGCCATACGTTCTTGAGCCTTTTTCTTTGGAGCTGCTTTTTGTGGATTATTAAATTTTGTTGCTTTCACGAGACCCATTTGACCAAAAAAGCGAACTAGACGATCTGTTGGCTCTGCACCTACCCCCAACCAATGCTTAACTCTATCTTGGTTAAGAACAAGACGTTGAGGGTGATCAGAACCCAGAATCGGATTATAAGTCCCTAACTTCTCAATAAAGCGGCCATCTCTCGGACTTCTTGAGTCGGCTACAACAACCCTATAAAAAGGACGCTTTTTTGAACCACCGCGTGCTAAACGTATTTTTAATGACATTTTTACTCCTTAACTTTTATTGATGTTAACTTAATTTATCTTCCCAAAAGTCCTCTCAGACCTTGTCTTTTAAATCCTTTTTCTCCCATTTTAGACATTCTTTTCATCATATCGCGCATATCTTGGAATTGTTTTAATAGTCGATTTACATCAGCGACCGTTGTTCCTGAACCATCAGCGATGCGTCGTCGTCTAGAGCCATTTAAGAGCTTATAATTTTTACGCTCCTTCAGGGTCATAGAACTAATTATTGCTAATTGTCTTTTAACAAGTTTATCGCTAATGCCGGCATCTTGGATTTGCTCTTTTATTTTTCCAACACCAGGCAACATTGACAGGAGGCCGCCCATTCCTCCCATTTTTGATACTTGACGTAGTTGAGAAGCAAGATCATTTAAATCAAATTCACCTTTGCCGGCCTTTCGAGCCAGTTCTTCTGCTTCCTCACGATCAATTGCTTCTACCGCCTTTTCAACAAGACCAACGACGTCTCCCATATCAAGAATACGCCCGGCAATCCGCTCAGGATGGAATTCTTCTATTTGATCAAGATGCTCACCGACACCTAATAACTTAATGGGACATCCTGTGATAGCCTTAATAGACAAGGCCGCGCCGCCACGTCCATCGCCATCCACGCGTGTAAGGATAAGCCCACTTAATCCGACTTTTTCTTGAAAATTGCGCGCAATATTGACGGCATCTTGCCCTGTCATAGCATCTGCAACCAAAAGCGTTTCAATAGGATTGAGTGCTTTTTTTAAAGCCGTTAACTCTTCCATAAGATCTTCATCAATATGCAAGCGACCGGCCGTATCAAGCAAGAGAACATCATAACCTTCAATTTTTGCTTTATTGTAGGCTCTTTTAGCAGTCTCTAAAGGCTTTTCTGCCTCAATGATTTCTACCGTATCAACATCAACTTGACGCCCTAGGATTTCAAGCTGCTCACGCGCTGCTGGACGATAAATATCAACAGAAGCCATCAATACTTTTTTATTCTTTTTGGCTTTCAAGAAACGAGCTATTTTTGCTGTTGAGGTTGTTTTACCAGAACCTTGTAAACCAACGATCATCATCACAGCTGGCGGCGTTGTGACAAGATTAAGAGCAACGTTTTCGCTGCCCAGAACTTCAATTAATTGGTCGTGAACAATTTTCACAACCATTTGACCAGGGGTAATACTCTTAATAACTTCTTGACCAATGGCGCGTTCTTTAACTTGAGCAATAAAATCTTTAACCACCGGTAAAGCGACATCAGCTTCAAGCAGAGCAACACGAATCTCCCTTAAAGCAGCATCAACATCAGCCTCATTAAGAGCACCTCTCTTTTTTAATTTATCAAAGATTTCGCCAAGTTTTTGACTTAAATTATTAAACATTTATTACCCAACAAAAAATGCGTCAGTGGGCGAATATCGCTGACTGACGCTTACATCGTGACCTACTTCTAAAGCTCACTTATAAAAAAGTCAAGCATTCCTTACGAGAAAAATGCCTGACTTACTTTGCTCACCATCAATTTAAGAAGATAAAGAAATTTATCTTAATTACATTTTTATCCATGAGTAAGGATACCTCATCGGCCTCTCAAACTTAATTTTTTCGAATTCTTCAATTAACCCTTTTTGGAAGCCATATTTAGGAAAATAATGCTGGCATATTGGATTGCGTAGATCTGAAAAAACATATTTTACATTTGTCCGTTTTGTAACAAATTCATCAATAAAATATTTAACTGCCGCTTGAGAATATCCCTGCCCTTCACCTTGGTAACCTGCTTGAACTTTCTCAAGAATAAAATGCGCAGGATATGCATTTTGTGCAGGTATAAATTCATATTGCAAGTATGACAAAAAAGGCGCGGCTTTACCCAAATCACTAAAGCCGATTATTGAATAATCAATTTTTGTAGGATTCACATCTCCTGCATAAACAGCAATCTCTCCATAACTACGCAAATGGTCCCCTTGAGCCATGCATAATTTTTTCTTTTCACCTTTATATTCAAACTCAAAAGGCACAAGCGTTAACCAAGGTTTTCTTGTACTCTGCTCTAAAGTATGTTGGTGAGTTCTAAAATCCTCAAAACGGATTGTTTGGCTTGCTAGGCATTGTGCGTCTCTAACTTGGTCTTCCGTAAGAAAAGTTGTGGCATAACAATTGGTTATTGCACTAAATAAAAAGGCACTTAAAATTGTTTTAATTTGAATATTCATTGTAATTTCCTTTAAAAAATTTACATGATTATATTTAACTTCTATTATTACAACTATCAATATAAAATGTGACCATAAGTACAATTATTCTCCTTGTTTTTTAAGGAAGGCTACAAAAGTAATAGTATAATCAGAATAGATTAGCCTAAGATATACAATTTCTCATAAAGACAGTTAGTCTTTAGAAAGTGCTTTCCTCTCACGTTCAAATTTTTGTATTTCAAAACTATTAGGAGCATAGTTGATGATCTCGATGCTCTCTTCAGTTTTATGAACATTGACGAGCAGCTGTACAACATTCCATTCATCGTGTTCCAAATATGCTTTAACATAAATTGTTGCAGTTCCTTGGGGACCTTCTACATCCATCGAACCATTCATATAGCCATTGGGACCAACTGTATGAAGCTGACCACTGGGCCATCCTTTCTTTTTAATAGGAGAGCCAATTTTCCCAATAATTATCTTATTTTGAGAAACAGAATTAACAGCCATTTTTATAGCTTCATTGTCTGATAACTTTTCCATGGATAAGAAAAAAATTCCACCCCCTAATACAACGAGAACTCCTAAGTAACCAATACCCCAAATTGCCCATAACCTTTGTACACGTTTAAAATGCTCAATGCTGTCCCAATGTTTGTTACGCCATGCCCACTCATTTCCTTTGGCACCTAAAACAAACGGCATTACAATATTAACTAAAGGTAAGAGCGAAAAAAGTGAAACATAAGTGCGATTTCCAAGCCCCCAGATCCAACTTAAAAGAAAAGCGCCCCAATTCCATTTTTTAAGTTCAGCTGGAAAAGGTTTTTCTTGAGGTGCGTTATCTTTATATGAAATGGGATCACTCATTATTCAATCACTTTCATTTAGCCTTGTAAGATTAAGTCACATTTACGACACAGACGCAACTGAAACGATGATATTCTTTATGTTAGTGATTTTTAAAGACATAAACCAGTAATAATGATTAATTTTCTACCAAATTAGTGCATATTCATGCAGATTTATGCTATAATAATAATGTGAGTAGTATTTAGTCAAAGGAGAGTGCCATGACGATTAAAACTTTACTTCCAACAATATCCACAATACTTGTTATTATAGGAGCCATTAACTGGGGCTTGGTTGGGCTTTTTCATGTTAATTTAGTAGAAACCGTTTTAGGAAGTGTCCCTATTCTTGCTAAGCTAGTCTACATTCTTGTTGGCTTATCCGGACTGTACCTCATACCAACTTTTAAGAAGACTCTTTAGGTTCAAATAGACTATAAAAAAACGGCGCTTAAAAGCGCCGTTTTTATTGCAACATAGTAAATTCTAATGAATTTGAATAACGACATTACGATTCTTAGGTGCAACTTCTGGACCTTCTTTTTCACCTGCGCCGAATGCGGTAATGCGACGTGAGTCAACACCTTTTTTAACAAGGTAATGGCTTACAGCTTCTGCACGTCTTTGTGAAAGAATGAGGTTGTGCTTGCGTCCACCAACATGGTCAGTGTTACCAATCACATTAACAACATGAAGATCTAAGTTTTCTGCAACTTTCGCAACTTCATCAAGCATTTTTGTAGCATCAGCTGAGAGAACGTGACTATTGAAGCCAAACTCAATCACAAATGTTGGCGCTTGATCAGCAACTATCTTTTCGAGCTGAATTAAACGATCTTTAAAGAGCTTTTCACATGTTGAAAGCTCTGGACGGCTCCAGCTTTCAGATTTTTCTTCAACAAGACAATCAAATGCAACTTGTGCCTCTGCTGCAACTTGTGGAGCAATATGACGTCCACCCTTAACACCTGACTTCTCAAGAGCAAAAATTAGGCGATTACGAGCTTCTTGAAGACCTGTACGTTGTGAATCAGGAATATCCCAGCGACGTGGATCTTCAGGAAGAGGTGTTTCACCAGTTGCTGCTTGGATCCCTTTTACCGCAAAGTGAGAAGCATCAAATTCATCTGTATACTTGTTGTGAAGTTTCTTTGCTAAAATTTCATACTCGTTTGCAAGCGCGCGTGAAAATAAATAACCTTCACGTGGGGTATCATTTAATTCACGTATATCAAACTCTGAACAGCTTGTTACAAGCAAAGCAGCTAACGCCACTCCAGATAATAATATGTTTCCTTTAATTTTCATTTACGTCTCCTTTTTGATTAAACGCAACGGGCTACGCTTAATATCATTTTCTCGTCTTTATCTTTTATAATTATGAGGCCAAAGATAAAATATAATGGTCGCCTCTTTGATTAAACTGGCATAAAGCAAATTAATTTAAAGTTAATGCCATTACAAAAAATTATAAGGATCAATATCAATTTTAAGACGTACTATAGATGGTAATTTGATAGAATAAAGCCATAATTTCAAAAACTTTTGTAAATTATAATGGCGAGGAGCCTTCACAAGAATGCGCCAACGATATTTTCCTCTAATCATGTAAATAGGCGAAGGCGCCGGTCCCAAAATTTCTATATCAGTGTCTTTAGGAACAACACTTAAAAGTCGCAATGCTTCTTGTTTCACTTTTTCTTCATCCATTCCACTCAAAACTAAAGCTGCTAAGCGACTAAATGGCGGCATTGAACTATATTTTCTCATTAACAGCTCTTGCTCTATAAACTGCGCACGTTCACCTGTAATAAGCGCTTGCATGACAGGATGATCAGGATAATAAGTTTGAAGCCAAACTTTTCCTGGCTTTTGTTCACGCCCTGCTCGCCCTCCAACTTGCTGAAGCAATTGATAAGTTCTTTCACTCCCCCGAAGGTCTCCTCCTTGTAATCCGAGATCGGCATCAATAACGCCCACAAGCGTCAAATTCCGAAAATGATGTCCTTTAGCAATCATTTGCGTGCCAATAATAATAGAGACCTCGTTGTTTTTTACTTTTGATAAAACTTGATCCAGTTCTTGCACATTTGCAATTAAATCGCTTGAAATAATGCAATATTTAAGATGTGAAAATCTGGAAGCAACTTCTTCAGCTAAACGCTCAACACCTGGACCACAAGCGACGAAACTATCGTTTGCATGACAAGATGGGCATTCTTTCAACTTTGCAACAGCATGCCCACAATAATGGCAAACAAGTCTTCCTTGAATACGATGATCTACCAACCAGGCCGTACAGAAAGGACATTCGACCTTGGTTCCACAAGCACTACATAACGTTAAAGGAGCATACCCTCGCCTATTTAAAAATAATAGAACCTGCTCTCCGGCTGAAGTCGTTTTAGTGATCTCATCAAATAACGGCGCTGAGATCCACTCTTTTGATTTATATTCTTTTAAATCAATAATTTCTATTTCAGGAAGAGAAGCGCCACCAAAACGATTTTCTAATGAAACTTCATGATATCGGCCTTGTCGACAATTATAATGCGTTTCTAAAGAAGGTGTCGCAGACGCTAAGACAATAGGAATATGATTAAGTGAGGCACGGACAACAGCCATATCACGTCCTTGATAAATTGTTCCTTCATCTTGTTTATAGGTTTGCTCATGCTCTTCATCGACAACAATTAACCCTAAATTAGAGTATGGGAGAAATAAAGCTGACCGTGCACCAATAATGACTTTGGCTTCGCCTTTGATAATTTGTTTCCATGTTTCTCGACGTTGAGCAGGTGTTAAGAGAGAATGCCACAATGAGGGTTGAGCTCCAAATCTTTTTGTAAATCTTTCAATCATTTGGGGTGATAAAGAAATCTCAGGTAACAGCACAAGAGCTTGTTTCTGACATCTTAAAACGTCTGCAACTAACTCAAGATAAACCTCTGTTTTTCCTGAACCTGTTACACCATCTAAGACAGAGACAGAATATCCTTGATCAAGTCGAAATTTAAGATCGTGATATGCAAGTTCTTGGGCAGATGAAAAATGAATTGGTGCGAAATCAGGATAAGGTGTTAAAATCTTATTTAATTTCTTAGATTGGCGCTTTAACGCTTTAAAGACTTGCGGCACACTTAACATAAGTTTAAGCATGGCCCCTAAGGGTGTCAAAGTATAGTTTGCAACCCACTCAATAAACTCTAAATTAACCCCTGGAATTGTCGGCAAATCAAACTTGTCATAAACTTGTTTAAGCGGTTTTGAAGTCTCAGCAAAATCGGAAATTCGCCAAATAACGCCGTAAAGCCTTCTTGAGCCAAATGGAACAAGCACGATATCACCAACGTCAACAGACATCCCTTCAGGAACGACATAATCATACACCTGACTTAAAGGAACTGGTAAAAGAACACCTACTTTTTTCATCATACTTTATAAGATATTTCTCTATCGCTTATTGCTTATTCCGATTATACTTCTCTCAAAAAATGAAAGGAACCTTAAATGAATTTTTTCCTCGATAGCGCTGATATTCATGAAATTCGTGATCTTGCGGACTCAGGTCTCATCTCAGGTGTGACAACAAACCCTAGCCTAATTGCCAAGTCTGGCCAAGAGATTAAAAAAGTCATCGCTGAAATTTGCTCTATCGTTCAAGGTCCAGTAAGCGCAGAAGTCACAGCCACAACTTATTCTGAAATGTTGCAGGAAGCTAAAATCCTTACACAAATTAGTGAACAAGTGACCATAAAAGTTCCTCTTACTTTTGATGGTCTTAAAGCCTGCAAGACTTTATCAGATCAAGGTACCATGGTTAATGTTACATTATGTTTTTCTGCAACGCAAGCCCTTCTCGCAGCACGCGCAGGAGCCACTTTTATATCGCCTTTTTTAGGACGTCTTGATGATATCAGTATGGATGGATTACAGCTTATCCGAGATATCCGTCTTATCTATGACAACTACCCTGAAATCGAAACTGCGATTCTTGCAGCCTCAGCGCGCCATCCTTATCATGTTCTTGAAGTTGCTAAGATCGGTGCAGATGTTATCACACTTCCGGGAAAAACTTTCCGACAACTTTACAATCATCCATTAACAGACCAAGGTTTAGAAGCTTTCTTAAAAGATTGGCAAGCAACAGGTCAAACAATTCTTTAGGAATGAATGTGGAGAAAAGATCCCCTCTCTTAGAGCCAGCATTTCAACATTTTATAGGTATAAGTTTACAGCCTTATATCTTTGAATGGCTTAACTGGCTCACAGTTGAAAAGAATGCTTCACCACACACAGTTTCAAATTACTGCCGTGATTTGGCATTTTTCTTTACCTTTTTATCGCAACACTTTCAAGAACTTATTACTTTAGAATTACTACAGAAGGTTGCTTTACAAGATTTACGTGCTTACCTCACGCATCGCGTAAATCAAAAAATTTCTCATCGTTCAAATGCCCGCATGTTGGCTTCCATTCGCTCTTTTGTGCGCTATCTTCATCGGCATTATAAATTTGAAAATCAGGCCTTTGAACGCATCAAAACCCCCAAACTTCCAAAATCTCTTCCTCGCCCCTTATCCACGAACGATGCGATAAATGTTATTGAAGCAGAAGCTTCTGTTCAAGAAGACTGGGTTATCGCTCGAAATCAAGCTTTGTTCGCTTTACTGTATGGAGCAGGTCTACGCATTTCTGAAGCCTTAAATCTGAATCAAGGGGATATCCAACAAAATCAATTAAGTTTAAGAATCAAGGGGAAAGGTAATAAAGAGAGACTTGTGCCATTGCTTCCTGAAGTTTTAAAGAAAATTAAAGAGTATCTTTCTTTATTTCCGTTTGCTTGCACCTCTAAAACCCCTCTTTTTGTCGGCGCTAAAGGAAAAAGATTAAACCCAGGAATTGCACAAAAAGAACTACGTCAACTGCGGCTTGAATTAGGTCTTCCTGAATCTGCAACCCCGCATAGCCTGAGGCATAGTTTTGCAACGCATCTTCTTACTTCTGGTGGCGATCTCAGGACAATTCAAGAACTTTTAGGGCATGTTTCTCTTTCAACAACGCAACGGTACACCGAAGTTGCGGATTCGAAGCTCATGGAGCTTTATGCTAAAGTTCACCCGCGCGCTTAAAAAGAATAAGTTACTTTCCTAATAACTTTAAAGTTCTTAATTCTTGACTTACCTTATTGTCATCTTTACAATTAACTTATTAATTTATTAAAAGGTTTTATCATATGTACTTTAAGGCTATTGTTTTTGCTATTATTTATATGCTCTCTACTCAAAATGGATATTCTACTTACAAAGTAGAATGGGAAAGTCCAACTTTAGAAGCTGCAGATAAAGACCCTTGGAAACACTCTCTTCTTTCACAATTACCTACAGATTTCGTAACTCATCTAAAAGAAAAAAATCGCCAGTATTTTTCCTCAAATGAGGAAGTTCTAGCTTCTTTACAAATGATAAACTCCCAAGGTCAAGTAAGAGATGAGCTATCACCAAACATTATAGGAAGCTTTGTTTATAACCCGCGCCTTATTATAGGATCAGGAGAAGAAGGAACTGTCTATATAGCTCAGCATGTACTCACAGGTCGTTACGCTTCTCTCAAAAAAACTAGCCGGAAAGGTGAATATGAGGCCTTTAAAAATCTTGAACGTTGTTATGCCTGTTATTCAGAGAAAAATAATTATTATTCATCAACATATCATATTTTCAGACCCCTTGTTATTGGGCTTCCACTAATTACTTTTACATACGATCAAGAAAAGCTTGGAATGATAAGAAGCTATGATAAAATTGTTTACAAAGATTGGAAATATAATATCAGTCTTGTGGATGCTTTCCTGACAGAATTTGAATATAACATAAAACATAGCGCCGGCCCCTATGAAGTTGATAGCAATGCTATGTTTTTAATAGAAGAACCTGAAAAAAAGCCTTGTATTGTCTTTGTTGATCTAAACTCTGAACAATATAATAAAAATGATAATGATTTAGTCACTACTCAATTTTTTTATGTGATGCTTAGATTTCTTAAGTTCGAAATGACAGCAGAAACTTTGGCTTACCCAGAACCCATTAAACAATTTATAAAAGAAATTTTTCATAAAGACGATCTTTTCGTCTCTTTTACAAAGGTAAAAGAAGCTCGCAATAAGCTTGTCGAAAATATGAAAAATTTAGGATATCCCGAAATAGCTAAAATTTGAGCTTTAGCAATATCTTTTTAAGAAACAGGTTCAAGATACTTTTTAAGGTACTTCCCTGTATAACTCTCAGGGATTTTGGCAAGCTCTTCAGGGGTTCCACTTCCAACGATGCGGCCCCCTTCATGCCCACCTTCAGGCCCCAAATCAATGACCCAATCAGCTGTTTTGATCACTTCAAGATTGTGTTCAATCACAATGATTGTATTACCTTGTTCGACCAAAGAATGAAGAACTTCTAAAAGTTTATTAACATCTTCAAAATGAAGTCCCGTTGTTGGCTCATCTAAAATGTAAAGCGTTCGACCTGTCGCCCGTTTAGAAAGTTCTTTGGAAAGTTTAATCCGCTGTGCTTCTCCACCAGATAGCGTCGTCGCACGCTGACCAATATGGATGTATCCTAAACCCACTTTTTGTAGCGTTGCGAGCTTGTCCCGTACTGATGGTGTTGCTTGAAAAAACTCAAGCCCTTCTTCAACAGTCATATCCAGAATATCAGCTATTGTTTTATCGCGATATTTTACTTCTAAGGTCTCACGGTTATAACGTTTTCCCTTACACTGATCACATTCAACATACACATCGGGCAAAAAATGCATTTCAATTTTTAGGACGCCATCTCCTTCGCAAGCTTCACACCGTCCGCCTTTAACGTTAAAAGAAAATCGTCCTGGTTGATAACCTCGTGCTTTGGACTCTGGTAAAGCCGCAAACCATTCACGAATCGACGTAAAGGCGCCAATATAAGTCACAGGATTTGATCGTGGTGTCCGTCCAATCGGCGATTGATCGATATCGATAATTTTGTCAATGGCTTCAAGCCCTTCAATAGCGGTATGCTCCCCAGGAAGATCGCGTGCCCCATGAAGTTGGCGCGCAATGGCCTTATAAAGCGTTTCAATAACAAGGGAAGATTTTCCACCCCCCGAAACACCCGTCACACAGGTGAGTGTTCCTAAGGGAAATTCAACACTGAGATTCTTCAAATTATTTGCTTTAGCGCCTTTAACTTTCAAAAACTTTCCGTTCCCGGGACGGCGCTTAGTGGGTACTTCAATCGATCTTTTGCCTTGAAGATAAGCACCCGTAAGACTTTTTGGATCCGCCATTACTGTCTCAGGTGTTCCTTGTGCAACGATTTCGCCGCCATGAATACCTGCACCCGGCCCCATATCAATTAAATAATCAGCTGCTCGAATGGTATCTTCATCATGCTCAACAACAATCACCGTATTATCTAAATCCCGAAGATGCCGTAACGTTTCTAAAAGACGATCATTATCACGCTGGTGCAGCCCTATGGAGGGTTCATCAAGCACATAAAGAACACCTGTCAACCCTGATCCAATCTGCGAAGCAAGCCGAATACGCTGACTTTCACCACCTGAGAGCGTGCCTGAGGAACGGGCGAGCGTAAGATATCCCAACCCAACATTATTTAAAAAGCCAAGTCGCTCATTAATTTCTTTTAAAATACGATGCGCTATTTCCTGTTGTTTTTGCGTTAGCTTTGGGGCAAGTGCTTGAAACCATTTCACGGCTTCAGCAACTGAAAGTTCGGTCACTTGCCCAATGTGTTTATCATTAATCTTTACCGAAAGAGCTTCAGGCTTCAAACGATAACTTTGACATGTTTCACAAGGACTACTCATCTGATAACGTTCTAGATCTTCCCGCCGAGAAGAACTTTCACTCTCTCGATAACGTCTCTCAAGATGAGGAATAACACCTTCAAAAGGTTTTTTCTGTTGAAAAAATCGACTTCCATCCATAAGTGATAAAGAAATTTCTTTTCCTTTTGTGCCATACAAAATAGCAGTGCGCGTTTCCTCTCTTAACTGTTGAAACGGTGTATAAATGTCTTCTTTGAACGCTTTAGCAACAGATTCAAGTGTTTGTAAATAATAGGTAAAAAATGAGTTCGCCCAAGGCACAATGGCGCCTTGCTCTAGCGTCTTCATAGGATCTGGAACAACAAGATGAGGATCGAATTGAATACGGGCACCCAATCCATCACATTCTGAACATGCGCCAAAAGGACTATTAAATGAGAATAGCCGAGGCTCAATCGCTTCAATCGTAAAACCTGAAGTGGGACATGCAAACTTCTCTGAAAACGTTAAGCGCTCTTCTGTATCAGCATTTTCAGCAAAAAGGATTCCCTCAGCAAGTTTCAAGCCGGTTTCAATGCTGTCTGCAAGACGCGTCGCTATGTCTTCTTTAATAACAACACGATCAACCACGATTTCAATATCATGCTTGATCTTTTTATCTAAGGCAGGCGCTTCTTCAATGGCGTAAAGCTTGCCATCAATTTTAACGCGCTGGAAGCCTCTCTTCTGCATGTCAGAAAGTTCTTTTTTATATTCACCTTTTCGACCTCGAACAATCGGCGCTAATAAAAGCCACCGGCTTCCTTCAGGACAACTCAACAGACGATCAACCATTTGCGATACAGTTTGGCTCTCAATGGGAAGGCCCGTTGCAGGAGAATAAGGGATCCCAATACGCGCAAAAAGAAGACGCAAATAATCGTAAACTTCCGTCACTGTTCCAACGGTTGAGCGAGGATTTTTCGAGGTCGTTTTCTGCTCAATTGAAATAGCTGGAGATAAGCCTTCAATTGAGTCGACATCCGGCTTTTGCATTAATTCTAAAAACTGACGCGCGTAGGCTGACAAGCTTTCAACATAGCGCCTTTGTCCTTCGGCATAAATTGTATCAAAAGCAAGAGAAGATTTTCCTGAACCGCTTAAGCCAGTAATCACAACAAGTTTATTACGGGGGATATCAACATCCACACTTTTTAAATTATGCTCACGCGCACCACGAATACTAAGGGTATTAAGAGTCATTCTTCCCACATTCAAGCGAGTTAAACATTGAAGAGTTTAAGTCTTCCAATCAACCTACATATATTTTGTTACTATTGTCAAATCAAGCTAACAATTTAACAAATAGAATTTATGTAAATTTTTAATCTTCTTTATTGCGGCTTAACCGTTTACGTTCATTTGGATCTAGAAATCGCTTACGCAGGCGGATCGATTTTGGCGTAACCTCAACAAGCTCATCATCTTCAATATAAGATAGTGCTTGCTCAAGCGTTAAAATTCTAGGCGGCGTAAGACGAATCGCCTCGTCTTTTCCTGCTGCACGCACGTTGCTAAGCTGCTTTGCTTTTAAGGGATTCACCTCAAGATCTTGTTGGCGATTATTTTCGCCAATGATCATACCTTCGTAAACTTCATCGCCTGGATTAATGAAGAAAATACCTCGATCCTCAAGATTGAAGATCGCATACGCAACCGCTTTGCCCGCTCCCACTGAGATTAACACACCATTTCGATGCTGAACAATGGCACCTTTATAAGGTGCATAAGAGTGGAAAAGACGACTTAAAATACCTGTTCCACGGGTATCCGTCATAAACTCACTTTGATAGCCGATAAGACCGCGAGAAGGCGCATGGAAGGTGATTCTTGTTTTGCCACCACCTGAAGGGCGCATATCTTTCATTTCTGCTTTCCTAAAGCCCATCTTTTCAACAACGACACCAGAAAATTCTTCATCCACATCGATTTGAACTTCTTCAATTGGCTCAAGCCGTTGCCCTGTCGTTTCATCTGTCTTATAAACAACGCGTGGGCGGCTAATGGACAACTCAAATCCTTCACGTCGCATGGTTTCAATAAGAATCCCTAATTGAAGCTCGCCTCGCCCTGCGACTTCAAAAGAATCTTTGTCTTCACTTTCTTTAACTTGAATAGCGACGTTACTTTCAGCTTCGCTTAAAAGACGATCGCGAATCATGCGTGACGTCACTTTTTTTCCTTCACGACCTGCCAAGGGTGAATCATTGATCGTGAACGTCATCATCAAAGTTGGCGGATCGATAGGCAATGCAGGAATAGGATCCATTATTTCAGGGACACAAATCGTATCTGCAACCGTTGCTTGCTCAAGACCCGCTACAGCAATAATATCCCCTGCGAAGGCTTCCTCAACAGGCTCTCTTTTCAAACCACGGAAAGCCAGAATCTTTGTAAGTCGAGCATTTTCAAGGGTTTCGCCTGAGTTACGCAGTGCCTTAACAGGCATATTAAGACGTGCAACTCCAGTTTGCACACGACCCGTAAGAATACGTCCCAAATAGGGATCCGCTTCTAAGGTTGTCACGAGCATGGAAAAAGGTGCTTCTCGATCAACATTAGGTGCCGGAATGAAATCAACAATGGTCTCAAAAAGCGGCGTTAAATCAACACGTGGGTCTGTCAAATGACGAGCTGCCCATCCATCGCGACCTGACGCATAGATAACGGGGAAATCAAGCTGTTTTTCATTCGCGTCTAACATGACGAAAAGGTCGAATATCTCATTCAAGACTTCATCAGCACGCGCATCTGGCCGATCTGCTTTATTAACAACAACGATAGGACGCAATCCCAATTTAAGCGCTTTCATCACAACGAATTTTGTTTGTGGCATTGGTCCTTCAGCCGCATCGACGAGTAAAACAACGCCGTCAACCATGCTTAAGATTCGCTCAACTTCGCCACCAAAATCAGCGTGTCCAGGTGTATCAACAATATTGAGACGAACATCTTTCCATTCAATTGATGTACATTTTGCAAGAATCGTAATCCCGCGTTCACGCTCAAGATCATTGGAATCCATCGCACGCTCTGCCACAGTTTGATTTTCTCGAAAAACGCCACTTTGACGAAAGAGACTGTCAACAAGGGTGGTTTTCCCGTGATCAACGTGGGCGATAATAGCAAGGTTGCGAAGTGGAATCATTGTTTACCTAAAAATTGTTAAAAACTAATCCTATACCCTCTTATTTGTTTTAAGAGGATGTTTTATGTCCTGGCTCTCTTTTTGAGAACCAGGAATATTATCTTTATCCTTAATAACCAGTAACTGGGTCAGGCCTGTAGGGGGCTTGAGGATAATACGCAGTTGGTGCATGACGCGGCGCTGGATGATACTGAGGCGCAGGGTGATACTGAGGTGCCGGCGAACTATCAGGAATAATCCGTGAACGGCCTTGCTGTCCTACAATGAGAAGCACGCGTTGACCAGGTGCATATTTTGTATCTTTGCCTTGGACAACTGTACGCATTTCACCATTGTTTAATTCGACAATGTATTCAAAGGCTGTTTGAGAACTGAGAGCTTTCTCTGCATAAGCGCCAGCAACTGCGCCTAAAAGTGCGCCTGCGGCTGTTGCAGCTGTATTGCCACCACCTTTACCAAACTGATTTCCAATAACACCACCACCAACACCACCTGCAATGATACCGGTCGTGTTTTCTTGAAGCTTTTCAGCATTTGTGACTTCAATTTCACGCACACTTACGACAGTTCCTCGGAATGTTCGTGACGCTTCACCAACATGTGTATCTGAGTAAACATTCGAAGAAATCTCACGAGCACAACCAGAAAGCATTACCGCAGCAGAGCTAACCAAAATTAAATAAGCTGTCGAACGAAATACAGCAGAATTCTTTTTTATATTAATCATAATAACCTCATATGTTAATGGAACCAGTAAGGCTCTGTCTCAAAGAGACATAAGCTTTCTGCCAGATTTCCTAATTTTTTTCTACTTAAAAAATGAAGTGATATGGCCAAGTCCCTATTTTCATTTATAGTAGCATTCTTGTTCTTTTTTTGCAAGAAAAAAATGAAACATTTATCAAGCATTTATTTTTCAAGGAGTTATTTTAGGGGACGTCTATAAAATCCTTAAAATGTTTCATTTCTTTTCACAAGTTATTCATTAACAAATTGAATTTTCTTGATATTTGTATCAAATCATGATAGTATAATTAAAGATGATCAGAGAGAAAGTTCTTTCCTTACTAGGATGCGTGCCCTACTCCAGTAATTCTTTCAGCTTTCGCTATGGAGCCATCTAAAAAAATAGTAAGATAGGAAGTCGACACCTAAATTATTAAAAAACAAACACTTAACGTTCATTTTTGAGCGAATGCTCTTGTTTTGCCTGGTGAAAAGGCAGAAAAAGGGAATGAAAAGCAACGGGGTAAGTGACTTTGAAAAGTTTTTCTTTGTTACTTTTGGATTCCCGCTTTCGCGGGAATGACACACGGGTAAACCTGTCTGTGCGTGAAGAGTACGGTGGGTGGTAGCGTGAGAAGGAGTTTGAAACCTTTCTAATGTCATTCCCGCGAAAGCGGGAATCGAGGAAGCGTTGAAAGACATCCAATGGTAATGATCGACACGAGGAAAAAGATAACGCCTTTCTTCGTCATCCTTAGACTTGTCCCGAGGATCTCAGACAGCCAAAAGATGTTGCGAGGTGTCAGAAAAAACAAAAGGTTTAAAAGAGAAAACAGATGAATCACTCCGTTTATATCATGACAAATAAACCTCATGGCATTCTCTATGTAGGCATGACTAATAACTTGATGCAGCGTGTTTGGGAACATAATGAGGGAGCCGAAGATGGTTTTACAAAAAGGTACAACCTAACAACGCTTGTCTTTTATGAATTTTTTGAAACTCCAGGTGAAGCTATCAAACGTGAGAAGAGTCTAAAGCGTTATTCGAGAGAATGGAAAATAAATCTTATTCAAGAAAAGAATAGTGATTGGAAAGATTTATATGAAGAACTTCTTTAGGCGATAGGCAAGATCTATCTATTGCTTGAGATCCTAGGCACAAGGCCTAGGATGACCAAAGGTTGTGAACAAAGAATGATCGCTGACGAGGACTGGAAGGATGTAGATTGATGGCAATAGGAACAAGCAATCACTCGGTTGTCATCCTCGGGCTTGTCCCGAGGATCTCAGGCAGCCTGACGATGCCACGAGATACCAGAAGGCCTAAGACGTACGTGAGAGGCACGGCAAAAAAGTTAAGAAGCAACGGTGTTTAAAACTTAGAGAAGTTTTTCACTTTTGTAGATGGATTCCTGCCTTTGCGGGAATGAGACAAGAGAAGCAAGATATTCGCATCTCTCTAACGTATTGAAAAAGTATGGTGGAGCAACCACTTTATTATCATCCTCGTGACCCTGCTACGCCAAAGGCTTTGCCGTGGCGAGAAATGCTGATCCAGGAAGCGTTGAAAGGTGATAGGCAAGGTCTATCTGTTGCTTAAGATCCTAGGCACAAGGCCTAGGATGACTAAAGGTTGGATGGAACAAGGGCTCGTTGGCAAGGATAATGCCTGGTGAGAAGAGACGTAATATCTGTGATGACCAAAGGTTGGAGATAAGAAAGCTCGGTGACGAGGGATGAAAACGTTGATGAGTGACAATAGGAACAAGCGATCACCTCACCGTCATCCCCGCGAAAGCGGGGATCTAGGAAGAGCTGGAAGGTAACAAATGAGGATTGATAAGAAGAGGAATGAACTGGTTCTTCTCTTCGTCATCCTCGGGCTTGTCCCGAGGATCTCAGGCAACCTGACGATGTTGATAATTGCCATAAAACGCATGCCATCTGTGAGAACATCGTATTTTTAAAATTTCTCTGTTTCTATTATTATGATTTAGGCCTACTTGCTGGGGTACTTCCTGACGTCGTGCTAGTTGACGTCGCGCTGCTTGATCCAGTAACAGTTGATGCATGTTGATGTTCACTGCCTCTAGGGAGTTCATTAATCTTTTTCTGAGTCTTTTTCGAATTCTTTTGCTGGCTTTCTATTTCTTCATCGATAATGTTCACCATTTTATTTATATCAGCTTGCTCAGTAGGATTGTTTGAGGCAGAACTTTGGTTATTAAATGTGTTTAAGACAAAAATAGCAAAAAATGAAAATAAAATTATATTTACTGGCATAATAATCTCCACATAAATTCAATATATTATTTGCAAATAGTATTCTGCCAGCATTAAAATTTATTATATTTATAACAGTGTAAAACAATAAAAAAACCACCCTATCTTAGATAAAGTGGCTTTCAGTTTTTGGATCCGTTTTTTATTTTTTATTCTCTAGTGTTTCGCTATCTCTTCGTTCGCTTGCTTTAAAAGTTCAAGCGACATCTTGCCATGCAGCACCAATTCTTTTGCTGTTGAACCTGAATGATAAGGATATTTACAAGTATGGGTGAATGCTGTTGTCCCTTCGCCAACTTGCCCTTTAATCGTTCCTTGTGGAGCATTTCCGACGAGAGATTTTGCCCCTCCTAATAAACCTTTTAAAACATTACAAACCGCCGCTTTAGCACCCTGTTGTTTGACTTCCCACCAGGGTCCATTACCAATTTTCAATTTATCTTGGCATAAAGCGCTGGACATTGCTTCAAAGGTGAGCACAGGACAGACTGCACCTTTTAAAGAAGGCGGTGTTTGGATTTTTCCTTCTAAAGAAAATTCATCAATCATAGCAGCTTTTTTCCAATCTTCAGGAAGTTTATAATGGCATACGAGCATCCCTTCCACCTTATCTGATTCTGTACCACTATATGTTTTATCATCCTGTCTAAGCGCTTTTGAAAAAACACTACAAACACTTGATAATGCTCCCAAAATATCAACAGGTCGCTGATAAACAACTGTTGTCTGCGGTATTACATTATAACTACCGACAACAGGGCAAAGATAATAAGCCATATCTTTTGCTGACAGCGTAGGACAATCTGCTTTAGCTTGAGGTGATGCAAAGGCAGACAATAAAACAAAAAAACTAGGAATAATCTTCTTCATTTTCAATCCTATCGTTTATTTTATAATTCCACATTTTCTGCCAAGACCTGTTAACAGGTTGCCAACTTTAGATCCAAGAAGCCCTTCTTTCTTTGAAGATTCTTTAAATTTAGTAGCCAAACTTCCTAATTGAGTACTCTTGTCAAGCATATCTTCAATTTTTTCACCACTTACGACAACTTTTCCTAACGCAGCTTTTAATTCTTTTTCCCTACTTTCAAATACTTGCTTTGTTGGGCAAACATATGCATGTCCTTTACCATCTTGAAGTTTTTCACTCATTTGCGTTGCCGTTTCTAAAGCTTCACTGATTGCATGCATTTCAGTTTCAATTTCGGCTTTCTGTTGTTGCGAAAGAGGCTTTTTTAATTCTAAAAGTAGTTTCTCTTGCCTCTCTGCAAGACGTCCCATTTCAAGGTTAAGATCTAATAATACTTGCCCTAAATCAACTTGATAAGTAGCACTTGCAATAACCGTGTTTTCACTTCCGCCTAATAAGGCAAAAGAAAGTAGTGAAACTGAAAGTAATTTTTTATTTATTAACATTTAGGTCCCCTTATAATTTCATAATTATAGAGTAGTCCTAAAAAGTTAATTTCTGCTTAATTAAGAAATCACTTTTAAATATTCATGCAGATGCACAAAAACATTTAGTTTATAAAAGGTTTAATTTTATTTAAAGTAAGTAACAACTTAGCCTGCTTAAGAGTACGTTCAGGTGTTTTCAAATCAGGAAAAGTCTTTAGGACTTGACTATACATTGTGTATAAATATTTATAAAGAAAGGTTGGTGTCGCGTCTCCTACTTCTTCCAAATACGCTTCAAAAATCTCGCATTGCTTGTAGCTTCGCAAACCAGCATCTGTCATGCTTGAATTGAGACAAAGTGCTCCAGCATAGACGTATGTATAAGACAAAATATGTAACAAAGGCTCAAATGTTTTATGCTTCGCAAGCTCTATAGAAATTTTTCTTGCCTTTTCAAGCTTTTCTTCAAAATTTGAGGTTTTCTCGATATAATTACTGTGCTTTACAAATTCCTTTGATCTCTCTTCATGATCAGTCACTTCACCAAGAGTAAAGTTTGCAGATTCTGGTTTCAATTCAAACAATTGATTAACATCAATTTGCATATCAAGCAGGGCATGTAATGCAAAAGGACGACCTTTGGACATGGCGATAGCCGCAAAGCTTAAAGCTTTATCAAAATCAGGTTGTAATTCAAACCTCTCTTGCTGTGTTCTTACCCAAGAAAAGAGCGTTTCTTTTAAACGGCCAAAGAAAGCTGATGTTACTTTTTGAGGAAGGATTTCCAATCCATATAGCAAAGCCATAATTTCATGATTAACACCTAAAGTATCATCAAGTGCAGTTGAAGATGCCGTATTAAAAATTTCTTTGAGTTCTTGATCCGGTCTTTTAGATAATCTTGCTTTTGTTAAAACAATTGCTAAGGGGATTAAAGGGTGTTTCACATCTTTCGCTGATTGTAAAAGTTCTAATTCACCTGTGAATGTGTTTTGGGCGTCCTTTGTTAACGGCAGTTTGGATTCATCTGATGAAACAGCGAGTTCACATATGGATTTATTAATCACAAATTTGATGTTTAAATCCTGAGCAAGTAATAGTTTCCATTGATTAAATTCTTGTGGTACCGCCCGACGAAGCCACCTTTGGTTAGAGTTCGCGATTATTTTTTGTTTTGCAGCCTCATTTGCAACAGCTTGCCACCGCCTTTCAACACCACTGCCTCTAACAAGTTCATGATCTGGAAGAAATGAAAAAACATGCGTTAACAATTCATCCGGAAGAACTTGAAAATTTCCATATCCTTTGTGACTTATGTCCACTTCATCAGCTAAAGTCGCATATGATGCGTTTGAAAATGCTAATAAAAAACTTATCAATGCAAAAAAATTTGGAAATAGTCTCATTAAGCTCCCCTTTTCGTTAATGATTATTATGTGCTTCTTCTATACTATTTTTTACATTTTGTCAATTTAATTTTAGGGGCTTTGAATAAGTAAAAGCGTAAAAATCTATTGCTCTTCACAAAATAATCCGATATATTCCGCTTAACTATCAGAATTAAATAAGAGGTGGGTCAAAAGCCCGCCTTTTTATTTGGGTAAAGAGTGAATGGACCTTATAAAAAAGATAAAAGACATCATCGAACCTACCTTGAATAGTTTGGGTTATCATATTGTTCGTGTGCAATTTTCAGGACAAGTGCGCCCTACCCTTCAAGTGATGATTGAAAAATTAGATTTAAGTGCTTTATCAATCGATGATTGCGTAAAAGCAAGTCGGCAGATTTCTGCTTTGTTAGATGTAGAAGATCCTATTGATACCGCTTATCAACTTGAAGTCACATCCCCAGGACTTGACCGCCCTCTTGTAGCTTTGCAAGATTATGTGAGGTTTCAAGGTGCCGAGATAAAACTTGAAACAGTCTCCCCTCTTGAAGGACGTAAACGTTTCAAAGGGATCTTGTCGCAAGTAAAAGAAGGAACAATCTTCCTTAAACCTGAAGATAGCGAGGCAACTCTTGATATTGCTTATGAAAATATTCTTAAAGCAAAATTGGTGCCGCAATTTTAAATTTTAATGTTAGCAATAAGTTAGGAAAATAAGGCGATAACGATGACATCAACAACTTCAACTGGCATAATTCGAACTGAACTTTTAAATGTTGCAGAAACAGTTGCTCGTGAAAAAGGCATCCAAAGGGATGAAGTCCTTGAAGCTATGGAAATGGCTATCCAAAAGGCGGCCCGTGCAAAATACGGTCATGAGAGAGATATCCGCGCTGAAATTGATCGCAAAAACGGTGAAATAACTGTTTTTTCTTGTCTTGAAGTGGTTGAAAATGTTGAGAATGAAGTCATTCAAGTATCCCTTAAAGAAGCCAAAAAAATGGATCCTTCTTTGGAAATCGGATCCTTCCTTAAAACTTACCTTCCCCCCATTGATTTTGGTCGTGTCGCCGCCCAAACAGCAAAACAAGTTATTTTTCAACGGGTGCGAGATGCTGAAAGGCTTCGTCAATATGAAGAATATAAAAATCGTGCTGGCGAAATTATCAATGGACAAGTCAAGCGTATTGAATTTGGGAATGTTATCGTTGAATTAGGTCAAAGTGAGGCACTTCTTGCAAGAGACCAACTCATCCCTCGCGAAAACTTTAGGCCTGGCGATAGAATTCGCGCTTATATTATGGATGTCCGTCAAGAACCGCGTGGACCACAAGTTTTCTTATCCCGCTCTCACACTGAATTTATGTCTAAACTCTTCACTCAAGAAGTCCCTGAAATTTACGAAGGTGTTATTGAAGTGAAAGCTGTTGCACGTGATCCAGGTTCTCGCGCTAAAATTGCTGTTTATAGTGCAGACAAAAGTCTTGATCCTGTTGGCGCTTGTGTTGGACTTCGCGGTAGCCGTGTTACAACCGTTATTAATGAACTCCAAGGGGAAAAGATTGACATTATTCCTTGGTCTTCAAACCCTGTTGTTTTTGTTGTTAACTCATTGATCCCTGCTGAAGCAAGTAAAGTTGTGCTTGACGAAAATACAAACCGCGTTGAAGTCGTGGTTCCAGATGATCAATTAAGCTTAGCGATTGGAAGACGAGGCCAAAACGTCCGGCTTGCAAGTCAGCTCACTGGACTTGGAATAGACGTTATTTCAGAATCTGCGGAATCTGAGCGCCGTACGCAAGAAGTGAAAAACCGTTCAAAACTATTCGTTGAAGCTCTTGATGTTGATGACGTTCTTGCTCATCTTCTTGTTACTGAAGGCTTTGATAATGTTGAAGAAATTGCCTATATTTCTCTTAATGAGCTTTCAGGTATCGAAGGATTAGATGAAGATTTGGCAGTAGAACTTCAAAATCGTGCAAAGAATTTCTTAAAGAAACAAGAAAAAGAATTTAAGCAGCGTTCTCAAGAGTTAGGCGTTGAAAAAACGCTTCAAAATTTAGAAGGCTTAACTCCTAAATTTGTCGTCGCCCTAGCTGAAAAAGGCATTACGACTTTGGATGGGCTTGCAGATCTTGCAGGTGATGAACTTGTCGAACTTTGCCCAGAAATGGATTTAGAAGAAGCTAATAAACTCATTATGCTAGCAAGAGAGCATTGGTTTGAAAAAACAGATACAAAAAAAACTAAGAAAAATCCTTAATTCTCTATTTAAGGCCAGCGAAGACTGTTTAAAGGAAAGATAAAAGCAATGACGGAACAAAAAGATTCAAACGAAAAGAAGACATTAACCTTAGGGGGAAAGCTTTCTTTGAAAAAAACGCCTGAAAGTGGTCAGATACGTCAAAGCTTTTCACATGGCCGTTCAAAATCAGTTGCTGTTGAAGTACGAAAAAAACGCACTCTTGAAAAGGTTGGAGGATCTGAAGGTGAGCATTATGAAGGTGCTCTTAGATCCGAAGACTCAGGAGAAAAAGGTGATTCTGAATTTGAAGCTCGCCTTAAAGCTGTTCAAAATGCCTTAAAATCAGCTCCTGATATGGAAGCACGTATTTCAAAAGAGCGCCAACAACGTGAAGAAATGGATGCGCTTAGGCTGTCAGAAATAGAAGCCCAACAAAAAGAAGAAGAAAAACGCCAATTAGAAAATAAAGAAGAGAAACAAAAGGAAGCAGCCGCCTCCCAAGTTGAAAATACGCAAGACCAAAATGCGGCTACCCGCCACAAGAAATCTTATAATGTCGATGAAGAAGACGAAGAAAATGACAGTCGAGCCCTTAAAAAGAATGTTACGAAAATTGCGGTAAAAAAATCAGAAAATGCTGAACCTAAAAGGCATGACTTCAAGCAAAGGTTACACGGATTAAGCTTTGAAGAGGCCTTAGAAGCCGATGAGGAACTTGGACGAGGCCGTCATAGTAGTACGCGTAGGCCAAAATTCAAAAAACCTAAAGAGCCTATTGAGACAAAACTTATCGTACGAGAAGTTAATATTCCTGAAGCTATTTCTGTCCAAGAGCTTGCAAATCGTATGGCAATCCGTGCAGCTGAAGTCGTTAAAAAATTAATCAGTATGGGAGTTCTTTCAACCGTTAATCAGATGATTGATGCTGATACTGCTGAAATCCTTGTCACGGAATTTGGTCATACCTCTAAAAGAACAAAAGTTGAAGATATTGGCGATGTTTTAAAGGCACAAGAAGATGATCCTGCAACAATGGTGTTAAGAGCCCCTGTTGTAACCGTCATGGGCCATGTTGATCATGGCAAAACTTCCTTATTAGATGCGATCCGTAAGACAGATGTTGCTGCGCATGAAGCAGGTGGCATCACACAACATATTGGCGCCTATCAAGTCACCATGCCCTCAGGCCAAAAGATTACTTTTATTGATACGCCCGGTCACGCAGCCTTTACTGAGATGCGAGCACGTGGCGCTAATGTCACGGATATCGTTGTTCTAGTTGTTGCCGCAGATGACGGAATTATGGCGCAAACAATTGAAGCTATTCATCACGCACGAGCAGCGAATGTACCAGTCATCATTGCAATCAATAAAATGGATAAGCCAGATGCAGATATTAATCGTGTTAAAACGGCCCTTCTTCAACATGAAATTGTTCTTGAAGAAATGGGTGGCGATGTCATTGCTGTTGGTGTATCAGCAAAGACCGGCCTTAATATAGATAAACTCGAAGAAGCAATCCTTTTACAAGCAGAGGTTCTTAACTTAAAATCCAATCCTCACCGTGATGCTTTAGGTGCTGTTATTGAAGCTAGACTTGAAAAAGGCCGCGGCGCTGTTGCCACAGTTCTTATTCAGCGTGGAACTCTTAAAGTAGGTGATATTTTTGTTGCAGGTACAGAATGGGGTCGTGTCCGTGCTCTTGTCGATGATCGCGGCAATAATCTTAAACAAGCTTCACCTTCTCAACCAATTGAAGTTATTGGATTTAACGGTACACCAAGAGCCGGAGACTTATTTATTGTCGTCGAGAGTGAAGCAAACGCTCGAGAAATTGTAGAAACACGGAGTCAAAACTTAAAAGCACAGCAAGCTGCAGCTTTAAGAAAGACGACTGTCGACCAATTAATTCAAGATGCTGCGGCTCAAGGAGCTATGAAAGAGCTCGCCGTTGTGATTAAGTCTGATGTGCAAGGCTCGCTTGAAGCTATTTTAGGAAGCCTTAACAAACTAGCTAATCAAGAAGTTTCTGCGCGAATTCTGTATTCAGGTGTCGGAGGAATTAACGAAAGTGACGTGACATTAGCGCGTGCATCAAAAGGATTAATTATTGGATTTAACGTTCGTGCGAATCAACAAGCGCGTGAGCTTGCTCACCGCGAGGGCGTTGAAATCCGTTACTATTCAATTATTTACGATGTACTTGATGATATTAAGGCGATTCTCAGCGGCCTCCTGTCCCCGACGCTTAAAGAAAACTTTTTGGGGTATGCTGAAATTCGACAAGTCTTTAATATTACAAAGGCCGGGAAGATTGCTGGATGTTATGTAACAGAAGGCGTTGTAAAACGTGGCGCTAAAGTTAGATTACTTCGTGATAACGTTGTTATCCATGAAGGCAGCCTTAAGACTTTAAAACGTATTAAAGACGAGGTTAAGGAAGTGAAAGAAGGCTTTGAATGTGGAATGGCCTTTGAAAATTATCAAGACATTCGTGAGGGCGATATTATTGAATGTTTTGAAATTGAGTCAATCGCCCGACAGCTTGCCTAAATTTAAAGCCTAATTGCATGACCAGATCACATAAATCTTCTTCTGGACCAACCCAACGTCAGCTTCGCGTTGGGGAAGAGATTCGTCATATTCTTGCAACCATTTTAAGTCGAGGAGAGTATTCGCACCCTCTTCTTGAAGAAGCAAGCGTGATCGTCACTGAAGTTCGCATTAGTCCAGATTTAAAACATGCAAAAGTATTTATTACTTCTTTAGGTGGTAAAAATATGGAAGCAGTTGTAAAAATTTTAAATGAAGCAGCTCATCAATTACGCAATTCTTTAGGACGTGCACTTACAATCAAGTACACCCCTCACCTTCAATTCAAGGCAGATACGACTTTTGAAGAAGCGGCTAAAATCGCCTCACTGCTTCACTCAGAACATGTCGCTCAAGATTTAAGGAAAAAATAGATTAATCTTATTCCTTCATTTTAAAAGACCAAGGTCGGGTTCCGACTCCATCACGAACCGTGCGAACCTTAATACCCTTCTGTGTCAACCAAATAAAATGTCCACCTTTCATTTTTAAATCATAACCTGTAAGCACTTTTGCGTTTGCAGAAGCCTGCATAACATAAGGAAAAATAGTTAGGTCTGACTTTGCGATAGGTTGAACTTTTTGGACAGATCTATAAATCGTCACTCTTTTACCGTCCTTAACCACTTGATACATTAAAGGCGTCACAGTTATTCCGTCTGGTTGATCTTCTCCATCTTCCACAATTTTTTGAGCTTCTTGAAGTGCAACCATTTTTAGCCATGTCTCTCGTGCAAACCGCCCGGCTTGCAAAGAATTAACCCACCCTTTTCCTTTTTCATCAAGAAAACAGATAAGATTTTTATCCGAGGCTATGAAAATATCAGGTTTTCTCTCAAAGTTGCTTAAAATAAAGGCTAACAATATTCCAACACCACCCCACCCTCGCCATCTTGTCTTCCATAAAGCGATCCATAAAAAGCTGAGAGTTAATATAACAAGGATGTAAGGCGAAATTGAAGGTACAAGAAGCATTGAACCTGGCCAAGATGAAATTGTGCTCGCAATTTTAATCATAAAGCCAATCACTTTTTGCAGACCAATTGCTAAATATGCGCCTGATGAAAATAGGCTTAAGATTAAATAAACAATTAGCGTCGGCATTAAAATGAATGAAAGCAATGGGATACATAAAATGTTTGCAGGAAGAGAATGAAGTGTAAAACGATTAAAGGTATACACAATATAAGGTGTTGTTGCGATCGTTGCGAGAATCGTTGAAAAGGTAATTCCAAATAAATAAAGCAGCAAAGTCTGCCACCAATTTCGACAATTTGTCCGCCAATTTTCTAAAGGCTTACGCAAGATTTCATAGCCGCTAACAAGCGCAATAACCGCTGCAAAAGACATTTGAAAACTTGGTGAAATAATTGACTCTGGTAAAAGAAGCAGAATAAGCATTCCTGCAAGTGCTACGTTACGCATCGTTAGAGCTGTGCGATCTGTTATTACTGCCAACAGGATAATTCCTGTCATTAAGAAAGCCCGCTGTGCCGGAATAGCAAAGTCACATAGGACTAAGTAGAAAAAAGTTAGAGCAATTGCAAAGGCAGCTGCCCACTTTTTTATGGAATATCGTAAGACAAACGCTGGAATAAAAGATAGCCCTTTTCGCAAAATCAGAAAAGCAAGCCCTGCCACAATTGACAAATGAAGCCCTGAAATGGCTAAAATATGAGCCAACCCAGAATTTGCAAAATGCTCCCGTAATTCTTCTGAAATTCCAGCTCGATCACCTGTAATCAAAGCGGCAGCAATTGCACCAGCACTTCCACTTATTGTTGTTTTGAGATGCCAAGTTAATAAGTGACGAACCTTTGTGATCCAAGTAAAAAGCTCATTCTTAAACCCTTGATCTTGAGAAAGAGAAGCTTCTAAAATCGTCGGCGCTGTTACGCCATAACCAACGGCAGAAATCTGTTCAAAAAATGCTTTCTTGCGAAAATCATACGCTCCAGGCGCAATTGGCGCGTTTGGTGGAAGAAGAACACCTTTAAACTGAACTTTTTGACCAGGGACTAAGTTATCTTGTCCATAAGATAGCTTCCCTTTAAAAGTTATACGTATACACTCTAGAGGATGCTTTAATCTGATCGAAGATAAAGTTACTTTTCTGAGGGTAAGTCTCAAGCCTTTAGGCATTTGTTCTATTTTTTTTATTTCACCCTGTATGGTTTGAACATGAGATGGGTAATTAAAAAGGTAAGTTTTTAAAGAATATGTCCGAAATTGAGCTGCTGTAAAACCTAAAGATATTGTAAGGCTTACTACAACAAGAAACCAACCGCCAAAATGTTCTACCTTTAATATCCTTAAGAAAAGCAAAAATAAGCATGAAAAAGCCATTCCCATAATCCCAACCCACCATATAGGCTCATAAAGCAAGCCAAAATATAGAAGGATTCCCGTACCTATCCCTACGGGTCCCCACAAGATCCACTGAGAGCGTTCTTCTAGGAGTTTCTGTTTCATAATCTTAAAAAATTTCATATCGAGAAAAGATGCAGCCATTTCAAAAAATATGTTATAGTTAAAAAAAATTTATATAAGAATTTAGAGATATTAAAGGAACTTTATGACTGTTGTCACTCGTTTTGCTCCCTCACCAACTGGTTATTTACATATTGGCGGCGCAAGAACAGCTCTTTTTAATTGGCTTTATGCAAAACATTTAAATGGAAAATTTTTGCTGCGAATTGAAGATACAGATCGTGAAAGATCCACCAATGAAGCCATTAGAGCAATTATTGATAGTATGAAATGGCTTGGGTTACATTGGGATGATGATATTATATTTCAATTTTCACGCGCCCAACGTCATACAGAAATTGCCCACCAACTCGTTGCTGAAGGAAAAGCCTATTACTGTTTTTGCACGCCTGAAGAACTCGAAGAAATGCGCGAGAAAGCTCGACAAGAAAAACGACAACCAAGATATGATGGCCGTTGGAGAGACCGTGATATTCGTGAAGCACCTCCGGGTGTTAAACCTGTTATCCGTCTAAAAGTGCCATATGAAGGCGAAACCGGCATTTTAGATGTTGTACAAGGTCAAGTCCGTGTTCAAAATGATCAACTGGACGATATGGTTTTATTGCGTGCAGATGGGACACCAACTTACATGTTAGCTGTTGTTGTTGATGACCATGACATGAGGATCACACATGTCATTCGCGGCGATGATCACCTCACAAATACTTTCCGACAAATTCAAATTTATAAAGCCATGGGGTGGAATACGCCAAGTTTTGCTCATATTCCAATGATTCATGGCGATGATGGGGCAAAACTCTCTAAACGTCATGGAGCATTAGGCGTAGAAGCCTATAGAGACATGGGATTTCTTCCGGAAGCCATGTGCAATTATTTACTTCGTTTAGGTTGGGGCTATGGAAACGAAGAAATTATTTCACAAGAGCAAGCCATTCGATGGTTTGACATACAAAATGTTGGGAGATCTCCTGCTCGATTTGACCTTGCCAAATTAAAAAATTTAAATGCTCATTATCTCAACCAAAGTAACAACCAGACTTTAACGACTTTAATTACACCACTTCTTGAAGAAAAGCTTGGCAAGCAACTTACTACCGCTGAAAAATCACTCTTAGAGGCTGCCATGCCTGGACTCAAGCAGCGAGCTCAAACAACCACAGAACTCGCAGATAACGCTCTTTTCTATGTCCATCCGCGCCCTCTTCCTTTAGATGAGAAAGCTCGTCAATTATTAGAAAAAAATACTCTAGACCTCTTGAGAAATTTTATCCCCAAACTAGCTCAAACTAAAGATTGGTCTCATGATTCTTTGCAAGAAATGTGCCGTCTATTTTCTGAAAATCACAGCTTGAAACTGGCTCAAATCGCACAACCTTTACGTGCCGCGATAACTGGACGTTCCATTTCTCCAAGTATCTTTGAAGTTATGGAGGTCTTAGGCCAGGAAGAATGCTTAAAGCGTTTAAAGGATGTCTTAAATTAGTTTTTGTATCTAAAAAAGAGGAAAGGCAAAAAGGTTAAAATGTCATCGCAAAAAAAATCTGATTCCATTGCTTCTTTAGATCAAATGGCAAAATTTACGTTTACAAAAAATGGCATAGAACAAACGTTTGAATTTCCTCTTCTATCACAGACTCTAGGCCCAGAAGTTATTGACATCCGCGAACTTTATACAAAAACAGGTTATCTTACTTACGATCCTGGTTTTACATCTACAGCTAGTTGTGAATCTTCCATTACTTTTGTTGATGGTGAGCAAGGTCTGCTTTTGCATCGAGGGTATTCAATCCAAGATTTAGCAAATCATTGTGATTTCTTAGAAGTCGCCTATTTGCTTCTTTACGGTGAAATTCCTAATCAAAGTCAGCATGAAAAATTTGAAGAAAACATAATTGTTCATACGATGCTTCATGAACAGCTTATTAATTTTTATCAAGGGTTTAGAAGAGATGCTCATCCTATGGCCATTATGGTGGGCGTGGTAGGTGCACTGTCTGCTTTTTATCATGATAGTCTCGATCTTAAGGACCCTGAGCAGCGTGAACTTGCATCTTACCGATTGATCGCTAAGATGCCCTCAATTGCTGCAATGGCTTATAAATATTCTGTAGGGCAACCTTTTATGTATCCTAGGAATGAGCTTAAATATGCGGAAAACTTTTTGCATATGATGTTCGCTCTCCCATCATATGATTATCAAGTTAATAAAACAGTTGCTCGGGCACTCAATAAAATTTTTATTCTTCACGCAGATCATGAACAAAATGCTTCAACCTCAACTGTACGCCTTGCAGGATCCTCTGCTGCGAACCCCTTTGCTTGTATTGCTTCTGGAATTGCCTCTCTTTGGGGTCCTGCTCACGGAGGCGCTAATGAAGCTGTTCTAAATATGCTTAAAGAAATTGGTAAAAAAGAACGTATTCCAGAGTTTCTAAACCGAGCTAAAGATAAAACAGATCCTTTCCGCTTGATGGGATTTGGACATCGCATCTATAAAAATTTTGATCCTCGTGCTGTTGTTCTTAAAGAAAGCTGCCATGAAGTCTTAGAAGCTGTAGGCGTTAAAAATAATCCCCTTTTTGAGCTTGCGCTTGAACTCGAAAGAATTGCTTTACAAGATGATTACTTTATAGAAAAAAAACTTTTTCCTAATGTCGATTTTTATTCAGGTATTATTTTACAAGCTATTGGAATTCCTTTATCAATGTTTACTGTGCTTTTTGCTGTTGCACGTACAGTAGGCTGGGTTTCTCAATGGCGAGAAATGATTGCAGATCCTGTGCAAAAGATAGGCCGACCAAGACAAAGATATATAGGGCCTAGTCAAAGGCAATTTAATCCAGTAAAAGAAAGATAAGAATGTGGGATATTGGAATAATAAGTTTACAGGTCAAGAAGTTATGGAACAACATAATTCAAAGGCATTTATTCTCAGAGACAATGTTTCATTGGAATCGCTTCCAACAAATGACAACAAATCTCCAAAAAATGAGCGTATTAAACGAATCATTATAGGAATGATAATCTTAGCAACCCTTGTGTTTCTTGCATTATTATAATTCTTTTACACACATACTAATAAAATAATTCCTAAAATAAGCCGATAAATCACAAACGGCGTAAAGGATGATTTTTGCAACCAAATCATCATAAACCTTATGGCTATAATGCCTGAAATTGCGGAAATACCTACACCTATCATCATTTCTTGAGTCAAGAAACTTTGACCAGCTGCTTGCATCTTATACCCTGTCAAACTAGCCGCTCCTAAAATTGCGGGGACAGACAATAGAAAGGCAAATCGAGCTGAATCAAGCCTTGAAAACCCTAATAAACGTGCCATTGTCATACAAGCTCCAGAGCGACTTGTCCCAGGAATTAAAGCAAGTGCTTGGGCACACCCAACGAGGAATGCCTTTTTCCATGTCATATCTTGTAATGTCTGTGTTGAGGGCACAAATCGATCAATAAGAAAAAGTAAAATACCATAAATTATACTCATCCATCCCACAACAACAATTGTTCGTAAACTATCCATCCCCCCCGAACTTAATAGAAAACCTGCTACAATCGCAGGTATCGTCGCTAAAATAATATAAAGCGCAAGGTTGCCTTCTAAAGTCTGTTTGCCTATTAATATTTTGAAAAACCCTTGAAAAAGCTGAAAAATGTCACGCCAAAAATACATAACAACTGCTAGAAGCGTACCAACATGCATAGCAACATCAAGCTCAAGTCCTTGAGGTAACCACTGGAAAAGATGTGGAATTAAAATAAGATGACCTGTTGAGCTTATTGGCAGAAATTCTGTTGCACCTTGAATAATAGCTAAAATAACAATTTGATATAGAGACATCTGATTCTCTGTGTTAGATTGCGAAACATGGTTACCGTTAGTAAAAAATAACTTTGAAGTCAACTTTAATGCGTACACTCTTTCATGTTCCTTTATGCCCTTTTTCTCGGAAAGTTCGTTTGACACTTGCTGAAAAGAAACTTGATATAAATCTTGAACCTGAACTTGTGTGGAAAAAACGTGAAGAATTTTTAGAGGTTAATCCTGCCGGTAAAGTTCCTGTTTTAATTGATCTTAATCAAAAAATTTTATGTGATAGCAATTCGATTTGCGAATACCTTGATGAAGCGTATTCAGATCCTCCTCTTATAGGAAAAGACATTTTTCAAAGAGCTGAAACGCGTCGACTCGTGGCTTGGTTCGACGATAAATTTAACCAGGAAGTTACGCGTAATATTGTTTATGAGAAAACTTTAAAACGATTTTTCGAGCAAAGTGGTCCAGATTCTAATGCTTTACGGGCTGGAAAGGCTGCGATTGAGTTTCATCTTGATTATATCTCTTGGCTTATCGACCGCCGTAATTGGATCGCAGGAGATGACTTATCGCTCGCAGATCTTTCAGCAGCAGCTCATCTTTCCTGTGTTGATTTTCTTGGGCATGTGCCATGGGATAAGTTTCCTGAAGCGAAAGAATGGTATAGCCGTCTCAAGTGCCGCCCCAGTTTTAGGTCACTCTTGACCGATAAGATGCCTGGGATTAGCGTTGCCCCGCATTATGCAGACTTTGATTTTTAATCAGATTATTTTTCTATCTTTTGCTTTTCCGGCTGAGACGTGATTATAAGTCTTCCTTCTTTTTCAGTAACTTCAACAAAATCTGTAATTTTTCCTTCCAAAATCATGGAAGCCATTTCGTTTTGTAAGTATTTCTGGATGACGCGCTTTAAAGGACGAGCTCCATAGACAGGGTCATAGCCTTTTTGGGCAAGCCATAGCTTGGCTTTATCATCTATATGAAATTCTATTCGATGTTCCTCAAGAAGTTTCGCTAAATGTTTCAATTGAATCTCAACAACACCTTTCATATCTTCAGACGCTAAACGATTGAAAAGCAAAATTTCATCAATTCGATTTAAGAATTCAGGTCTGAAAGCATGCCGAACAACTTCCATTACGCCATCTCGAACTTTTTCAGCAGATTCACCTGGCTCAAGGTTTGCAAGAAGTTCACTGCCTAAATTTGATGTCATAATAATAACAGTATTGGTGAAATCAACTGTACGTCCTTGTCCATCTGTTAGTCGACCATCGTCCAAAACTTGCAATAGAACATTGAAAACATCTGGATGTGCTTTTTCAACCTCGTCAAATAAGACAATTTGATAAGGGCGTCGACGGACCGCTTCTGTAAGACTCCCTCCTTCTTCATAACCAACATACCCAGGAGGCGCCCCAATCAAACGTGCAACAGAATGCTTTTCCATGAACTCTGACATATCCATTCGCACCATGGCTGATTCATCATCAAATAAAAATTGCGCCAAGGCCTTCGTAAGCTCAGTTTTTCCGACACCAGTTGGTCCTAAAAATAAGAATGATCCTATCGGACGATTCTTATCTTGAAGCCCTGCGCGAGCACGCCTTACAGCATTACTAATAGCCATAATAGGTTCGTCTTGACCAATCACTCGCTGATGTAAAAATTTTTCCATCTGAAGAAGCTTTTCGCGTTCACCTTCTAACATCTTATCAACAGGAATGCCGGTCCAACGAGAAACAACGGCGGCGATATCATTTTCTGTGACTTCTTCTCGTAAAAGAGAAGAATCATTATTATTTGGAGCTTCTTCTAACTGCTTTTCAAGATTGGGTATTATTCCGTAAGCAAGCTCCCCTGCCCGCGCTAAATCGCCCTCTCTTTGTGCAATTTCAAGTTCAGAACGGGCTTGATCTAAACGTTCCTTAAGTTTTTGAGCTTGATTAAGTTTATCTTTTTCGCTTTGCCAAATGCTTGTTAACTTATTTGACTCTGATTCCAGTTGACTTAATTCTGTTTCAAGGCTAACAAGTCTCCTCTTAGAATCTTCATCCGATTCTTTCTTAAGAGCTTCTCTCTCAATTTTTAGTTGGATAATACGCCTATCGAGTTCATCGAGTTCTTCAGGCTTAGAATCAACTTCCATGCGAAGACGGCTTGCTGCTTCATCAACGAGGTCAATCGCTTTATCTGGTAAAAATCGATCACTTATGTAACGATTGGAAAGCGTGGCTGCGGCAACAATCGCACTATCCGTAATACGTATGCCGTGATGTAATTCATACTTTTCTTTCAATCCTCTGAGAATTGAAATGGTATCTTGAACTGTTGGTTCTGCAACAAAAACAGGTTGAAAGCGTCGAGCAAGTGCTGCATCCTTTTCAATATACTTACGATATTCATCAAGTGTTGTAGCTCCGACACAATGTAATTCACCTCGCGCAAGCGCTGGCTTTAGCATATTTGAAGCATCCATCGCCCCTTCTGCTTTTCCTGCCCCCACAAGTGTATGTAATTCATCAATAAAGAGGATAATTTCACCAGCTGCATTAGAAATTTCTTGAAGGACGGCTTTAAGTCTCTCTTCAAACTCACCACGAAATTTTGCTCCTGCAATTAAAGCTCCTAGATCCAAGGCCATAAGTTGCTTATCTTTTAAACTTTCAGGAACATCACCTTTGATGATTCGATGAGCTAATCCTTCAATAATGGCTGTTTTACCAACACCTGGCTCACCTATAAGAACAGGATTATTTTTTGTACGACGCGAAAGAACTTGAATTGTACGACGAATTTCTTCGTCTCTTCCAATAACAGGATCTAATTTCCCTTCCCGCGCAAGCTGCGTCATATCACGTGCATACTTTTTTAAAGCTTCATAAGATTCCTCAGCAGAAGCACTATCAGCTTTGCGTCCTTGTCGTAGAGTTGAAATGGCATTTTCTAATTTAGAGGTAGTCACACCAGATTTTTTTAAAGCTTCAATTGTCTCTTCATTCCCGGCAACGAATAAAGCTTCAAAAAGACGCTCAACTGTCACAAATTCATCACCTAGTTTTTGAGCTTGTTTTTCTGCATAATCAAAAACTTTTGCTGTTTCTGGTGCCAAATAAATTTGACCAGCGCCATGCCCTTCAACCTTTGGTTGTTTTTTAAGCAAGGCTTCAACAGTTGATTGCAATGGTCTTAAAGGAATTCCCATTATTTCAAGCAAACGCGGTATAGGTCCCTTTAAATCTGCGAGTAAAGTTATTAATATGTGTTCAGGTAAAAATCTTTGATGTCCTTCACGTAAAGCAAGCATTTGGGCATTTTGAAGTATCTCTCTTGCTTTTTCCGTGTATTTAGATAAATCCATTGCACTTGCTCCTTATAAAAGCTTCTTTATAAAGTATAATTAACTTTTTACTTTTTTTGAAGGAATTCTGTATAAATCCTTAAAGTTTCTTGAATCATTACTTTCTTTGAAAATAAATTTTGAACACGCTTTCGTGCCTCAATTGAAATTTCCTTTCTTTTGGCAGGAGAGAAAGTTACAGCAGTTTCTAATGCTTGTTTGAGAGTTAAAGAGTCGCTTGGTGCTACTAATAACCCTGTTTTTTCATTTTCAATAATTTCTTCAGGTGCACCAAGCTTGCTAGCAATTACAAATTTCCCCATTGCTTGTGCTTCTGCAATAACGCGACCAAACGCTTCCGGCGCTGTTGACGCATGTACAACAGCGGTTGCAAGACTATATGCTGTTGGCATATCTTGACATTGTTCAATAAATTTTACTTTATCCGTGAGAGAATTTTTATTTACATAAGCTTGAAGTTCATTCAAATATTGTTCATGTCCTTGAGAACTCCCTAAAATCACACAGCACCCTTTAAAATCTTTCATTTTATTAAGAGCCTCAAGCAAAATTGCTTGCCCTTTCCAACGGACTAACCGACCAACCATTAAAATGAGGGTTCCATTTTTATCCAGACCCCATGCTTTTTTGAGAGATTCAGAACGTTCTTTAGTGACGTTTTGAGGATCAAAATAATCAAGATCTACGCCACGATAAATAATTTTAATTTTATTAGGAGTAATATAATTTTTATATTTTTTTTCAATATGTTCTTGAATAAACTTCGAAATTGCTATTACTTGATCTCCTCGAGCCATAACAGAATTATAATATTTTTTTCCGTTATTTCGAAAATTATAAGTCCCATGAAAGGTTGTTATAAAAGGGATTTTTAGACTTCTGGCAGCCCAATAAGCACTCCATGCTGGCCCTCGTGAACGCGCATGAACAAGCGCTACTTTTTTCTCTCTGATAAATTTTCGTAGCCTTAAGAAGTTTAAACATATCGTAAAAGGATTTTTAGAATTTAAAGGAAGCCTTATATGTTCTGCCCCTATCTTCTTTAATTGAGGTTCAAGTTTTCCCCCTGCAGAAATAACTAAAGCTTTTCCGCCTGCTTTTATAATGCCTTCAGCAATATCTATTGTTCCTCTTTCAACCCCTCCTTGATTAAGAGCAGGCAAAACTTGTAAAATCATTTGGTGTTTTAAATCGAACATGATAAATTCACATCTTTCTTATGCAATTCTTATGGTTGCAAAATTTTTATGACCTGTTAATAAAAATTTTAGAATAATATGAAATTATTTATGTAAGGTAGCAACCTTTCCTATTTACATAAAGATAGGTCGTTTTTTATTGAAGAAGATGAAAGCAAATTAAATGAATTTTCCTAGCCAACAACAATTTTTTAAACTCATTAAGGAACATCGAGTTTTAGCCATCCTTCTAGGTTTTATCCTGTTTGGTGTTTTTGCCATTATCATTAAAGAATTTATTCTTTCTGACCAAAAAAATAAACGACAAATGAAAGGGGTGACTGTTGAAATTGAATACGTTCGAAAAGCTTCTTTAACAAAACGCATTACAACTGTTGGAACTTTAGCAGCCAACCAAATCGTTACTGTCAAACCTCAAGTGAGTGGTCTTATTTCTGAAATCAAAGCACAAGGTGGCTCAGAAGTTACAGCAAACCAAGCTATTATGCAGATCGATGATCGTCAATTTAAAGCTAACCTTAAAGAAGAAGAAGCTAAACTTATTCTTGCAAAAGCCACACACGATCGCGCTTCAAAATTGCTAGAAAAAAAATATGGACCAGTAAAATCTTATGACGAAGCTTTAGCTAACCTTAAAGCTGCTGAAGCACGCGTTGAAATTGCTATGAAAAAAGTAGAAGACTCTCTTATACAAGCTCCTTTTGAAGGGATCATTAGTTTGAATAACATTAGTATCGGAGCACCTGTTAATGAGCAAACAGAACTCTTTACCATTGTTGATGTTGACCCTATGAAATTAGATTTCAGAGTCCCAGCTGAATATTTAAGATATATTAGCGTTGGTCAAACTTTAACGATCGTTATTGATGGTTTTGAAGACGAACCCTTTTCGGGAACAGTTGAGGCCATCGATGCAAAAGTTGACCCACATGCTCATAGTATTTCTGTACGTGCAAATTTACGCAATGAAAAGAGAACTTTGAAACCTGGTCTTTTTGCACGTGTTGACCTCGTCGTTGGTTCAAAAGATAACGCACTTGTTGTTCCTTTAAGTGCTGTTGAAAGTAGTGGCGATGAAGAATTTGTTTATAAAGTTTTTAATGGCGTTGCCTATCGTTTTCCAGTAACAACAGGAATCCAGGAAGGTGATAACATTGAAATTGTCCGTGGTTTACAAGAAAGAGATGTTGTTGTAACAGTAGGTCAAAACAAAATTCGTGACGGCATTCCTGTCGTTTATGAAGGAATGGAAAAAGATTTAAAGAAGGAAGAAGATTCGAAAGAATCAAACAATTCTAACAATAATAAAAAAACCTCAAGGTAAAAAATAATGTTTACCTTTAATGTTTAAAGAAAGTTAATTCAATATGAACTTAACAGACATATGTATTCGTCGCCCTGTATTATCTACTGTGATGAGCCTTGTTATTATTCTTTTAGGAATTGTAACTTGGACACGTCTTCAAGTACGTCAATATCCCAACGTAGATGAACCAAAAATTAGTATTATTACGCAGTTTGAAGGGGCAAGTCCTGAAATTATCGAAGCTCAAGTTACAAAACCTTTAGAGGATGCGTTATCAGGTATTGAAGGACTATATCTTATGACTTCAAGCAGTGAAGTTGAAGAAAGTCGAATTACGCTTGTTTTTGAATTGAACCGTCCTATTGAAGCTGCAGCAAACGATGTTCGTGATCGAATCAGCCGTATTCGCAATAAACTTCCTAATGATGTGAGTGACCCACGCATTAAAAAAGCTGACGCCGACGCTTTTCCTTTTATGTATCTTGCCGTTTTTAGCGATAGACACGATACCAAAGATATTGCCGACTATGCGCGTCGCTTTTTAGAAAGCCAACTTGAAGTGATTAATGGTGTATCAAGCGTTGAAATCTTTGGCGGTGGTGAGTATGAAATGCATATTTACCTTGATCCTGTCAAGATGGCCTCGTATCAGGTAACTGCAGAAGATGTAGCTCAAGCTTTGAAAAAGCAGAACATTGAGAAACCTGCTGGACGTATTATTACAAAAGATCGTGAGATCACTGTTACGACAAAAGCTGCTCTTTCCACTGAGAAAGATTTTAATAACTTAATTATCTTTGAACGTGATGGTTATCTTGTTCGTTTATCAGATGTTGGTGAAGCAAAATTAGATGCCATCGATACGCGTAGTCGCGTAAGATTTAATGATAAAAATGCTGTTGCTATTGGTTTAATAAAACAATCTATTGCCAACCCTCTTGATATTGCTCGTGCTGTAAAAAAGCAACTTCCTCGCTTAAGAGAAGGTCTTCCAAGAGGTATGAAAATGGAAATTGCTAATGACAAAACTGTCTATATCGAGCGTTCTATCGAAGAAGTTTATCATACTCTATTTGAAGCAACAGTACTTGTAATCTTGGTTATTTTAGCATTTTTACGCTCATTCAGAGCTGTAATTGTTCCAATTGTGACGATCCCTGTTTCTCTTATTGGCGCATTTGCTTTAATGTATGCACTTGGCTTTACAATTAATACACTTACGCTTCTTGCTCTCGTCCTTGCAATTGGACTCGTCGTGGACGACGCAATTATCGTTTTGGAAAATATCTATCGACATATAGAAGATGGGATGCATCCTATAACAGCAGCCTTTAAAGGTGCCAAAGAAATTAGTTTCGCCGTCGTTGCAATGACGATCACACTTGCTGCTGTTTATGCACCAATTGCTTTATCAACAGGGCAAACTGGAAGACTATTTACTGAGTTTGCATTAACTTTAGCAGGTTCAGTTCTTATCTCCGGTTTTGTGGCATTAACTTTATCTCCTATGATGTGCAGTCGATTATTAACTTCTCACACATCCAACCCTACGCGCCATACGAATAATCTTTTTGCTAAATACTGGGATGTATTTGAAGTTAAAAGTGGTCAAGTCCTTGACTATATTGATGTTCTCTACGAAACATTCTTAAAAAAGGCTCTTGTAAAGAGATGGACTGTGTTAGGAATAGGATTAATTATTGCAAGCCTCGGATATTACATTTTTAGGGAAATGCCTTCCGAACTCATTCCAAGAGAAGATCAAGGTATTGTTAATGCGCGCGCTATTCCACCTTACGGGGCTAATATTGATTTTACAAACAAATATATGCTTCAGGTTGATAGTATTATGAAAGGGATTCCTGAAATGGAAAAAAGATTAACCTTGGTCAACGTACCAGGTGAATCAACCATCTTAGGTGTTTTATCGCCTTGGGAAAAAAGAAAACGTCGAAGTCAGGAAATTGTCGAAGGGTTACGAGATCCTATGTATGATGTTACAGGGTTAAGTGTCACGCCAAGCGTAGGTGGTAAATCTCTTGTTGGAGGTTTAACAGATACGCCGGTCGAAGTTGTAATTGAAACCACAAAAACTTACAAAGAACTTGTTGAAATGGCTGATGGTTTTATGAAAACATTGCATGGATTAGGTGCACTTCAAGATATTTATGCAGACTATGGTGCAGAAGGGCAAGAACTTGTTGTGACAGTCGACCGCGATAAAGCAGCCTCTTTAGGCATTGATGTTTCTACAATTGGAGAAAGCCTTGATACACTTATTAGTGGTCGTTCTCCAAGTAAATTTAAACGTGAAAATAAACTTTATAATGTTAAAGTCTGGCTAGAAGAAGATTATCGCCGTAGTGCAGATGATCTTTCTATGGTTTTCTTACGCGGTTCAAAAGATCGAAAAGAAACTATGGTCCCTTTATCAGAAATTGTAGAGATTTCTAAACGCTTAGCACCTACAGCTATCTCTCACTTCTCTGGATTAAGATCTGTTACGTTCAGTGCTAAACTACGTGATGGCTTTAGTCTTGGTAATACTTTACAGCTTATAAAAGAACAAGGTTACAAGATGCTTCCTGAGGGTACTCGCATAGATTTCGCAGGTGAAAGCCGCAGATATCTTGAAGAAAGCTCTAATATTCTTTTAATTTTTGGCCTTGCTCTTATCTTTATATTTTTAGTTCTTTCTGCTCAGTATGAGAGCTATATTGATCCTCTTATAATTCTCTTTAGCGTACCCTTATCGCTTGCAGGCGGAATTTTTCTCTTAAAAATCTTTGGGCAGACTATTAACCTTTATAGTCAGATTGGTTTAATTACTCTTATAGGGCTTATTACTAAACATGGTATTCTGATCGTCGACTTTGCTAATAAGCTAAAAGCAGATGGGTTAAGCCGTCTTGATGCAGTTATCGAAGCTTCTCGCCTTCGTTTGCGACCAATCCTTATGACAACATTCGCGATGGTTTTAGGCGCTGTCCCACTTGCATTTGCCAGTGGTGCAGGTGCTGAAAGCAGACGCCCTATTGGTTTAGTGATTGTTGGTGGTATGACTCTAGGAACATTGTTTACCTTGTTTGTGGTTCCTGCAATTTATACCTTTTTAAGCCGTAAGAAAGTTGCCTCAGACTTATCTGAATACAACACAGAAAAATAAAAGATTTTATTGAATAAGATTTTTACGAGAAAAATGTGTTCTTTCATGCACTCTGTAGAAAATTAGAAGATCAATTTTTTAGCTTTAATATAATTATGGCAGGTTAATATTCTTTTAACAAAACTTTCCAATTAAATAGATTAATATGGCGTACGCTACTTTAAATCCCATTTTCGATGTAACTCGAATTAAACTCTTAAAGGAAAGAGCTCTAAAAGTTTCTCAAGAATATGATGTGTGGATCAAATTTTTCGAAAAAGAATTTATTAACAGACTTCAATTCATAAAAAAAGAGTATAAATCTATTTTTTTGTATGGTGAATTTTCTAATAAGTTTTTAAAACTTTTAACACTTACACACCCAAGATCATTCATAGTAATTGCTAATATTATTCCTGTTTATTCAAAAAATATTCTCGATCTTTACTTAACCGTTTGTCACGAAGAACAGCTTCCATTTCCTAATGAAACATTTGATTTAGCAATATCTTGCAATTCATTTCATCATATTAATAATATTCCAAAAGCTCTTACCGAATATAAACGAATACTAAAACCTGATGGACTTTTCTTAGCTAGTTTTGTAGGTGGTGATACTCTCATAGAAGCAAGAGAAGCCCTTTTGAACAGTGAGATCAAACTTACAGGAGGTGCGAGTCCTCGTGTGATCCCTATGATTGATCTCAAAACTTCCTCAGACCTCATACAACATGCTGGTTTTACATTGCCTGTTGTAGATCGTGACCTAATACACTTTAGTTACTCTTCCCTTCTTAACATCTTTAAAGAAATTAAATGTTTAGGAGAGAGCAATTATTTAAGTGAACGATCTTTAAAAATACCGCCTAAAACATTATTTAAATTAGCAGAAAAATTTTATCAGGATTATTATTTAGATCACTATAAACGTTTGAAGGTTACTCTTGAAATAATTCATTTATGTGGATGGGCACCTGCTCAAGATCAACTTAGAAGCTGTTCTAAAGGATCAGGCAGAATTTCTTTAGTTGACGTTCTTAGCTTATAGAACGTTGTCGCTTGTAATGTAATATGGTAAATTATCAAAAATAAGAGAGATTTTATGCAGGGAAAGCATGTTACTATTTTTGGGGGGTCCGGCTTTATTGGTCGCAGTCTTATCCAAAAACTTGCACGTGAAGGAGCAATTATTCGAGTGCCCGTGCGTGCCCCTACCCAAGCTTTATTTTTAAAAACATTAGGACATGTTGGCCAAATTACCCTTATTAAGATGAATATAGGTGATAAAAAGGCTATCAAGTCTTGTTGCATAGGCTCAGACATTATTATTAATCTGCTAGGGATTCTTTTTGAAAAGAGAAACTCAACTTTTGAAAAAATTCATATTGAAGTCGCAAGAACTATTGCAGAAAGCGCTGCTGAAGAACGAGTTGAAAGACTTTTACACATGTCTGCTTTAACTCCAGCTTCTAGCGCAAACTCAAAGTATGCAAAAACTAAAATCATAGGTGAAGAAGCTGTTCTTAAGGCTTACCCTGATGCCACTATATTCCGCCCAAGTTTAGTTTTTGGACCTCATGATCATTTCTTTAATACTTTTGCAGAAATGAGCCGTTTCTCACCTATTCTGCCCTTAATTGGAAGAGGAAAAACGCGCCTTCAACCCATTTATATAGAAGATGTTGTCGAAGCGATGTTAATAGCTATAAAGCACCCAGAAACTCAAGGGAAAATTTATGAACTTGGGGGACCTCAGATATATTCATTTAAAGAACTTTTTGAGCTCATCCTCAAAACCACTCAACGTAAACGTTTACTTCTTCCTATCCCTTATTTCGTTGCTAAAATTCTTGGATTTTTTTGCGAATTTTTCCCTACACCCATTTTAACACGAGACCAAGTAAAAATGCTGGAAAATGATAATATTGCTAACAAAGAACATTTAACCTGCAAAAATTTAGGGATAAGTCCTCATTCACTCGAATCTATTCTACCGCAATACTTATCACACTATAAGCCTAACACTTATTAAACATTGAAACGAAAATGAAATACGTCCCCATCCTGAATGAAGTAATCTCTTCCTTCTTGGCGCATTTTACCTGCACTTTTAGCGCCTTGTTCGCCTTGAAATGTAATATAGTCTTCGTATGAAATGGTTTCCGCACATATAAAACCTCTTTCAAAATCACTATGAATTACACCTGCACCTTCCGGTGCTTTTGCTCCTTGCCGAACAGTCCAAGCTCTTGCTTCTTTAGGTCCTACTGTGAAAAAGGTTAAAAGATTTAAGAGAGAATACCCTTGTCTTATTACGCGAGCTAGACCTGTCTCTTTAAGACCTAAACCTTCTAAAAAAACTTGTCTCTCTTCAAGATTCTCTAACGTTATAATTTCAGCTTCAATTGCCGCTGAAATAACGACTGAATGAGCCTTCTCATTTTTGGCCATTTCTGCTACTTGTGCCGTAAAATTATTCCCAGAAGCAGCTTCATCTTCTCGAACATTTGTAACGTACAAAACAGGTTTTCCAGTCAAAAGTTGTAATTGTTTAAACGTGTCTTTTTCTGTTTCATCCAACGTAACATAACGTGCCGGATTGCCGGCTTCCAATATGGGTTTAATCTTCTCAAGTAGACTTAGTTGCTTCTGAGAATCTTTATCTCCTACTTTAACTTTCTTCTGTAATGTACTCAAACGACGCTCTAAATTGTCTAAATCTGCAAGCATCAATTCAGTATTAATAATTTCTGCATCTCTTAAAGGATCAACAGAGCCTTCTACGTGCGTAATATCTGTATCTTCAAAACATCTTAAAACATGAATAATTGCGTCAACTTCACGAATATGTCCTAAAAATTGATTTCCTAGGCCCTCACCACGACTTGCTCCTCTTACAAGTCCTGCAATGTCTACAAACTCAAGTTGCGTGGGAATAAGTTTCGCCGATTGCGCTATTTCAGCAAGCTTGTTAAGCCTAACATCGGGGACACCCACGCGCCCAACATTTGGTTCAATGGTACAAAAAGGATAATTTGCTGCTTCAGCTGCTGCCGTTGCAGTTAAGGCGTTAAACAGAGTGGACTTCCCAACATTAGGCAGACCAACAATACCACAATTAAATCCCATGTGTTTCCTAACTTATTTTAATTTTACCGATACATTATTTATAAACGTTGTCATTTCTTTTTTAAGCAAAAAAAGAAAATTTTCTTGAATTGCACTCATTACATTTTCAAGTTGTGTTTCTTCATGTTTAGTAAAATTTCCTAAAACATGAGGGGTTACGACTTCTTTAGAACCTGGATGCCCTATACCTATTCGAAGACGCCAATAGTCTTTTCCTAGATGAGCATCGATACTCTTTAAACCATTATGTCCACCATTCCCACCACCTTGTTTAACTTTCAAGCGACCAAACTCTAAATCAAGTTCATCATGAATAACAAGAATGTCTTCCAACGGAATTTTAAAAAATGATGCAAACTCAGAAATAGCAATCCCAGACCTATTCATATAAGTCAGAGGTTTAAAAAGAGATACCTTCTGGTTATCTATTATTTTCTCTGAAAATAATCCCTGCCCATGACGCTTAAAATTATTAAAATCATAATAGTGGGCTATGAAATCGATACACAAAAATCCTATATTATGCCGATTCAAAGCATATTCAGGACCAGGATTACCCAAGCCCACTAAAAGCATTGGACTCTTCCTTAAGATGCGGAAGATTCCGTAGTTTCAGCAGCAGAAGATCCGTCAGTTTGTACTGTTGGAGGAACAATCGTTGCTAACGTATTGTCACGTTCAGGATGCGTAACAACTACACCTTTTGGAAGCGCAATAGAAGCTGTATGTACGCTGGCCCCAATTTCTAAACCTTCAAGATCAACAGTAATCTGCTCTGGAATATTCTCAGCTAAACAAGTCACATCAAGTGTATGAAGAACAATGTTCAAAACGCCGCCACGTTTAATTCCAGGACACTTGTTTTCATTGATAAACACAACAGGGATGCTAAGATGAATTTTCGAGTCTTTACTTACTCTCCAAAAATCAATGTGTATTGGGTTATCTGTCACGGGATGAAATTGTACATCACGGACCAAAGCTTTTTCAACTTTGCCATTAAGATTCAATTCAAAAATTGTAGAATAAAAACCCGCGTGATGAAGTCCTTTCATCACATCTCGGGGATCAACCGTCACAAGAACGTTCTCTTTATTTCCCCCATAAAGAATTCCGGGGATCTTGTTTTCGTTACGAAGCGCTCTTGAAGCTCCTCGACCCGAATTATTACGAGGCTCAACTCTTAAAGTTCCAACCGCAGTCATTTTAAACTCCTGTTCAGTTTTGGTTTAACAAGCTTCTTCATACCTGATTTGTAAGGCGTTAATCAATAAGAATTTCAGGTCAGAATTTTTTCTAGATTAATACTCTTTCAATATATTTTTAGAGCCAAATGCATTTATAATAAAATAAAACTTATAAGAAATTTTCTTTTTAAATCAATATAATAATTAAATCTTCTGAAGAATACTCGTACCTTTTTTCTTGGTCTCTTTAACATGTGTTTGCTTATACTCTGGAACGAGATCTCTTAAAAGATTTAAACTTTTTACCGTTTCACGAGCTCGTGCGGTTGTCTCAAGCTCATTTATTTTATCTTGCAAAACTTTATAAGATAACACTTGAGGAGAAGCCAACATTAAACCCGGACAAGAGGTAGGAACTAATTTTTCAGTTTCATAAAAAAGTTCCTCATAGAGTTTCTCACCAGGCCTTAAGCCTGTATAATTAATTTTGATATCCTTCTCCGGTGTCAAACCTGCTAACAAAATCATTTGATACGCTAAATCTTTGATTTTAACTGATTCCCCCATTTCAAGCACATAGATCTGTCCGTTTGATTTGTTACTTCCATAGCCAAGTGCTGCAGCTTGTAAAACCAACTCGACGGCTTCACGTACTAACATAAAGTAACGACGGATATTTGGATCTGTCAACGTGATAGGCCCACCTCGACTAATCTGACGTTGAAATAAAGGTACGACCGATCCTGTAGATCCTAAAACATTCCCAAACCTTGTCGTAACAAATTTTGTTCCTTCATTAAGGGCGTCTAAAGCTTGGCAATAACTTTCAGCCAGACGCTTTGTTGCGCCCATCACACCTATTGGGTTAACTGCTTTGTCCGTTGAGATAAAGACCATGGCTTTCACTTTAAAAGCACGACAAGCCTCAGCAATATTTTTAGTTCCTATTACATTCGTTAGGATTGTTTCATTTGCATTTGCTTCAGCAATTGGAACATGCTTGAGCGCAGCAGCGTGGAAAACTATTTCAGGTTTCTCAATATTGAAAAGATTATTTATACGTTTAGTATCAGAAACATCTGCTAAGCAAATTGAACGAGATAAAGAGGGAGATTTTTCTGTAAGATGAAGATCTAATGAATAGAGTGAATATTCTGAATGATCAACCAAACTTAAGTGAAGCGGCCCAAAATCCGCAATTTGCCTTACAAGCTCACCACCTATCGTTCCGCCAGCACCGGTTACCATGATTCTTTTTCCATGAATAAAATCATGCATACTTTTGCGATCCAAAATCACCTCTGGACGATGTAACAAGTCCTCAATAGAAATAGGTTCCATTTCAATATTTCGAGAAGGTGATTTTTTGAAATCAGTTAATTTTGGGGCACGAGCAACATCGACTTTTAGATTCTTAGTAATTTCTATAATTTTTCTTAAAGGTTCTCCCTTAAGTTCAGGATCTGTAATCACAAAATAATTAGGAGGATTCCCAGTTGCATTTAGATGAGAAACAACTTTCTTTAAATCATCTACCGTTCCTATAACTTCTACGCCATGCACTTTCCCGCCCAATCGATGATGAGCACAATCAATAATGCCAACTATCTGATATGTATGCTTTGCATACCGATGAACGTCTTGAATGAAATGGCCTGTTTGATCTGAAATACCAATTAAAAGTAATCGAGAAAGAGCATCTTGTGGCACCGAGAATTTTTCTTCTTGAAAAGAAATATAATCTTGAAGGATACGGTATATAAAACGACCTGCACTTAAAAGGCTAATATTAAGCCCCCACACAAGAATAATCACCGAGCGAGGCATTATGATTGTTTGTGACATTACCACCATAGCAGGAATATAAAGCAGGACTGAGCAAGTAACAGAGATAACGATCGTCATAACTTCATATAGAGAAACATATCGCCACATTGCACTGTAAGTTCTTAACCATAAAAATATGCTTATTGAGAATAAACTGAAAACAAGCATATGTTTAATAATAAAATCTGAAGGATAATTTATAATGTCAGCCCCAACACGTATCCATAAAGCTAAAGGAAGTGCCATAAGTGACATTAAAAAATCGTAGAAAATTACAATATATTTACGATCAATAAATTTGAAAATATTGGATGCTTTTTTTAAAAATTTAACAGCCATTAAATTTGGTCTCATAACGTAACCTAAAAATTTTGTTTTTTACTAGATAAAAACCATCTAACGGTTTCTTCTAAGCCTTGGGTTATCGAAAAACGTGGCTGCCAACCTAGATCAGATCGTATCTTTTGATTATTCACTTGTAAAGGCGATGACAGCCTTAAGAACGCTTGTTGTCTTTTTAAGATTTTAAAAATAAGCTCAAGAATAATTAAAGGGCAATACCATAAATTTTTAGGTACATTCATAATATTTCGCATACAGGTAATGAGTTCCTGAACCGATAAATCTTCTCCATCACATAATAAGAAAGTTTCATTTCTTGCCTTTGGATTCATCAAAGCTAAATATATAATATCTAATAAATTTTCAATATAAATTAAACTACGCTTATTGTTAAGTGCTGAAAATGGTAAAGGCAATTTTGAAGCACTTATAGCCAATAGATCAGAAAAATTGCCTTTTACTTTTGGCCCATAGATGAGCGGAGGTCTCAAAATTGTATAACTCATCTTGTTATCTTGACAGTAACCTTTAATAGCTTCTTCTGCTTGTAACTTTGACTCACCATATTCATCTATTGGCATAGGAACATCTTGTTCAACGAATGGCTTTATATGAGTTTCCTCTCCATTCACTTTAATGGAACTCAAATAAATAAAATGCTTTACTCCAGCCTTATAAGAAGCTTGAACCAATGCTTTTGTACCTGTTACATTAATATTAAATAGATTACAAACATCCTGTTGGCGTTTTGAATAATTTCCTTGCTTAACGCCATGTGCGTGGGCTGCAAGATGAATAACTACCTCAACGCCATCTAATGCTTGCACCCATTCTTCTTCGTTCGCAATATCATTAATAAGTGAATAGTCATAAGGATATTCAACTGGCTGCCTCCGCAATGCAGCTTTAATAATCATGCCTTTTTTTTTCAAGAAAGGACATAAAGCTTGCCCTACAAAACCTGAAGCGCCAGTAACTAATAGTTTAACCATCTTTACTTTCTAAAAATCTTACAAAAATTACTATCAACCACAACCCGCTAATCCACCAACTTTGCCATATTCCATAACTTCCCATGCTTACGAATAATGAGGTTGAAAATGCTGCGTAAGCAGCTGCTCGATTATATTTTTTCTTAAAAATTTTATTAATACTAATAAGGATTAAACCTATTAAATAAAGGGCTAAGATTATACCCGGAAACCCTAATTCTAACCACATCTGCAAAGGAAAATTATGAGGATGTAGAGGCAGTAATTCCAATTCAAAGATATTTAAAAGAGGTGTTTTCTTCTTGATTTCGTCTTCTAATATTGTTTGTGAAAAATATTTACTGCGCGATGCATCTAAACCCCAACCAGTCAATGGTTTTAAAAGAATATTTTTAGAAACAAAGTGCCAAATATGTAAACGATGATAAAAACTAGGTTTTTTAATAAAATTTTGGGTTATGTTAGCAACCCTATCAGATGTAAAAATCTCTTTATATATTAAAGGTGATGTTATAAAAAATACGACGCAAACACTTAACAGAAGCCATGGCATTAGTCGGTTCATTATTAAAGAGAATGCCCCTATTATTATGCCGATAAGAAAAGCTATTTTTACCGTTGTTGCATCTAAAGATAAAACTACGATAATTGTCTGAAATATAAAAGAAAATTGAAATATATATACGAGATATTTAAATTCTTTATCTAACCTGGTATTTAAAAAATAATAACAAGAAGCAACTATAGGCCAAATAAGCATAACTTCTAGAGAAAGAGCCTTATTATAAGACGTTAAATGAAAATCCTTTCCTTTAATTAAAGCTATTAGTTTCCCTTGATTAATTATTTCTATTAATAACCAACTGTTTGTAATGATAATACCTAAACTAAGTGACCATAATAAACGCCTTTTAAAATGTGCCTCAAAATCTTGAGATAATACCGTCATAGTTATGCCTGCTAAAAATAAACATAAAAGTTTTATCCACAATTGAAAAGTTTGCCTTGGATCTAATGACCAAATAACACTTAATAAAGACCATAAAAGGAACAACCCTAGAGCAATAAATAGGTGGTTACGTTTAAAAATTTTAAAAAAATTTTTAAAATGGACGTGTTTTTGGCGACTTACCAAATACCCACATTGACTTACGAGTAAAATAAAAAAAAGCGGTACAACACCACGAGAGGAAAAAGTACTTATAGGTAAAATTAATAAGACTAAAAAACTAATCAAACTTTCCCAAAAAGAGACCCCTTTCAACATTAAAATTCTTCTCCCATTTGACACAAGTAATCCCAGGATTGATCATCTATTTCCATAACTGAAAGACGGGATTGACGAACGAGCGGAAGATGAGAAAAATCTGCTATCCTTTTTATATCGCTTAACAATATTGGATTTTTCAATTCTCTTTCGAATTGGACGTCAACACATACAAAATGCCCTGTCTTATCAAAAGGATCGGGATAAGCCGATTTAATTACTTTTACAATACCAACAATTTTTCTCTCTTTCCCTGAATGATAGAAAAAACATAAGTCATTTTTTTGCATTTGTTTCATATTATTGGCTGCTTGATAATTTCTTACACCATCCCAAGCAGTTACTTTATGTTGAATTTGCTGTTCCCATGACCAAGACTCAGGTTCAGTTTTCAATAACCATTTTGACATGTTCGCTCCTAATGAGAATGTAATTCAGTTTTAAGAGGACGTGACAAAAGTGCTACAATTTCACCATCAATTGAACTTTGATGATGTAAAATTTTATTGATCCCCATACAAATGGGTAATTCTACTTCTAAAATGGATGCCAACTCAATTGCAGCTTTAGCGGTAAAAACACCCTCTGTTAACAAACATGCTTTAAGCATTGCTTCAGTAACAATATTATTGTGTCCAATAGCAATTCCTAAAGACATATTTCTGGATTGGTTCGAAGTGCAAGTTAATACAATATCTCCAACACCTGATGGCCCTAAAAAGGTTTCAGGATGAGCCCCTTTAGCCATCCCCAAACGCGTAATTTCTGCTAAACCACGCGTAATAAGTGAAGCACGTGCGCTATCCCCATAACCCCTTGCAGTTGCAATTCCAGCAGCAATTGCAATGACGTTTTTGAGTGCGCCAGAAATTTCAACACCAACAATATCATTTGAAGGATAAACTCTAAAGTTTTGGCTACTTAATGTACTCGCTAACCATCGGCTTGACTCAATTTCTCTTGTCGATAGCGTAGCAGCTGTTGGCTGGCCTATTGCTACATCGCGAGCAAAAGTAGGGCCTGATAAAACTGAGACAGAAATTTCAGGAAGAATCTCATAAATTATCTCGCTCATGAGTAAACCCGTACCTATCTCAATCCCCTTTGAACATATAACAAGATAACTATTCTTAGGGATGTCCTTTTTAATATGCTGAACAAATGTCCTAACGGTTTGAGCCGGAATAGCTAAAAGGATTATATCTGCGCTTAAAGCATCTTTAAGTGAAGCAGTAATTGTCAGATCTTCAGGAAGGATAATCCCTGGAAGAGCTTTTTGGTTTTCTCTGGATTTTTTTATCTGCTCAGCACTATTTGGATCTCTCATCCAAAGGCATGTTTTATTCTCTGCTCTAGCAGCTACCAAGGCAAGTGCAGTCCCCCAAGCACCTCCACCTAAAACACTAACAGTCGTCATTATTCTCCCCCTTTTATAGACTCAAGTGGCCAGCGTGGTTTAGGCGCAAAATCTAATGCATCTATTGCTTTTAATCTCAATTTTTCAATACCAGCCCAAGCAATCATCGCAGCATTATCTGTACATAAAACAGCAGGTGGTGCAATAAATTTTATTCCAAAGTTTTGACAAACTTTTTGTAACGCCTCTCGCAATGACTGATTTGATGCAACGCCACCAGCGACAACAAAGGCATTCAGTGCAATTCCCTGATGTAAACAAACCTCTAAAGCATTAGAAGAACGATCCGTAAGGATGTCAATAACAGTTGTTTGAAAAGATGCGGCCATATCTTGGCAATCTTCTTCTTGCATAAAAGGTAATTTTGCTATTTCTTGACGCACAGCTGTTTTTAATCCAGAAAATGAAAATGAACATTTTAAAGATGCATCCTTATGGTGCAAAAGAGGACGCGGCAAACCAAATTTTTTAGGGTCTCCTAATCTTGCTAACCGTTCAATAGAAGGACCTCCTGGATAAGACAAACCTAAGATTTTTGCAACTTTATCAAAGGCTTCACCAACGGCATCATCTAAAGTTGTTCCTAGCAAAATGTACTCTAATGCACTTTTTACTATCAACAGTTGACTATGTCCCCCGGAAACAAGCAAAAGCAGATAAGGAAAGTCTAAAGGTTCAGCAAGACGTGCAGTTAAGGCATGACCGGCAAGATGATTAATAGCAAGAAAGGGAATCTTTTTTGCAGCAGCAATAGCTTTAGCCATCGTTACTCCAACAAAAACGCCTCCTATAAGGCCTGGTCCTGCAGTTACAGCAATGCCTTCTAAATCATCTAAGGTAACATTTGCTTGCTGTAAAGCTTGAGAAATTATTGTTTCGAGAACTTCTAAATGAGCTCGTGCACCTACTTCAGGAACAACTCCACCATAAGTCTTGTGCTCATCTATTTGTGAAATTAGAACATTTGAAAGAATCTTTCTTTCCGAACTTACAACTGCTGCAGAAGTTTCATCACAACTTGTTTCAATTCCTAGAACCAACATTAAAAAAATACACCACCGTTAATTTATTTATAAGGACAAAAAGTGACTTGTTTCATCCTCAATCTATGCTTTAATGACGTGAATCTCAAATTAAAAAGAAGTTTAAAATGCGTCCTATTATTCTTGGCACTCGAAAGAGCCCTTTGGCATTAAAGCAAGCTGATATTGTCAAAGTCGCTTTACAGAAGCAAGGACATAATAATGTTGAAATAAAAACCTATCAAACAAGTGGGGATACATTAAGTCATGCGCCTCTTTCAAATTATGGAGGAAAGGGATTATTTACCAAAGAAATTGAAGAAGCTCTTTTGCGAAAAGAAATTGATCTTGCCGTCCATTCTATGAAGGATGTAGAAACATATCTTCCAGAAAATCTCGTTATTCCCTGCATTCCAGTGCGAGAGAATCCATGTGATGTCTTAGTTTCAAAATATAATTATACGCTTGAAAGTTTACCTTTTGGTGCAACTGTTGGCACTTCTTCCTTAAGAAGGCACGCCTTGCTGATGCATTTAAGACCAGACCTTAAAATTGTTCCCCTAAGAGGAAATGTAGGAACGCGCATAAAAAAAATTCAAGATGGCTATGCTGATGCGACAGTTTTAGCTTACGCTGGCCTTTCGAGATTGAATCAATTAGAAAATATTGTTCCTCTTGAGATAGATCTCTTTATACCAGCTCTTGCACAAGGCGCACTAGGTATACAATGCCGTCAAGATGATACTATAATCTACGAAATTCTCATGCATATTCATGATAAAAAGATAGGATTTTGTATTGAAGTTGAAAGAACTTTTTTACGTGCAATTGATGGCTCCTGTCGCACCCCCGTTGGCGGACTTGCACAATATTTAAATGAAAACGAGATCAGCTTCAGAAGCTTCGTATCTGATCCTCAAGGAAAACAAATCTGCTACGAAAAGATTGTCTGTGCCCCAAAATCTATTTTAAAAGAAGTCGATTTTTTAGGAAAAAAAATGCGCAAATGGCTTGAAGATTCCCATTAAATTATTCTAATCTGTTTAACAATCTTTATTTGCAAGGTTTAAAATGTCCTATTTGTATCGCCTCTTTCTGTTTTTCATGACTTTAGAAGTTCTTTTTATATCTCAAAGTGTTTGTAAAGAACATGGCATCGCCATGCATGGGAAACTTAAATATCCCTTAAACTTTACTCACTTCTCTACAGTCAATCCTGATGCTCCAAAAGGTGGGAAACTTTGTCTCGGTGTCACTGGCACTTTTGACAGCCTTAATCCGTATGTCATTAAAGGAACACCTCCTGCTGGCCTTAGTATTTTTAGTGAACGCTTAGTCTTTGAAAGTCTTATGAAACGTTCCCCTGATGAAGCTTTTTCACTTTACGGATTGATTGCTGAATTTGTTGATCTGGCCCCAAATCGGTCTTGGATCATTTTCTACTTAAACCCCAAAGCTAAATGGCCCAATGATAGCCCTATCACAGCGGATGATATTATTTTTAGTTTTGAAACTTTAAAAGAAAAAGGACTTGCAAATTACCGTCTATTTTTCAAAAAGATCGCTAAGGTTGAAAAAATCAATGATTATACAGTTAAATTCTCATTTCTAGCTGATAGCAACGACGGAACATTCGATCCTGAAGCCCCTATGCTTATCAGTCTTCTCCCTATTTTGCCAAAATACTTTTTTAAAGGTCGTGACTTTGAAAAAGTAACGCATGAAGAAATTCCTGGAAGCGGCCCGTATAAAATTAAGACTTTAAAAATGGGTCACAGAATTAGTTATGAGCGGCGTCCTAATTATTGGGGAGAAAATCTTCCTGTTAATGTTGGATTTTATAATTTTTCAGAAGTCCAATTTGATTATTACCGTGATTCAAAAGTTGCTTTAGAAGCTTTTAAAGCTGGCGAGTATGATATAAGAGGTGAATCAGAACCAGGCCAGTGGATTGAAAATTATAATTTTCCTGCCATAAAAGAAGGAAAAGTTATTAGAATGGAACTTAATCACAAAAGACCTGTTGGGATGAGAGCCTTTATTTTTAATACACGCAAAGATTTATTTAAAAATGAAAAAGTTCGACATGCTCTCTCGTACGCATTTGATTTTGAATGGTTAAATCAATCTTTATTCCATAATTGTTTTACCAGAACGAAAAGTTATTTTGACAATACTATCCTCGCCAATGATGGTATACCTCAAGGAGATGTTTTAAAAATCTTACTAAAATTTAAACAAAATCTTCCATCTTCGTTATTTTCAACTCCCTACTCTCTTCCTATTGCAGGTACAAAAGTTAACTTAAGAAAAAATTTAAAAAAAGCGAGGGATCTTTTACAAGAATGTGGTTGGGAAATTCATGACTCAAAACTTATACATAAAGAAACAAAAAGACCTTTTGAATTCGAAATCATTCTTTATCGACCTGAAGATGAAAAAATTACTTTAGCTTATGTTAAAAATCTAAAATTTCTTGGAATTCATGCAAAGGTTCGCACTGTTGATGCAACACAGTATGAACGTCGCTTAGGAACTTTTGATTACGACATGACAATTCATACCTGGGGACACACACTCTCGCCTGGAAATGAGCAAGCTCTTTATTGGGGATCAAAAGCTGCAGATCAAGAAGGAAGCCGTAATTATATTGGTATCAAAAACCCTATAGTTGACGAACTATGTCGACTGTTAGCCATGACGAAAAGCTCAGAAGAACTTGTTACTATAGCCAAAGCTTTAGATCATGTTCTATTATGGAACCATTATGTAATTCCTTTATACCATTCTAATAAAATTTTTCTGGCATATTGGGATAAATTTGATCATCCTCCCTTTAACCCTCTTGATGGCATAGTCTTGATGAGTTGGTGGTCTAAAAATTTTAAAAAGATTAAATAGAAATGTCAAAAAAACATCCTTACCATCTTGTCGATCCAAGTCCCTGGCCGTTTATGGGAGCTTTTTCTGCATTTATTATAGTCATTGGGACAATATTATCTGCGCGTAAATTCAATTCTTATGTTTTATTTGCAGGATTTGGCCTCTTAGCCTTTACGATGATCGGATGGTGGCGCGACATAATTAAAGAAGCTAAAACAGAACATAATGACGTCATTCGACATGGGTTTAAATGGGGAATTTCGCTTTTTATTGCTTCAGAGTTAATGTTTTTTGTTGCTTTTTTCTGGGCCTATTTTAATGCAAGTTTGATGCCAACATTAGAAATTGGTAGCGTTTGGCCTCCAAAAAATATAAAAACGATTGATCCTTTTGATCTCCCTTATTTGAATACGCTGATTCTTCTCCTTTCTGGCTCTACAGTAACATGGGCTCATTATGATATGCTTGAAGGAAAAATAAAAGACAGTCTTGAGAAATTAGCGGTCACAATCTTATTAGGTACAAGCTTTCTAGGTGTACAAGCTTATGAATATATACATGCCGATTTTGCGTTTAAAGGTGGCATTTATCCTTCAACCTTCTATATGGCTACTGGTTTTCATGGCTTCCATGTTTTGATAGGCGTTATCTTCTTAATTACCTGCTGGTTCCGTGGTCGTTTAGGCCATTTTACAGCAAATGATCATTTTGGGTTTGAAGCAGCTGCTTGGTATTGGCATTTTGTTGACGTAATATGGCTCTTTTTATTCGTAAGCATCTATTGGGCTGGATCTAATCATTGACCTTACTTACTAAGAAATATGTTTCAACATCTTTAATTTTAATAGGTGTTTTTGTTCTCTTAAATTTAGGAAATTGGCAAATATATCGTCTGAATTGGAAACAAGATTTAATTTCTAATCTTAAACAAAGCTCTCAAATGTCGCCTATTTTAATACAAGAATTGAAAACTCTTTCAAGCCATCAAATTAAGCAGTTTGAATTCATGCCAGTTATAGTCGAAGGCCAGTATTTATATAGTTTAGAATTCAAACTTTTAGGAAGAACTTACCAAGGTCAATCGGGTTACCACCTTATTACGCCTTTTCTTTTAAAAACGAGAGAAATTCTTTTAATTGATAGAGGGTGGGTTCCTTCTTCTGAAAAAATTATTTATCGTCCTTTAGGAAATCTCAAAATTAAGGGTTTTATTCGTTTAAATTCGGAAAAAAATTTCTTTACCCCGGAAAACGATTTTCTATCTAAAGAACTATATTTTATCGATCCTTATGAAATAAAAGTAAAAGCACACCTTAGAAACCTTTTACCTTTTTATATTTGTACTAGCGAAAATTTTAAAATTCATACCTTTCCTCTAAGCATTCCTCTTAATTGCAATCTAAGAAATTTTCATCTTGCATATGCGTTAACTTGGTATAGTCTCGCCCTAGCCTTAGGAGTTATATATTACATTTTTAGACGAAAAAGTAGCTGATAGAAATGGGCTTTAAATGACGACAAGAATAAAAACAACGACACTTTCAAATGGTCTTAGAATTGTAACCGATACTATTGATACGGTTGAAACTGTCGCCTTAGGCGTTTGGGTAAAAGTAGGATCTCGTCATGAAACATATGAAACAAACGGAATTTCTCATATGCTTGAGCATATGGTATTTAGAGGGACAGAACGGCATACTTCTAAAGAGATCGCTGAAAAAATAGAAGCCGTGGGCGGTCATCTAAATGCTTATACCTCGCGCGAACATACTTGCTATTATGCTCGCACTTTAAAAGAAGATGTCCCTCTCGCTGTTGATCTTTTATCAGATATGCTACAATTTTCTGTCTTTAAGAAGGATGAACTTGAGCGTGAAAAAATTGTCGTACTGCAAGAAATTTCTCAAACTCACGATACACCCGATGATATAGTTTTTGATTTTTTTCAGGAAACAGCTTTTCCAACACACCCTTTAGGATACCCAGTTATTGGGCGACAACAAGTTATTAAATCTTTCACGCAACAAAATATTCGCGATTATATTGAAAACAAATATTCTACCTCAAACATGATTATTGCTGCGGCAGGTAAAATTGAGCACGAAAAGTTTGTTGAGCTTGTATCTCAAAAATTTATTAACCTCAAAAACAATCCTGTCTCTAGTTTCAAACAAGCTGAGTATAAAGGTGGAGATTTGAGAGTTCAAAGAAATTTAGAACAAGCTCATTTGATTATGGGTTTTCCTTCTGTAAAAATAAATCATGAAGACTATTACGCAACCTCGATTTTGGCGACCATTTTAGGAGGAGGAATGTCTTCACGTCTTTTCCAAGAAGTACGTGAAAAAAGAGGACTCGTCTACGAAATACAAGCTTTTATTAATGGATTTAGTGATCATGGTATATTTGGAATATATGCAAGTGCAAATCCTCAACAAGCAAAAGATTTATTACCTGTCGTTTGTGAAGAATTGTTAACTTTTTCCTCAACTATAACGGAAAAAGAACTTAAAAGAGCAAAATCTCAGCTCAAGGCTTCAATTATGATGACTTTAGAGAGTACACCTTCACGATGTGATCAGTTGGTACAGCAAATTATGATTTATGGTCAATCTTTGAAAACTTCAGAAATATTAACTTTTATTGATAATGTTGATCTTGAAAAAGCACAGAAAGTTGCCTCGTCAATATTCAACCGACCTTTGACTTTTACCGCTCTGGGACCTACAAAAGATTTAGAAAGTTATGAAAATTTATCCAGACGCTTACATGCATAAATTGTCCTTAGAAAAAAAGGAGCTATTTAAGCTTCATAATTTTTACGGAATCCGTTTATTATCCGATGCGCTTCTTCATATTCATACCCCGTTGCTTCAAGAACTTTTGTAGCAAGCTGCAAACTAGGTTCAAATGTTTCTGGACGTACGACTGTTATTCCAGCTTGAGTTAATTTGCTTTCATACTCGTCATCTCTTAAACGTACCAAAACTTGTAAATGCGGAAATTCTTTTCTGATAGTTAAAGCTATTCGTACAGCACCTTTCCGTGAATTCAAACAGATCACTATAGCACGCGCGCGATTAGCTCCAAGGGCTCTTAAAACCTGTGTACGCCTTGCATCTCCATAAAAAACAGGATATCCATCCATGCGCCCTTGAGACACAATTGATAAGTTATTATCCACAATTAGGAAAGGTATCACTTGTTCTTTCATGAGATGCGCTATCATATTACCAACTCGACCAAAACCACAAATAATAACATGGTTACTTATGTCTTCACATTCACTGACTTGTGTTTCAATTGATTGTTCTGTTTCTTTTTCAATCCAACGTTCATCTATGTATCGCCCAAGCATTGCTAAGAAAGGTGTAATCCCCATTGAGATCGCAACTATTGCAAATAATAGTTGTCCTTGATCTAAAGAAATAATCTTTGCTTCAATTGCTGGGGAAAGAACCACAAACGCAAATTCTCCACTTCCAGCAAGTAATAAACCAACTCTTAATCCTGTAGAAAATGGGATATGAAAAAGACGGCTTAACCCTAGAATAACGCTTCCTTTTAGGGCAATTAGTCCCAAAAGACCAGCTAAAATAAAGCTAACATTCTGCAAGATAAAGTATGGATCTACACTCATTCCCAATGTCATAAAAAATAAGCCTATGAGCAAGCCATAAAATGGCTGGATATCTGCTTCAACTTGGTGCCGATATTCTGTTTCAGATAATAGAATACCGGCTAAAAAAGCGCCTAGTTCTAAAGATAATCCAGCAGCCGCTGTCGCAGCGCTGATTATTAAAATTACTAATAAACTCATTGTCACAAAAAGTTCTTGGCTACCAAGCTGAGCAATTACTCTATAAATGGGCTTCAAAAGGACACGTCCCAAAAGAATAATCAAGAACAAGACGATCGTTGTTTTAAGAAAGGAAATTCCTAAAATACTTAGTAAGCTTGGAGCACCCTCTTTAAAGGCACTAATAAGCATTAAAAGCACAACAACAAATAAATCTTGTAGAAGAAGAATTGCAAGAGAGACACGTCCAAAACGAAGAGCAAGATCTCCACGTTCAGAAAGGATTTGAATGCCAACTGCTGTAGAAGACAATGCTAAGACTGTCCCAATTAAAATTGCAGGCTCTAGCTTAATTTTAAAAAATAATAATACAACTGTTATAAGAGCTGACGTACAAAGTACCTGCAATAAACCTAAACCAAAAACATAGCGTCTCAAAACTTGCAAACGCTGCAAAGGCATCTTAAGACCAATTGTGAAAAGTAAGAATAGAACACCCATTTCACCAAGGAATCTGGTTCCTTCTAATGTATTAATAAAACCAAGTGCTTTTGGTCCTATGAGTAAACCAGCAAACAAATAACCTAAAATACTGCTTGCCCGTAACCATTGAAACAATGAAACAACTGCAACAGCAGATATTAGAATTATTAAAGTTTCTTTTAAATATAAAGCGTGTTCCAAAGCCTGCCCTGTTAAAATTAAATATTTGATAATGTATTATTTATAATAGCGAGAGAGCAAATGCATAAGCAAGCTTTATTCTTAGAAATGCTTCAATTACCTTTTTTAACATTCGCCTTTTAAGTTAAAATTTAGGAATTTTTTTAAATATTAAGACATAAAATAGCAATCCATAAAAAAAGCGAGCTTAAAAAAGCTCGCTTTTAAATCGTACGATTATTTTTAATTAATCGTTTTTATTCCTATCATGAGCTTTCCCCAAGCGCTCAAGAGTAGGTGCTTGAGTATTTGTTGAATCAACAGTAACAGCATCTGTGTTAGGCACAACAGGTCCGTTTTCTTTTAATCTTTCCTTACACCTTGCAAGTTCACGATCATTTACGGAATAATTGCTGTTGCAATCATGATCCCAATTAGGGTTATGATTACAAGCTGACAACACAGTTAAAGTACTTACTGCAACCATGCTTATAATATTTTTCATTCTTTATGACTCCCTACAATTCAATTGTTTTTAACTTTATAAAATTATGAAAATAAAAATTTTATGTCAAGAAAGCCGAGCTTATCCCTGCAACTCTTCTTAAAGTAGTGCCATAATGCAACACTTAGAAAAAGATCTTTTCTTATAGTTCTACTTGCAAACTAAGACTAAAAAATTACATAATGAAAAAGGAAAGGCTGTTGTTTCACGTAAGATGCAATTTCCCTGGGGCCGATATCAATCCTTAAGGGAACTGTCCCTGCCAGAGTTCGTGGACTCAGGCATATGGTACCCACCTGCTAATGCAGGCCACACGAGGATAATTTTCATCGACGGTTATGATGGCTTTTCCTTTACATGTTATTTAGAAAGTTAAGTATTTATGCTGTTAAAAAAGCTTCTTGTGCGAAGCTGGGCGAAAGAACAAAGAAAAAAATTCTGTCATTCTTTAACAAAATTAGAATTAAATAAAATCCACCAACTTATTAATGAAAAAATTTTCGATTTATTTGAGTTTCAACCTTTTGATATTATTGGAGGTTATTGGCCCCGAGGAGAGGAAATCGACCCTCGTTACCTACTTAAAAGCTTATTTCTTCAAAAGTTTGAGCTTGCTCTTCCCGTAACCAACATAAAAGAAAAAATTCTTCTTTTTAGAAAATGGAGTCTTGAAGATCCACTTAAGATTGGCCCTTATAAAATATATGAACCTTTTGACAACCAACCCTCCCTTGAACCTAATATTTTATTAATCTCTTTACTCAGTTTTGATAAATATGGTTATAGGCTTGGTTACGGCAAAGGATATTACGATCAAACAATAACAGCTTTGAAATCAAAGAAATCTATTGTAACCATTGGTTTGTCATATGAAATATTAGGCGTAGATCGGCTTCCAACCGAGCCTCATGACGAGCGTTTACAATGGATTATTACAGAAAAGAATATTTATAATTTTAGGGGAGTTACATGAAGATTTTAACATGTGGAGACGTTGTAGGACGAAAAGGGCGTTCAATTGTGATGGACCTTGTTCCTAAATTACGTTCTGAGTTACAGCTTGATGCTGTGATTATTAATGCCGAGAATTCTGCAGGTGGTTTTGGGATTACCCAAGAGATTGCTCACGAATTTTTTGAGAGCGGTGTTGATGTTATTACAACAGGAAATCATGCTTGGGATCAGAAGTGTAGTAATAACTATTTTGCAAAAGAGCCTAGGCTCTTAAGACCCGTTAATTATAAACTTGATAAACCAGGGCTTGGAATTACAAAAGTAAGACTTCACAACAACAAAACTTTAGTTGTTATTAATATTATGGGAAAGCTTTTTATGCCACCTCCCGCCCCTGCAGATCCATTTTTCTCTATCGCTGCAATTTTAAACCAGTACCCTCTGAAACAACAGGATGTCGATGCTATTATCATTGATATTCATGCAGAAGCTAACAGTGAGAAAATGGCCTTTGCTTATTATGTTGATGGGAAAGTTTCAGCTGTTGTAGGAACCCATACACATGTTCCTACAGCTGATGCAAGAATTTTACCTAAAGGTACAGCCTATCAAACAGACTTAGGAATGTGTGGCCCTTACGATTCTGTTCTTGGAATGCAAAAAGACCTTTCTATCAGCCGCTTCTTAGGAACAATTCCTACACCTCATATGAAACCTGCTAACGGTGAACCTACTTTATGTGGCGCGTTAATCACGCTTGATAACACGACAGGACTTGCCTCAGATATTACATCTCTTAAAATTGGTGGCCTTCTGAATTCTTTTTATTCTTCTCTTTAATAAATTTTTAATCTCCTCTCACTATACTAGGAATATAGAAGTTAAATAATTTTAAAATAATTTGAAGGGAGAATTCATATGGTTTCTACAAACAAAAGTTCATATGCTCGTATTGCGATGGCATGTCAAGGTGGAGGATCTTTAGGAGCTTATCACATTGGCGCTTTAAGAGCGATGCAAGAAGCCGGATATTCTCCTGACACCATTGCTGGTATTTCTATCGGTGCCTTTACAGCCGCAGTTATTGCCGGCAATACCCCTCAGAATCGCGTCGCTAAACTTGAGAAATTTTGGGATACTATTTCCTGGCCAGATGTCCCTTCTCTTCCTAATGCAACAGATGAAATAAAAAAATTTCATAATACACTTACATCTCTTCAAGGATTCCTTTTTGGACAACCAAATTTCTTTTCTCCCCGGTTTCCTATCCCTCAAATGCAACCAAAAGGAACTGCGGCATCAACAAGCTATTATGACACAAGTAAACTAAAAGAAACTTTACGCCAATTTGTTGATTTTGACGGAATAAATTCTGGCAAATTAGGACGGCTTATTTTAGGCGTTACACGCGTAAAAGATGGGCAACTTGTTTTCTTTGATAGTGCAAATATGAAGATTGGCCCCGAACATGTTATGGCAAGTGGTTCAATGCCTCCTGGTTTTCCTGGGATGGTCATTGACGGAGATTTGTATTGGGATGGCGGGTGTGCATCAAACACCCCACTCGAAGGAATCTTCAACGCAGAGCCTAAAGTTGACACATTATGCTTTATGGTGGACTTGTTTGCCGCCAATGGGAAGGAACCAAAAGACATGGATGAAGTTACTCTTAAGTTAAAAGAGTTGCAATTTACTAGCAGAACTTCCCATCACATTGAACATCTTAATAAAAGACACAATCTTTCAAGATATTTAAAACATCTGATAGACGTCATCCCTGCGGATCTTAAAAAAGATGCTATTATTAGAGAAATTATAGATTTCTCAAATGACAGTAAATTTGACATTGTTCATATTGCTTATGATAAACCTAATTATGAAGTACCAAGTAGCGATTGTGAATTTTCGAAAATATCAATCAAAGACAGAGCGTCTTATGGCTATCAACACATGAAAGCTGCTCTTGATCATAGCCCATGGTTAAAAGATAGAAAAAACCATGTAGGATCAATAGTTCATAAATTTGTTGGAACTAAGCATATAGATTCATATTAATTATGGCTTGGTAAGAGGAGCCTTATTCATTAAGGCTTCTCTTCTATCTTAGGCAGCTGATTGTTCTATATATTTTGCAATCGGTGCAAATGAAACGCGATGATAAGGGGTGATTCCGTGAGTTTGAATCGCACGATGATGCTCAGCGGTTCCATATCCAGCATTTCTTTCCCATCCATAATGTGGATGTTCTTCTGCTAATCTGCACATTATTTTGTCTCTTATGACTTTTGCAACAATAGAAGCCGCAGCAATTGAAAAACTTAATGTATCTCCCTTTACCAAGGTTTGAATATGACAGTCTAATGGAGGTTTCACATTACCATCTACTAAGACCACGTCAGGTTTTACTTCTAAAGAATCAACTGACTTTTTCATGGCTAATAAGGCTGCACGTCTAATATTAAGAGAATCTATTTCTTGTACACTTGCTTCTGCCCAAGATATAAAGCACTCCATTCCGTTTAAAATCATTAATTCTTGATAAATCAATTCTCTTTTTTTGGCAGAAATTTTTTTAGAATCCTGGATGACTTCAAGCAAGTTTAAGGGAAATTTTTCTTGGTTTATAATAACAGCTGCAGCAACCACAGGGCCAGCCCATGGACCACAACCTACTTCATCAACTCCTGCCACAACTCCATTATGGAGTTTCTCATAAAAAAAGCTAGGCAACTTCATTTCCTTGAAAAAGATTAATCATTCAACTCTTTAAATTCTTCATCATTATCTTCAAACTCTTCATCAATGTCTGGTTCAAAGATTTTTCGGAAAAATCCTGGTGTAAAAATACTAACTGGATTTACAGAAATTTCAGGCTTGTTACTGTCACCTGTGATTGTATAGGAAACAGAAAATAACCCTTCATGCTTACCTCCACTTGCGAGTTCTCCTATGATCGGGATTTTAGATAAAATAGTATTTAGATAATAAGCAGGAATAATGGAGCCATGAATTTGTAAATTGTTTTTTTGTAAATCAACAGAGCCTGCGAAAGTTAATCCTAACGAAGCTCCATTTGCACGCCCTTTTGTAATAACAATTTTATTAGCATTTGCGCTGAACTTACTTCTAAACCGGGTAAATGACATTCCTTTTTCAGAAAATAAATCAACTACTCCTGTGGGAAATGCAAGTGATAATAATTTTCCAAATACAGGCGCTTTCTTTAAAGCAAAATCTTTCATTACGAGCTTCCCCTGCCAAAGTTCGTGCGGCAAACGATCATCGTGTGTTGCGATAATGTTTAGATCTCCTTCGTAAACATTATCATATATCTGAAAGATTTTAAGAAATTTGCCCCCATAATTTGTTTTCAATTTAATTTTTCTTGTATGTATATCCTCATGAGCCAAATCAATTTCTAATATTGCTTGAGGATATTTTTTTGATAACCTTGCTCGGAAATTTAATTTATTTATAACATTCTTATTATAATGCAAGTTAAGTTCGCTGTTATAAAGAGTTCTATCAACCCCTAAAACAACATCATTTATGCTAGCATTTAGCTCAAAAGAAGACGCCAGCTGATTTTTAGAAAAATGTAAAGAATCCTGCAAAAAAGGCTCTAAATTTAGAGCTTTTCCTCGAAGTTTAACGAGATAAATGTTATTTTGTTGTCGTAGCAAAGAAAAATGAACGTCTGTATAACCTACTTTAAAATTTGGGAAGTTTAATTCTTTTAATCCTTTATCATCAAATGTTCCTTTGCCATCAATATGAATGCCATCAGTTACCTTTGCTTTAACAAAATGTAATTTATAAGGAATACCATTGCGGATTTCCATTGAAGTTTCTAGACTTCCTGGCGTCATCCCAGCTTTTTCCAAGCCTAAAATACTTCCGCGAGCATTTGTAAGGTCAACCTTTGCAGACAAGACTCCGTGAGCATTTCCTTTACTTGAATAATTGATTTCAAGGGGAGCGGTTCCTCCAAATCCTTGTATCAAATTACTTTGCTGATCTTTAAATACTTGTTCATTAATTGTCCCAGTTACAGCGAGCTTCGTTTCAAAGTCTGCGTTGGATGTGAAATTTTTCTGCCATAGAATTTTGAGAGGAATTTTGAACACATACCCAACACCTTCAAAAAGCATATTTTTATTATTAACTTTTAAGGTGAAATTGCCTCCCTCTAATTCACACGGAAAAGCAGTTAGAATATCAGAGAATCGAATATTCTGTAAATTTGAGTTAATATCCGCTTGAATTTCATTTACGGTGATCGTTGTCAGAAGCGGAAACTTTAAATGAACAACTGTCTCGGCTTCTCCTAAGATTTGAGAAGGTTTCAATCCAAACTGTTCCACATATTTCAAAGGATTATGATTTATCAATGATAAATGATGAGATAAAGAACCTTGCAAAGTTAATGAGATATCAATATCTTGATTCTCGTTATCTAAATTCCTAATATCAACACGTCCTTTTTTTAGAACAAGTTGATGGGTCCTTCCTGAATCAATTGCAATTAGGAAATCTTTAGATGAATAACGAGCTTCTCCTCTCACATGCGTTACTTTTGGCATTCCTTCCAAATAAAATACTGTTGCATCTTGTATTTTAATCGTGCCATTCAAATTTTTAAGAGTGGATATTACTTTTTTATTTTTCAAACTAATCACTGAATCAAGATTGAGCGTCGCTTTTGGAACTTTTCCTTGTGTAATATTTTGTATGACCCACTGCCGAGGTGTCTTAGCTAGGTTTTTAGGCCAAAATTTATTTAAATCACTCAACATAACATTTCCTGCTTCTGCTTTACTTTGAACCGTGAGTGTTTGGGTCAGTTTATCCCATGTTCCTTCAGTCGTTCCTCTTACAAAAACATTACCACTTTGGATTTCAATTTTTTTTAACTGAAAATTATTATGACTATATATAGCCTCTATAATACCTTTCTGGATATCAAGAGAATGCGGGAATAATGAGGGAATTTCTATTTTTCCTTTATCCAACTTCAGAATCAAAGAAGCTTCTTTGAGACCTTCTTTTTCTGAATAATGAAATTTACTCGATAGATAAAATGGTAACTTTAAACCTGAAAGGAAGAATTGATTTTCTTGGCTTTCTGGAATTGCATTCTTTATTTTTTGATTTTGCTGAATAGCCTCTTTGACAGCGTAATCACTATTGATGTTAGCATCAACAAAGATTTCTCCTGCTTTATAGTCATAGGTACCCTCTACTTGAAAATAATTTTTTTCTATTCCTCCCATACAATGAAATTTTTGCCTCTTATCCACGCGTTCCACCACAAAGGTTAAACTTGGAATAGATAAAAGCCTCTCTCCCTTTAAATCTTCGATTTTTATATTTGCTTCATCTATTTTAAGGCGCTTCACACGTTTCCAATGTTTCTTATGGGTTAGAAAATTGTCTAAGAGAGTTAAAATAAATTGATCATCTACTTCTTCAGAGGGGATCAATGTGGAATTCTTTTCATGAATGAAACGGAGAGAAGGTTTAATAATCTCTAACGTTTTTATACTAAAATGTCCTAGCAATAATGAAGGAAGTGAAAAGCTAGCCTTCAACTCAGGAAGAACAACCTTAAGTTTTTTTCTATTATTTACATCCTGTAGAATAACATTCTTAGCATCGATAAAAAGTGGATGCCCAAAACCTTTCCACATAAACTTTGCATCGTTGAAGGAAACTTTATATTGAGGGGCTATTGCCTGAATACTTTTACTGACTTCTATAGGTAAATCTTTAAGACTTATGGGTGCATAATAGAGGCGTATTAAAATGCTGGCTGCTAATACGAGTACTGCGCTGATTAGTCCAACACAAGCCCATATGCAATAAACCCAGATTTTATTAACTATAGTTTTTTTCATCTAAAAAGTTTATTCTTTAAAATATAATAAGAAGTAAAATTCATTCGGAGGACACTAAATGTTATTATCACTTGATCAATCTGCCCCAAGTTTTACCACAGTCACAAACTCAAATCCAATAATTACTCTTGAATCTTTTAAAGGGCATAATCTGATTTTATATTTCTACCCTAAAGATGATACGCCAGGATGCACCCTTGAATCTTGTGGATTTCGCGATAGTTACCAAGAAATAAAACAATGTCATGGGGAGGTTCTGGGTGTATCAAAAGATAGTCTTGAGTCTCACCAAAAGTTTCGGAAAAAATATGACCTACCTTTTGAACTTGCTGCTGATTCTGAAGGAACTTTATGTAAACTTTATGACGTTCTTCAAGAAAAAAGCATGTATGGCAAAAAATATATTGGTATAGAACGCTCAACTTTCTTAATTGATCGCAATGGAATTCTTCGAAAAATGTGGCGAAATGTGAAGGTGCCTGGGCATATTCAAGAGGTCCTTGAAGCTTTAAAAGCACTTAATTAAACAAAGAATAATTTTCATAAAATTAAAACTTTTCTTGGCAAGCATATAAAAATCGCTTAATTCCTTGCTCTGCCCATTGCATGCTTAAGAAAGGTAGCATATATTAAATCAAAATTTATTAAATTTGGAGATATTGTATGCCTTGGCAGAATAATGATGGAGACAAAGATCATAATCCATGGGAGGAAAAAAATGATCCTTGGAAAAGCCGAAAACAAGGTAAAACTATCAATTTAGAATTATCAGTTGAAAAGGCATGGGAGAATTTTAAAAAATCTTTCTCTGGTCAAGGGGGAGATAAAGGAAGAGCCATTTTAGGCTTATTTGTGCTTATTTTACTTTTATGGCTCGCAACAGGTTTTTATCGTGTATCAGAAGGTGAATTAGGTGTAGAGCTTCGCTTTGGTAAAATGACCACAATTACTCAACCAGGATTACGTTATCATCTTCCTTCACCTATTGAAATGGTAATAGTCACAAAAGTTTCTGAAATTAATCAAGTAGATAGTGGTATTCGCGTCAAATCAGATACCGCTATGCTTGGAGAAGATAGTGACAACCAAATGCTTACAGGAGATGAGAACATTTTGACACTCAACTTCTCAGTCCTTTGGTTTATTAAAGATGTCACAAAATATCTTTTCAATGATCCTACACCAAATAAGACTGTTAAATTAGCAGCAGAAAGTGCTGTACGTGAAGTTATTGCTCAAACAACAATTGTAGAGGCTTTAACAAAAGGAAAAGATAAAATTGTTGTAGATGCACAAAAACTCCTTCAAAAAATGCTTGATGATTACGGTATAGGGATTGAAGTACAACAAGTCAGGCTCTTACGCGTTAATCCTCCAGAAAAAGTGATCGATGCTTTCCGAGATGTTCAAAGAGCTCGTGCTGATCGCGAAAGTAAAATTAACGAAGCGCGCGCTTATCAGAATTCAATTATTCCAGAGGCAAGGGGTCAAGCTCAACAAATCGAACAAAGTGCAGAAGCCTTTAGACAATCTGTTGTTGCTGACGCACAAGGACAAGCTCAACGTTTTCTTGCGCTTCTAAAAGAATATCAAAAAGCACCTGAGGTTACGAGAAAGCGCCTTTATATAGATCTTATGACACAGTTAATGAAAAATCTTAACAAAGTTATTATTGATATTCCCGGGAACGGTCAAAGCATTTTGCCTTACTTACCTCTTCCAGCAATAAAAAATAAACTTTCTACCGCTTCAGGAGATTCTCAATAATGAAATTACCTTTATTACCCTCATTAGTTGCTGGTATAATTTTATCATTTATTATTGCAAGTAGTTCACTATTTACACTCCATCAAACTAAGAAAGCTTTAGTTCTTCAATTTGGTGAGCTTGTAAAAATTCATGATACTCCAGGACTAAAAGTTAAAATACCTGTCGTTCAAGACGTTATTTTTTTTGATCGACGTTTGTTAGACTACAATCTTCCTGTTATTGAAGTGAATGCTGGCGACCAGAAACGCATGGTTGTCGACCTTTATGTTCGCTATATTATTAATGATGTCTTAGTCTTTTATAAAACAGTTGGCACATTAGAAGGCGTTCAAAATAGACTTGGTAAGATCGTACCTGATATTATGCAAGAAGTGATCGGAAGAGTTCCTTTGTCAGAAATGTTATCTCATAATCGTGCAAAAATTATGGGAGAAATTTTCCGTAAAGTTCGAGATTCTTCTAAAAATTTTGGCATTGATGTTCGAGACGTTAGAATCATTCGGGCAGATCTTCCAAAGGAAAATAGTGAAGCCATTTTTAATCGAATGGAAAGTGAGCGACGTCAAGAAGCAAAACAATTTAGAGCTGAAGGAGATGAGCAAGCACAAGGGATACGTGCAAAAGCAGATCGTGAACGCACTCTTATCCTAGCTCAGGCGCGAAAGAAATCTGAGATCCTTCGAGGAGAAGGCGACGCTGAAGCAGCACGTATTTATGCTGATGCTTTTTCTCAAGACCCCGATTTCTTTGAATTTTATAGATCTATGGATGCCTATCAAAAAACAATGAAACCAGAGGACACAACTCTCGTATTAGCACCATCAAGCGAATTTTTCAGATATTTTCACAAGAAAAATGTTAAGTAGGAATTAAGGAGAAATAAATGATATTTGACAAACCCACATATTTTAAAAAATCAATTTTAGCAACAGCGATATTCGCTGTTTTTGGAACTATGTCCCCTGTACACTCAGTTCCTTTAGCAGTTCAAAAAGAAGTTCCTACTAACTTTGCAAATATTGTTGAACCACTCTTACCCGCCGTTGTTAATATCTCGACAACAACAGAAGTGAGTGCAAATCGTCGCTATCAAGAAATGCCCAATTTTCCTCCTGGAACTCCTTTCGATGAGTTTTTCCGTTATTTCTTTGAAGAAGGGCAACCTACCAGACCAAGAAAAACAACTTCTTTAGGATCAGGTTTCGTTGTTTCACAAAAAGGTACAGAAGCTCTCATAGTTACATGCGCGCATGTTGTTGCTGATGCTGATAAAATTACTGTGATTCTCAACAACGATACAGAGTTAAAAGCAACAGTTGTAGGTCAGGATCGGCGTACTGATTTAGCTCTTTTGAAAGTCACTACTGACCAAAAACTTGCGACAGTTGAATGGGGCGATTCAACTACAGCTCGTGTTGGTGAATGGGTAATTGCGGTCGGTAACCCTTTTGGTCTTAGTAGTACTGTGACAATAGGTATTATTTCAACAATCGCACGAAATATTTCTGCCCGAGCAAAAGGCGCTCCTGCTGTTGATTATATCGATGGCTATATTCAAACAGATGCCTCTCTTAACATGGGTAATTCTGGCGGTCCTATGTTTAATATAGATGGTAAGGTAATCGCTATCAGTACTGCGATATTCTCACCAAATGGAGGTAACATAGGAATTGGCTTTGGAATCCCTTCCGCTATTGCAAAAACCACTATTGAACAACTAAAGAAATACGGTCACACAAAACGAGGATGGTTGGGAGTCACAATTCAAGCAATTACACCCGAGATTGCCGAATCTCTAGATTTAAAGACAACATCAGGTGCATTGGTTGGAGCTGTTGCTTCAGGTAGCCCTGCAGCGAAAGCTGGTATCAAACGAGGCGACGTCATTCTCTCTTTTGATGGAAAACCTGTCAAAGAATCTCGTTCCCTTCCTCGAATGGTTGGAGAAGCTACAATTGGAAGTAAAGTTCCGGTAACTTTATGGCGAGAAAGCAAAGAAGTTAAGCTTGAAACGTTAGTTGGCGAATTTGAAGAAGCACAACAAGAAGGACTTATTGTTGATCCTTCAGAGGAAGCTGATACGCAACGCACTAAAAAAGGACCAGAAATTCTTGGCATGTTTATTAAAGAAATAAAACCTGCAGAATTTGAACGTTATGGTGTCTCTGAAAAAGGTGTGGTCATCGTAGGTCTTGACCCAGACAGTGAAGCGGCTGAAAAGGGTTTGCGTCCAGGAGACTTTATTACTGAGACAACAATTTCAGGAAAGCATGAGCGGATTGTTACTTCAGAACAATTATTAAAACTCATTGAAGATGCTCAGAAACAAGGGAAAAAACAAGTTCTTCTCCTTATTAATCGAGGTGGCGTCCAGAGGTTTATTACTTTAGCTCTCACTAAACCTTCTAAGCCTGCTACCCCAAAGGCAGCTGAATAGCTAACAACAAAAAGGCTGGAGAGAGAAATCCCCAGCCTTTTTTTATTTGATTAAATTTTAAAAAAATTTATCCAGCTCTTGAAATTAAACCAACTGATTTATCCAAATAGTTTCCTACAGAGCTCACAAGTTGTTCTAAGTGATCTGAAAAGAAATGATCTGCGCCTGAGATAATATTCTCTTCTACAACAATATTTTTTTGCTGAGAGAGCTTTTTCGTAAGCTCTTGCACAGATTCTCTAGGAACAATTGTGTCTTGATCGCCATGAACAATAAGGCCGGATACTGGGCAAGGCGCTAAAAAGCTAAAATCATACATGTTGGCAGGAGGACTGATAGAAATGAATCCATCTAACTCAGGGCGCCGCATCAAAAGTTGCATACTAATCCAAGCTCCAAATGAAAAACCCGCAACCCAACATTGTTTCGCATTAGGATTATAAGTCTGCATCCAATCTAAGACAGAGGCTGCATCACTCAGCTCTCCTTCTCCATGACTAAAGCGACCTTCTGATTTACCAACCCCACGAAAATTAAACCGCAATGTATTAAAACCGCGATCTACAAATGACCGAAAGAGAGCATATGTCACTTTATTATTCATCGTTCCACCGTGCTCAGGATGCGGATGAAGAATTAAAGCCATAGGGGCGTAAGGATTATTTCCATGATGATAACGGGCTTCAATGCGCCCTTCTGCTCCGTTAATAATGACTTCAGGCATATACTTGACCTCTTTCTTAAATTATGGATGTTGACTACACCAAATACTATTTTAAAGTCAAGTTTTGTTTTTTAAGTAATTGATAATAAATGAATTTATATTAATTAAATTCTTTAAATTTCTCTTTTCTTCTAAGATTGTTATTTAAGAGCGTCTACATCTATTTCTTCAATTTAAGAATTTCCTCCGGTTAAAAGATCCAAAGTATCTTCCATCAGCTTATCAAATCCGGTATTTATTTCACTCTCTTTGCAACTCTCACCCGAAAGATTGCTACCAACAGAAGACGAGGAAGAAGAGCTACTTCCGCTAGCAGACGCGTTAGTACCACTCGATGAAGAGTTATTCCCAACAGAAGAAGAACTGTTTCCATTAGAAGAATTATTGCTACCTCCCGTGGATGTTTCACCAACAGGATCATCTTTCTCTTTAGCTATTATTACGCTTCCAACTACAGCTCCCGCTCCAAGTAATACAAGAATACTTGCACCCCCGATACTTTTGGCTAGAGGAGGGTTAACCATTTGTATTCCCATCATTAAGATAAGTGTCAATAACTTTATTTTTTTTTGCATCTCTTCCACTCCCTGTTATTTCTTTTAAATTTTCTTTTTCAGTCCAAGAACAAGCTCATGAGCATGTGATTTCTTGGCTAAGGTAGTTTGGTACCCACCATGGACTGTCCAACCTGTGTTATAGACAACAGCAATGCTTGGCCCAATATTAAAGCTGTGACGGATTTTACGAGAAGAACTAGTGTTTAAGCTTAATGGATTACCATTTAAGCTAAAGTTTGTTTTCCCTTTTAATCCATGATCATAGCGATACCCAGTTGTTAGTTGAGCAGACCAGCGACCTTCTTCAAAAGGAAAGACTTTTGTTAAGCTAAAACCTGTTATTCCTGCAATATTTGAAGTCGTTTGACGATCAACAGCCATATTAAATTGACCAGCGTTGCGTTCAGTATAAGCTTTGCGACGATTATCAAAAGCTTCAACACCAATATAAGGCGTCAGAATCCAATTATTTTTAACTGTCGTATGAGTCAGCGTAACACTTGTAAAAGCTTCTATATTTTCCTGCTTACTTTTAGCTGTCGCTTTTGTCTGTGCATTAAGAATATTTCTTTCATTATCCGTCTTTCCAAATCCCAACGATAAAACTGTATGTAAAGCGAACTTTTTTCCAAATGGAACAGTTAAATAAGGTCCTGCAAAAATGCGTCCTATATCTGCTTGTCCTCGATCATTTTTCAGATCGACGTGGGTCCCCGAATAGCCTGCAAATATACCAAAATCCATATTTTTAAATAAAGTGGTGCTTAAACCAGCGACAAGCCCACCACTTCGACTCTTATAACCAGCGATAGAACCATCATTATTTTGAAACCCTAACGCTCCCATTGCACGCACCCACATAACTTTACCAGTTTCTTGCAACACGGCGAAAGGTGACGATGTAGATCTTTTACTTAAACGATCTGTAATATTATGTTTACTAGATGGTTTATAGATATCTATTTGTTGTAACGCAGAAGCATAGGTGCTCTGCTCATGAAGTTTTTCAAGCATCTTCATTTCATATCTTGCTTGCGGTGCATAGGCTGCAAATGCCGAACATTTTTCATTTTCTATATTATCTGATATTTGTTTTCTCAGAATATCTCCAATTTCTTGATAATGAATTCTTGTTATGTCGTTGGAAGCCAAAATTTCAGCTTGTAATCCTTGAGTTGCTTCATTTTTATCTGCTTCATTACTTGAAGGAGTTAAATATCTTAGAATAAGTTTAAGGATACTTTGATTATCACCTTCTTCTTTTACAGGATCAAGGTAATAGCCGCTACCAGATGTAAATGGTCCTCCTGCAAGAATTGCTTCTGAAAAATCTCCAGTAATTCCCTCATTCGACTTAATGATTTCAAAGACTTGACCAACATTATATGTTCCAGGCTTTGCAATAATTTGTAAAATAGCTTTACCTTCAATCGTAACAGCACCAATAACATCTAATAAACTTGCCGTTCCTTCAGGCGTGATATTAACGCGAAGGATACCATTATTCTGCTTATAACTTCCATCAATAGTAAGTGTTCCTGGTGTTGTATTGGAGCCAGGAACAACAGTACCTTCACTATTGAATACATCTTGCGTGATTCGCCCGGTACCACTTAATATACCATTTGTATCAACTGTAAATTTTGAACCTACTGTAGCGTTTCCTAGAAGGTTAATAGTTCCTTGTGAAATATAAACTTCATTATTATTCTGAAGCTTACTTAGGTTTAATGATCCTATACCCTCTTTAATAAGAAACTTATCTCCTTGAAGTCCATTAGTAAATGTTACAGCATGTGGGCCAGTATCAATCGTAACCCCAATGTTTGGGTTGCCAGCAGTTTCAAAAGTTCTATTGGAAATTACGTCTGCAGTGAACTTAAGTGTCCCTTTTTCTAGGATTATTGGTTTAACTGAGCTAGGATCCCCAAGATTTTTATCATTTTGAATACTTAAAGTCCCAGCTGCGAGTATCAATGAACCTGTATAACCACTGTTATCACCTGTTAAAATGAGTGTTCCAAGGTCGCCTTGTTTTTTTACTAAACCAGTTTCGCCTGAAATTTGCCCATTTAGTGTCACTGTGTTATTGCCTGTGTCTAAATTAACCTGCTCGTTTTCAGCACTAATAATCTCAAAGGGTCTATTTAAAATCATATTAGAGGTTAATTGAAGCGTTCCTGCAGATAACAGTAATGGCTTGTTTAAAGCACCAAGATTTCTATCATTTTGTATACTTAAAATCCCACTTACTAACCCAAATATTCCATTATATTCCAAGTTATTACTGGTTAATATAAGAGTTCCATCACCTATTTTAGTTAAGTAACCATTATTTCCAGAAATCTGACTACTTAAAGTAACGATATTTGCACCTGTATCTAAGTTGACTAAGTCATTACCGACGTTAATAATCTGTAATGGTCTGTCTAGATTCATTCCTGCGAGAAAAGAAAGCGTGCCATTTTTTAAGGCTAAGGGACGATTTAATTCAACGTTTCCTAAATTACTATTATCGGTAATGCCTAAAAAACCTTTTTCTAGACGGAGTGAACCTTTATAGTTGCTATTGTCACCTAATAAATTAAGTGTTCCATCGCCGCCTTTAACAATTTGGCCATTCGAAACCGAAGCAAATGCAGAAAGCTGTATAATCCTATCTTGATCTGGTGAAATTGTGACCTGAGCATCATCCATCATGAAGATTGAACGACCTAAGCCTTCACCGTTCCTTGAAGCATCTCCATTAACAGTTCCACCAAATACTTGGTTCGTACCATCAAACAAGATACTCTCATTACTTTTTTTAAGCGTTAGTTTTCCCATCACAAAGAGGGCGCCACCTAACCCAGCACCGCCACCACCAAAGCCGCCTGTGTAACTGCCATCACCAGCGGCAAACCCGCCTCGTCCTTGGCTTCCTGCAATATTATTCTGCGTCGAACCGCCGCCACCACCAAAACCGCCACCACCGCCAGCTGTTCCAATGAAAGTGCCATCGCCCTCCGGATTTGCAAGGTTTATGGCGCCGCCGCCACCACCGCCAAAACCACCACCGCCACCACCACCGGAACCAGCAAGGTTGTAAGGTCCACCAGCGCCACCGCCACCGCCAAATACAGGACTGCCAGAAGCACCACCACCTAAAAAGGATCCTTCTCCACCACCTGCAGCACTAACTGCCCCAATATCAGGAAAACTAGCTGCACCGCCTACAGTATTCCCACCATTCCCTCCATTTTCTTGGTCGCTACCGCCACCACCGCCACCGCCAAGGCCGCCACCGCCACCACCACCGCCATTGGTGAGATTAGTACCCCCTTGTCCTGCTAACACGATGTCACCGACTTTTACACCTTGTCCTCCAGCACCAGTTCTCTCTCCTCCTTGACCTGGAGCTCCTGTGCTTTGGATAACATTTGCACCATATCCACTTCCTCCGCCTGAACGAGTGTTAGCTTCTGTTCCAGTACCACCGCCTCCATTAGTTGGAAATTCATTATCATACGCAACAGTGCTTCCGCCTTCAGCTGTATTATTTGAAAAAGTAACGTTTTCAGCAATGAGATGCCCATTTTGATTGATAAGAACAGCGCCGCCAAGGCCGGCACCACCACCACCATAAGTGCTGCGTCCACCTTTTGCCATTCCGTTTTGGATCTTCATATTCTTTAATTCGAGAGTGATTGGAGCATTGCCTCTACCCACGAAAAATGGCCGATAGGCTCCATTTCCATCAAGTATCACAATACCATTAGCTGCACCTGCGCCATTTATCGTCAGATTTTTTTGAATGATTGGAAGGACGCTAGCTAAATTAATTGGAGCATGTACTCCGGGATTAAAAGTAATTGTTGAATTGGCATCCCCATGCGCGTTGGCTTGCTCAATTGCATTTCTTAATGAGCCTACCCCCACATCGTTACTGTTTTGCACAAGAAAATTTTCAGCATACGCAAAAGATGTAAGGGCTGTGGTTAAAAGAGCTCCTTTTAAGCTATTTGCGACTATAAATTTCATATTATCTATCCTGTATTTAATTAAAATTTTCTTTAATTTAGATTAAAAATTGTTAATTTTTGGTTACTTGAATGTTTATTTTTTGAAAAGAACGACGTTTTTTTCGAAACAATCTTGACTAATTTAGTCAGAATAGATAGTTTATTCTCTAAACCTCGAGGTTCGACAATGAGATTAGGGACTAAAGGGCGCTACGCCGTTATTGCAATGACTGACCTTGCTAGTCATGCTGAGCAAAAACCAATCACACTTACGGAAATTGCCCACCGACAATCTCTTTCCCTCTCTTATCTTGAGCAACTCTTTATTAAGCTGCGCCAGAAAGGACTCGTTGAAAGTGTCCGTGGCAGTAGTGGAGGATACTTATTAGCTATGTCTCCTGAAAAAATTAGAATTCGAGATATTATTCTTGCGGCCGAAGAAAATATTAAATCGACACAATGCGAGGCCGCTTCATTGCAAAGCTGCCGAGGTCAATCAGAGCGTTGTCTAACACATAATCTTTGGGCTGGGCTTGAGAAACATATTTTGGACTATTTAGGATCAATCTCACTAGAAGATGTCTGTGCACGTCGTATTTCCTCAAATGGCTGTGCACTCAAAGAGGCTGTAGCATGAAGAAGACGCCAATCTATCTTGATTATAATGCCGCCATGCCCTTGCGAGAGTGTGCCTTAAAAGAAATGCAAAGTATTTTATCGTTGACTGGTAATCCCTCTTCAATCCATCACTTTGGTCGGGCTCTTTCAATGCGTGTCGAAAATGCGCGGCAACAAATTGCAACTTCTTTGAATACGCTGCCTGCAGAGATCATTTTCACAAGCGGAGGAACAGAAGCTAATAACTTAGTACTGCAAAGTCATGCTAAAAATGGTTATAAGATCCTCGCCAGTGCCATTGAACATGATTCCGTTTTGAAAAGTGTCGAAAATTTAGAAACAATTCCGGTTGATGATCAAGGGATCGTATGCTTGACTTCCTTGGAAAATCTCTTACAGAAGAAAACAAAACCAACGCTCGTCTCAGTCATGATTGCCAACAATGAAACAGGCGTTATTCAGCCTCTCAATGAAATCGTTACGATAGCTAAACGTTATAATACCCTTGTTCATACAGATGCTGCGCAAGCTATAGGGCGTATACCTTGCGACTTTAAAAATTTAGGCGTTGATTTTATGACACTTTCTTCTCTGAAAGTAGGTGGACCTGCCGGTGTTGGCGCTCTTATTGCGAAAGAAAAATTACCTCTATCACCTTTATTATTGGGCGGAGGACAAGAACGAAGCAAACGTGCAGGTACACTTAATGCCGCTGGCATTTGTGGATTTGCTAAAGCGATAACTGAAGCCACTCAAGAAGATTGGCATCCTTGCCAAATGTTAAGAGATGAACTCGAACTTTCACTTCTTCGGCTAACACCTGAGGCTCGCATCTTTAGCCAACAAGCACCTCGCCTTCCCAATACAACATGCATTTCCTTTCCGCAGCACAGAAGTGATAAATACGTCATGCTCTACGATCTTGAAGGAATTGCAATTAGTTCTGGCTCAGCTTGTTCTTCAGGAAAAATTAAACCTTCTCATGCACTTAAAGCAATGGCCACTGCTGAAAATTATATTCATTCAGCTATTCGTGTCAGTTTAGGTCGTCAAACAACAAAAATCGAAGTTGAAAAATTTTGTGAAATTTGGCACATAATTGCCACCAAAAACCAACATCAACCTCTTTCAAAAGAGCCTTTTGTGCAAGATGTCACGATATCAAGGAGAGAATCTTATGCCAGTCCTGAACTTTAACCTTTCTCACCCCGATATGATATATCTTGATTATCAAGCAACGACACCTTGCGATCCTCGTGTTGTTGAAAAAATGCTGCCTTATTTTACAGAATACTTTGGCAATCCCCATTCTCGGAACCATCAATTTGGATGGGATGCTGAAGCAGCTGTTGAAACAGCTCGTCATCAAGTTGCTGATATTCTAGGCGCTCATCCAAAAGAAATTATTTTTACCTCTGGTGCAACAGAATCAAATAATCTAGCTCTGAAAGGAGTTGCTTACTTCAATCAAGCAGAAAAAAACCACATCATTACTTGTGTAACTGAGCATAAGTGCGTGCTCGACACATGCCGTCATCTTGAGCAACAAGGCTTTGAAATAACTTACTTACCTGTTGATAGTAACGGTTTACTTGATCTTCAAAAACTCGAAGAAGCCATTACAGAGAAAACAGCTCTCGTTTCCATTATGGCTGTCAATAATGAAATAGGTGTCATTCAGCCTTTGAAAGAAATTGGGGCAATTTGTCGTAAAAAGGGTGTTTTTTTTCATACAGATGCGGCTCAAGCTGTAGGTAAGATTCGATTGGATGTTAAAGAGATGAATATTGATCTCTTAAGCCTTTCAAGCCATAAACTTTATGGTCCTAAAGGTATTGGCGTTTTATACGTTGGACGCAAACCGAGAGTGAGACTAATCTCACAAATGAATGGTGGGGGACAAGAACGAGGCATGCGATCCGGAACTCTTTCACCTGCTTTATGTGTTGGCTTGGGTGAAGCTTGTCGCATCGCGCATCAAGAGATGGATTCTGAGCTCGCTCGCTTAACTAAATTAAGTGATTCCTTCCTTAAAAAGATTGAAACTTCTCTTGATCAAGTTTATTTAAATGGTGATCGGACACAAAGGATTCCAGGCAATCTTAACCTTAGCTTTGCCCATGTCGAAGGAGAAGGATTGATGATGGCGATTAAGAATCTTGCTGTTTCGTCAGGTTCTGCCTGCACTTCAGAGTCTCTTGAGCCCTCATACGTTTTACGTGCGCTTGGTGTGGATGAAGAACTTGCTCATACCTCTTTAAGAATTGGTTTTGGACGTTTTACAACACCCCAAGAAGTTGATAAGGCGAGTGAGATACTGATCTCGGCTGTTCAGAAACTGCGAGAAATGAGTCCTTTATGGGAAATGGCACAACAAGGAATTGATTTAAAAACCATCAATTGGGCTGCACACTGAGGAGAAGATTATGGCATATAGCAATAAAATTATTGATCATTTTGAAAACCCAAGAAATGTGGGCTCATTTGAGGGGTCAGATCCTGAAGTAGGCACAGGTTTAGTTGGTGCACCAGCTTGTGGCGACGTGATGAAACTTCAAATTAAAGTTAAAGATGGGGTTATTGAAGACGCCCGGTTTAAGACGTTTGGCTGTGGTTCTGCCATTGCCTCGAGTTCTTTAGTAACCGAATGGGTTAAAGGAAAAACACTTCAGGATGCTTTAGATATCAAAAATACAACAATTGCCCAGCATTTGGCCTTACCGCCTGTAAAGATTCATTGCTCAATGTTAGCCGAAGATGCCATTAAAGCGGCCATTAAAGACTATCAAGACAAGCAAGGAAAGCCTGAGAATGGCCACAGCTAAACTTCCCGCTCTTCAGATCACCGAAACGGCTGCAGAAAGGGTGAAGGCGCTTTTGACGGCGCGCGGCAAACCTTCTTTAGGAATCCGCATTGGTATTAGGACAAAAGGATGTAATGGCCTTTCCTACACTTTAGAATATGCTGATGAACAACAAGCTTTAGATGAAATTGTGGAAGAGAAAGGTATTAAAGTTCTTATTGATCCCAAAGCCTTATTGTTTTTATTAGGAACAGAAATGGATTTTGTTCAAGACCAACTTCAATCTGGTTTTGTTTTTAAAAATCCAAATGAAAAAGGTCGTTGTGGATGTGGAGAATCTTTCCATGTCTAGCACGTTCTTTGTCCCAAATGCTTTTGAGAAATTTAAAATACCTACGACCCTCAACATTAATCTTGAGGACCTTGAACAACGCTACTTTAAAGCGCAACAAAAACATCATCCTGATCGTCATAGAAGTTCTGCGAGCCACCAAGAAAGTAATCTGGCAGCTGCTGCTTTTAACGAAGCTTATCAGATTTTGAAAGATCCTTTGAAGCGAGCAGCACACCTTTTAAAATGTCTTGGCTGGATTGATCCCGTAGAAAACCCTGAGACCCAAAAAGATTCCTCTCTTCTTTTTCTCATGATGGAGCTTAATGAAAAAATTGAAAAAGCAACCACTATTGAAGAAAAACAGTCGCTAGCTTCTTTCCTTAAACAAGAGATTCAAAAGAATTGGACTGATCTCGAAAACTCTATTAAGAAAAACGATAGAGCCAATTCTTTATCGCTGTTAAATCGCCTCACATATCTCAGTCGACTTCAACAGAATTTAATAAAGTAAATAGACGATGCTGCTTCAACTTGTTGAACCTGGCCAAACGCCCCTTCCTCATCCTCAAGAAGAAGATTTTGCTGTCGGAATTGACCTTGGAACCACCCATTCTTTACTTGCTTTTGCAGCTGAAAATGATATCCCTCACCTTATTCCTTTACAAGGTGAACGTCTTATCCCTTCGGCCGTTTATTACACCGAAGAAGGCTTGCCTATTGTAGGGAAGAATGCTCTCTCAATGTTGGCACAAGACCCTCAAAACGTTGTGCGATCTATCAAACGATTCATGGACCATGGAAGCCAACGCTTCCCTCTTAGAAACCAAGAATTAACACCTGTCGAAATTTCTGCTCATATTTTGGCCTATTTAAAGTCACAAGCAGAGATTCAATTAGGGCGTTCTATTCATCAAGCCGTGATTACAGTTCCTGCCTATTTTGATGAAGCAGCACGAACAGCAACACGCGATGCAGGACGCTTAGCCGGCCTTAAAGTTCTACGTTTGGTAAATGAGCCAACAGCAGCCGCACTTGCTTATGGTTTAGAGAAGAAAGCGCAAGGCATTTATGCCGTTTATGACTTTGGCGGAGGAACCTTTGATCTTTCGCTCTTAAAGCTTCAAGGTGAAGTCTTCCAAGTGCTCGCAACAAGAGGCGACATGAATCTAGGCGGCGATGATATAGATCAAGCTATTTATCAACAATATTTTTATTCATTGAATCAAACCATTGATTCTAAACAAGCTTTATTCGTTATAAAGATGCTTAAAGAGCAGCTTACTCTCCAAGAACAAGCCTCATTAAACATTGAAGGTCATTCTTTCACGCTTACACGTCAACAGCTTGAAGAAATTGCTTACTCTTTTATTGAACGAACACTTAATCACTGTCAAAAGGCACTTGAGGAAGCGAATATTTCTAAAGAAAATATTCATGGCATTATCCTTGTAGGCGGTGTCACACGCATGCCTTTTGTTAAAAAAGCTGTTGAAAATTTCTTTGGTAAAAAGCCTCTTGATGACATTAATCCTGATGAAGTTGTGGCCTATGGAGCAGCGTTGCAAGCTAGAGCCTTAACCCATGGAAGTCGTAATCTTCTGCTCGATGTTACACCTTTGTCTTTAGGGCTTGAAACCTTTGGTGGGATTGTTGAGAAGATTATTGACCGTAATTCTCCTCTCCCCGTCAGCAAAGTTCAAGAGTTTACTACGCATGAAGATGGCCAAACAGCGATGCTTCTACATATCGTGCAAGGCGAACGTGAACTTGCCCAAGACTGTCGATCGCTTGCTCGTTTTGAGTTACATGGCATCCCTCCTCTTCCATCCGGAATTGCTCGGATCCAAGTGCAATTTACGATGGACGTTGATGGCCTTCTAACCGTTACTGCTCGAGAAAACACAACAGGGATTAGCCAGCATATCGAAATTAAACCTTCTTATGGTCTAAGCGAGTGTGATCTTTTAGATATGATTTCAAACAGTTTAACCCATGGCCAACAAGATCTTGAAACGCGCCTTCTTATTGAAGCGAAAGTCGAAGCAGAAAGAATAAAAAAGGTGACGCTAAGCGCTCTTGAAAAAGACGCTCATCTCCTTGATCATTTGCAAAATAAACTTATCCAAGAAGCGCTAGCATCGCTTAATGAGGCTTTAAAAACAGAGGGTCGCCTTAAAATTCAAGAAAGTACCGAAAAATTAGCGGCAATAACACATCCTTTTGCCGTCAAAAGAATGACTTATCATTTAAATGAAGCTCTAAAAGGCCAAAAAGTCGATACTTTTAAATAATGCCTCTTGCCTTCTTAGTATTCTATGTTAGCATTTAACTACACATCTAAGAAAGGGGATTTTTATGAAATTAATTAAATGGTTATTTGTTTTAGGAACGCTTGCCGTATTACCTACTGTAGGACAAGCTCAAAATAAATCTGAAGCTCAAACAGAAGTTGCTTGTGGAACAATTGATATGCTTGGCCTTGAGGCTTTGATAAATTCAAAAGCGCCTTTTGTTCTGATTGACGCAAGAACAGATAAATACTTTGATGGAACTCTTATTGCAGGCGCAAAACGCCTCAGTGTCGAATCTTCTCAAGCAGATGTTGAAAAATTACTTCCCTCAAAGGATGCCCTTATTGTTGTTTATTGTGCCGGTGTTGGCTGTCCTGCGAGCAAAATGATGGCTGGCCGCCTTATTAAAGAAGGCTATAAAAATGTGATTGATTACCATCATGGCATTCGTGAATGGAAAGCAAATAATAAACCCATTGAAAAGCTTTAATAGAACGCTTATTTGGTCTAAAAGCCCGGCTAAAATGTCGGGCTTTTTTTTATTCATCTTAAATTTTATGCGCTTTTTTGCTTGCAAAACAGTTTGTTTCGCCCTATTTAAGCAAAGTTACCAACATGAGAATGCGGTCGTGGCGGAATTGGTAGACGCGCAGCGTTGAGGTCGCTGTGGAGGAAACTCTGTGGAAGTTCGAGTCTTCTCGACCGCACCAAGTTGATTAAAGCTTATTTTTTTAATATAATTTCTGGCTAAACGACCTTCCATAAAAAATCTTTTTCTCTTAATTTATAGGGTTATTTTTTAATCAAAAAATTACTTTTTAACCTATTGATATTACGTTGTTTTTTGTCTCTCTTTTGCATTGATTTTTCTTGATATTTGTATCGTGATATGGTAGTCTGGTTGTAGATGATCAGAGATGATCCCCTATCTTATGAAGACCTTGTAACCCTTCATAAACCTTTCACTCAGTTTCTGAAATCATCTAAAGAAAATAAAGAAGAATAAGACAGGGATTTAAAAACCTAGATTATTAAAAAACAAAGACTTAAACGCTCTTTTTGAGCGAATGCCCCTGCTTTGCCTGATGGAAAGACAAGAATAAGAGGGAAGACATGATGCTGATAGCTGTGCGTGAGAGGCACGGTAGAGCAGCAAGGATGTGAAGGGGGTAATCTCTTCGTTGTCCATCCTTGTCTCTTTCTTGTCATCCTCGCGGAAGCGGGGATCCAGGAAGAGTTAAAAGACATCGACTGGTGTTGGGATGGGTCTATAGATCGCTTGAGATCCTAAGCACAAGACCTAGGATGACCAAAGGTTGAAGACGAGAAAGCTCGCTGACGAGGGCTGGAAATGTTGATGAGTGATACTAGGAAAAGGCAACGACTCTGATGTCATTCTCACAAAAGTGGGATCCCGGAGTGGTTGAAAGGATCAAATGGTGATGGGCGACAAGAGGAAAAAAGTAATGCTTCTCTTCGCTATCCTAGGGCTTGTCCCGAGGTTCTCAGGCAACCTGACGATGCTATGAGACACCAGAAAGACCTAAATGGATGTTTGACAATGTAAAGAAAAAATAAAGCTTGCTTATCGCACCGAAGAAAAAAACGTGCGTGACAGTCATAGAGAAAGTGTGAAGAAGCAGCGGTGCTCAAAACTTGAAGAAGCTTTTCACTTTTGTGGATGGATCCCCGCTTACGCGAGGATGATGACGGGAGAATGATGTTCTTAAGGATCCTGGGCGTACGTGACAGGCACGCTGAAACAAAAGAGCATCGAATGGCAATAGGCAAGATCTTGAGATCCTAGGCACTAAGCCTAGGATGACTAAAGGTTGGGAACGAAAGTGTTCATTGGCAAGGATGATGCCTGCTGAGAAGAGGCACAATATTGAGGACGACTAAAGTTAGAGACAAAAAGGCTCGCTGACGAGAGCTGAAAAGGCGTCGATTGGTGACACTAGGCACAGGAAACGACTCTGATGTCATCCCCGCTTCTTTCTTGTCATCCTCGTCAAAGCAGGCATCAAGGTCTGCCAAGGGCAAAGTTAAGATGTGAAATCGTGTTAAGAGGATTGGATGATCAAATTGAAAACAATAAGGTTTAAAAAGAAACTAAGGACAAACCACTATTCCTTCATCATCTTCGGGCTTGTCCTGAGGATCTCAGGCAACCTGGTGATGAGTGCCAGAATGTCTTAATTGTGCATGTAAGACATAATAATAAAGAAAAGAAACACATCGTCGAAAGACTAAAAAATTCTTAATAAACAAAATAAAAGCGACTTTAGTAGAGCCTTATGCAGTTTTGTAAAACCATATAGTCAAAAAACGCACTTGAAAGATAAAAAATGTTTTCTACATTAATAAAGTACAGAGTCCATCCCCCTAACTTTAAAAGGACAATTAATTATGAAAAAATATTTACTCATAACGACGGCTCTTCTCAGCCTTGCAAGTTTATCTTATGCAACGGATGATCAAGCTGAGCCAAGACCTTCTCAGAACTCTCCACTAAAATCGGCGAGTAACGAAGAAGTAAAATCAATCTTACAGAAATACGCGCCTGATAATCTTGAACGCGGCGCTTTCAACGATTTAAAAACTAAAGATACGGCGAACGTTAGAGGACGCCAATATAGAATACCTTTATCAGGCGATATAGAAGTTGATAAAACGCTTATTCAAAAATTTCGACAAGATCTCCCTTTATCGCTTCCTACCAACCAATTACGTACACTATCTGTAGAAAGTACAGACTATGATCTTACCTCCATGAAAGTGCAGATTATGTATGCATACTTTGGTGCATGGCACTTAAGAGAAGAAAAAAAATATTATTTTATTGTTGAAACGAATCTTGAAGCGCCAGATTACGTACGACTCACGTCTTTAATTAGACCTCAAGATGTTATTAATAGTTCTGAATCTTCAAGTTCTCAATCTTCACCCAAATTAAGTCCGAGTGCTTCTTCTGATTCTCTTTCGACAGTTTATAATTCCGATGATGAGATGGAAAAGCTTCAAGCTATGATTTCAAAGTTAGAGGAAGAAAACGAGCAATTGCGACAAAGTTCTTTAGAGGCTAGTTCTGCAGCATCTCCTGCAGACGAATTTGCTCCACCGCCTCCACCACTTATGGCGCCTCCTCCACCCCCACCAGCACCAGGAATTGGAAAAATTTCCGCTGCAAAACAAAAGGTTGTCATCTTGAGCCCAGAGTATCAACCCACTTATGACGCTTTAGACGAAGGTGTAAAAGAAAAAGTCTCTACTTGGAAACAAGCTCGAATTGAGTTCTATTTAAAGGTTCTCACAGAAAAAGGTGGTGAGCATCCTGTAACTTTTTTAAACTTAACTGATGAACAAGCTCAAAAAGTTCTTAAAATGCCCTCATATGCGACTCAAATCGCTTATCTTAGTTTGTCCTTAGAAGATCGCGCAAAAAAAGATGCTGAAGAAGCTGAAAAAGCCCAGCGTGCTCTCCAGGATGCAAGCAAGCAAGGAGATATGTTGCAAGAACTTCTCAAGAAGAGATCCCCTGTTGCGCATTATGAACCTCAAGCAGAGAAAAAAGAAGAGAGCAAGACAATCGACGCTTCCGCGGCTTCTTTTGCTCAAGCTTTAAAGATAGCTCCATTAGCAAAAGAAATTCAAGCATTTGAAAATGCTAAAAAACTTTGGGAATCCGTAAAGCAAGAACGAAAGCAACAAGTCTTAGCTTTCTTTCCTAATGACATTATTTTAAAAGGCATTCTTCTTAAGACAATTAATGGTGAAATTGTGGCCCTTGATAGCAAGAAGCAAGGACAATATACAACTGAGAATCTTCTTAGATCTGGCTCGAGTTTGTTAAAACAACAAAAGCAAATCTCAGAAGAATTGCGCTTTAAAGCGCACGATATTCGTGATCTTTTAGTGTATTCGCTTTTGAATGCCAAAGCGGTTGGAATCAATGCAAGTCAAATTAAACCTACAATTGAAGCCTTACGCAACTATACACTTTAATTGTTGAGCATAAAGGTCCCAGGTTCTCTGGGACATTTTTTCAGAGAAGCTTAAGGTTACACCAATAATTTCAATTCTTTCAGAATACCCTCACATCCCTTTACCCGCTCTTGCGCCTCTTGCCAAACGCGTAAAAAGACAAGCTTATGATCTGGCCTAAGCTTTACTGTCCCTGCTTGTGTTTGAATAAATTGAATAAGGCCTAAAGGATTTGAAAAAGTATTGTTATAAAAAGTAAAAATGCCGCCCTTCTCACCCGTTTCAATCTTTTCAACACCAACTTGGCGACATAACTGCTTTAATTTAAGGACACTTAAGAGATTCTTGACTTCTTCGGGCAAAGGACCAAATCGGTCTAATAATTCTAAAGTAAAACCTTCAATTTCTTCTTCGTTCTCGACATTAGAAAGACGACGATATAATGTCAAACGTGTTGAAAGATCCGTAACATATTCTTCAGGAATTAGAATTGGCAAGCCAAGGTGAATTTGTGGTGTCCATCCCTTTGTTGTTTGAGGGAGTGACTCTGTTGATTTATGACGACCCATTTCAACAGCGTCTTGCAGCATTTGTTGATAAAGTTCAACACCCACTTCACGGATATGTCCTGATTGCTGTTGCCCTAAAAGATTTCCTGCGCCTCTAATATCCATATCATGACTTGCCAGCTGAAATCCAGCTCCCAGCGTATCAAGTGTTTGCATGACTTCTAAACGCTTTTGCGCTGTCGACGAGATAACTTCAGGAATTGTTAAGTAAGCGTATCCTCTTATTTTAGAGCGTCCCACACGCCCCCTCAATTGATACAATTGCGCTAACCCAAAAAGATCCGATCGGTGAATAATAATTGTATTGACCGCCGGAATATCAAGGCCTGATTCGATAATATTGGTTGAAAGCAGAATTGAATAATGACGATCATAAAAATCGTTCATGATCTTCTCAAGAACTGTCGGCGAAAGTTGTCCATGTGCAACAGCAACTTTAGCTTCCGGCATTAAAGCTCTTAATTTTTCACGAATAATCTCAAGATCTTCAATGCGTGGGCAAACATAGAAAACTTGCCCGCCTCGATTAAATTCTCGCAATAATGCTTCACGGATTACAATCTCGTCATAAGGCATCACAAAAGTTCTTACCGCAAGTCGATCAATCGGTGGTGTCGCTACAATGCTCATATCTCGCACACCACTCAACGACATCTGAAGCGTTCTTGGAATCGGTGTCGCCGTGAGTGTTAAAACGTGCACATCTTTTTGTAGATCTTTTAATTTTTCCTTTTGTTTCACACCAAAATGCTGTTCTTCATCTACGATTACAAGCCCAAGATTTTTAAACTGTGTAGATTGAGCCAGAATTGCATGTGTCCCTATAACTAAATTAATATGCCCTTTTTCTAAGCCTTCTTTAATTTGTAAGGTTTCTTTTGCGGACACCAGACGCGATAACTGCGCAACCTTCAAACCAAAACCTTCAAACCGTTTTTGAAAATTTTGATAATGTTGGCGGCATAACAAGGTCGTTGGCGTAATAATAGCGACTTGCTTCCCCGCAGACGCAACCACAAAAGCCGCCCGTAAAGCAATCTCTGTCTTTCCAAACCCCACATCGCCACAGATTAGACGATCCATGGGTTTCCCCGACTCTAAATCCTGCAAGACATCTTGGATAGCCCGCTCTTGATCCTCTGTTTCATTATAAGGGAAACGCGCAGCAAATTCGTTATAAAGACCTTCTGAAGGGTGATAAACCTCGCCCACGCGTAAAGAACGCTCAGCTGCAAGAGCAATCAAATGCTCAGCAATATCTTCAAGCCTTTTCTTAACTTTTGCTTTCCGATGTTGCCATGCTGAGCTTCCCAGTTTATCCAAAGATACAACACTGTCTTCGCCACCATAACGAGATAAGATGTCTAAGTTTTCAACTGGAACAAAGAGCTTATCACCTTCAGCATAGACAAGGCAGACACAGTCATGGGGAAGATTATCAACTTGTAATGTTTGAAGACCTTGAAACTGTCCTATGCCATGCTCTTGATGCACAACATAATCCCCTTCATTTAAACTTGAGGTTTCAGCAATAAAAAGATCAGAACGTCGTTTTCTTTTAATTGGTTGGCTCTGTCGTTCGCCAAAAATATCTTGCTCAGTTATAAAAACAAAATTACCTACCTCAAAACCACGCTCTATCGGAAGCAAAGCAAGCCCTATGACATGTCCTGGGAGAGCGATAAAGTCATCCCAGAGATCCACTAAAGATGCTTGACTCTCATGGTCTTGTAGAAGCCCTTGAAGCCTCAAACGTGAACCTGTCGTCATACAAGTAAGGAGAACTCGTTTTCCTGCTTTTAAATAATTTTCTGCTCGCGCTTTAAATGCTTCTATAAGATTTATATCCTGTTGAGCTCTTGCTGCACTAAAATCCGGTATTATACGTCCTTCAATATGAGGACTTCCTTCTTTAATGAAAGGTGAAAAATGTATAACTGTCTTTGTCTTGATAATCGCCTCAATTTCATCAAGAGGAATGTACAATGACGTTGGCAACAGTGGATAATATGGAGGCCTGTTATCTGTTTTGACAGCTATAAATTCTTGTCTTGCCTGATAATTTTCTTCGATAAGTTCAAGTTGCGTTTTTGCCGTTTCAAGGGCTTTGCTATCAAAAACTAAAGTCGCCTCAGGCGCATAATCTGGTAATGTTTCAAGATGCGGATAAAATAGAGGGAGCCAATGCTCCATACCTGCATAAGATTGACCTGAACTAATGGCTTGAAAAAGAGGATCTTTTTCTCCTGTATGCCCAAAGACTTTTCGATAAGAAGTGCGAAATATTTCAATCGACTTTTCATCAAGCAAGACCTCACAACTTGGCGTTAAATGAACTTCCTTAACATTTTCTAAGCTGCGCTGCGTGAAAGGATCAAAGATCTTAATACTATCAATCTCATCCCCAAAAAGATCAATGCGACAAGGTTGCTCTAAGCTTGAGGGGAATAAATCAATAATACCTCCGCGTATGGCATATTCAGAAGGTTCTATTACTGTTGAGACACGCATAAAACCATATTTAGAACAGTAATTTTCAAAAGTTTTAAGATTAAAACTTCCACCTTCTTTTAAATAAAGTTCTGCATCGTTAAATATTTCTTTCGGAACAACGCGCTGAAGAAATGCTTGAATAGTTGTAATGATAAGCCTAGGCTTATCAAAACCTTTATTGAGTTTAAGTAAGGTCGCAACACGCTCACCAACAATATCCCTTTTAGGAGACATACGATCATAAGGTAAACAATCCCACGGAGGAAAGATTAAGATTTCCAATGACGGATACAGAAACCTGAGCGTAGACTGAATCTGAATTATCTGGGACTCATGACGACATATGTAAATCAAGGGTGAGCTTAAGTTCTGCTTTAATATCTCATTTAATAGAAAAACTTCCGCCCCTTCAGGAATGCCGCCCACGGTGGTATGTGAAGATTTTTTAATAAAATGATCGAGTTTTACTATCTGCATTTTAAGCAACTTTATTTTTAAAAATGATAACTTTACCTGAACTTATAACCTATATGCCAGAATTTTTATCTGTTTAAAGAATTTACTTGATGCGTAAAATACTCTTCAATAATTGAAGGATCTATTTCTTTTAATGATGCAGGAAACCATAGCGGCGCTTGGTCTTTATCAATTAAGACCGCACGAATTCCCTCAAAAAAATCATGCTTCTTTATGAAGATTTGACTGAGCTGGAATTCAACTTCAATCGCGTCTGCTAAAGTCTTTCCTTTATTTCTTTTTAATAGTTCGAATGTAATTTGCAAACTTGTTGGCGAACGTTTTTTTAATGTCTTAAGGGTGTCTTGCGAAAAAGCTGATTTATCCCCTTCTAAAGCTTGGAAAATTTGTTCTAAGGTTGGGTACTCGAATAAATTATCTATGTGTTCTTGCTGTGGTTGCAAAGGACCTTCAGGAAGGTTTTCTGAATATTTCTCAATAATTGTATTAACTGTTGAGATTCCTAGAATATTCTCTTTTAATAAAGCTTCGATAACTTCCACATGCTTTTTTATTGGCACAAAATGGGTGGCTAAACGTGCATAAAGACTATCACTTGCACCGATAATATTACCTGTAAGCGCAAGGTACATTCCTAAAGCACCCGGTGCTTTATTCAGAAAATAGCTTGCTCCTACATCAGGAAAATACCCTATTTTTGTCTCAGGCATAGCAAGTTGAGCATTTTCCCCAACAATGCGATGTGAACCATGAACTGACAGTCCTAACCCTCCTCCCATCGCAAAACCTTGCATAAAACTAATGTATGGCTTTGGAAAATTGGCTATTGCTAAGTTAAAAGAATACTCTTTACGGAAAAGCTCATCATGAAAGTGAGGGTCTTTTCGCTGCTTTGCTTCATAAACTGATCGTAAATCACCACCTGCACAAAAGGCACGCTCACCTTGGCCTTGAACAATAACAGCTCGAACATTTGGATCTGAGTGCCATGCTTGTAAGATCTTATGCAAAGTGGTGATCATTGGAAGATTTAAAGCATTCAAGCTTTCAGGTCGCACAAGCGTGATAAAGCCAATTTGATGCTTAACTTGATAAGTAATAGGGGTGGGTGTATTTAATGTCATTTTCTGCTATGTTCTTTGCAATTGTTCATATTTCTTATAACTTATGAGCTTTTACACTCAAGCTAAAATATTCTATTCGTGTTTGAGAAATAGTTATACGAAGAATATGACAAATGATAAGAATAAAACATTTATTTTTAGTTAGCAAAAGAGAGTTTCATGCCCCTATCAAAGTCCACAGCACCTCTTCATGTTCAAGATGTCATGGACATTTTAAAGCAGGTTATAGATCCTTATTCAGGAGAAAATATTGTCACCTTAGATTGGGTTTCAGGTCTCAATATTGATCAAAATAATTTAACCATTTCTATCAATATTCCACCAGAAAAAGCAACTAATTATGAACCTTTGCGACAAGAAGTTGAACATAAAGTAAAAGCCCTGCCAAGTGTTCATAAAGTTATGGTTGTTTTAACCGCTCATAAAGCTTCTTCTCAACAAAATATGAAAGCGAATTCCACATTTCGCGGGAAATACGAGCTTCCAAACGTTAAACATATTATTGCTGTATCTTCATGCAAGGGGGGCGTTGGTAAATCCACAATAGCGGTCAATTTGGCCTGCACTTTTCAACAACAAGGTTTAAAAGTCGGGATTGTTGATGCAGATGTTTATGGCCCTTCTCTTCCGCGTATGTTGAATCTTAAAGGGCGCCCTGTTATCGATGAGAATAAAAAGATTACGCCTCATCTTCAATACGGTCTTCAATGTGCCTCGATTGGCCTTTTTGTAAATGAAGACGAGCCTCTTATTTGGCGCGGACTCATGGTTCAAACGACCATTCAACAGCTTTTTAAAGATGTGAAGTGGCAAAATCTGGATGTGCTTATTGTTGACTTACCGCCTGGCACGGGTGATGCTCAACTAACCATGATCCAAAAAGTTCCTTTGGCAGGTGCTATTATTGTCACAACGCCTCAAGACATTGCTCTTGTCGAAGCACGTAAAACCATTAGCATGTTTAAAAGGCTTGAAGTTCCTCTATTGGGTTTGATTGAGAACATGAGCATTTTTCAATGTCCTCATTGTGGAGTAACATCTCCTCTTTTTCATTCTGGAAACTCACAGCAAGAAGCAGAACGTAAAGAAATTCCCTTTTTAGGCCAAATCCCTTTTATTTATGAACTAAGCCAAGCCTGTGATACGGGTAAGCCTTTTGTATTAAAGGATCCTGAACATCCTATTGCTAAAATTTTTCAAAATATTGTGGACCAGGTGTTGCCTTTTTTAAAATAAATTTGCATTTTTCTTTATCTTCACCTTTGTGTTATATACACTTAGATACTAATGGCTTAAAATAATGTCTTCAAATCCCATGCTTTTTCAAAACGTTCTTTATTACATAGTAACCATACTTGCTTGAGGTTCAACGTGGTATGCCATTAAATTTCAATTTGGGTCTGTTCCTCTCGAACTCTCAATTGGATATCGGTTTGCTCTTTCTTCTCTTATTCTATTTGGATGGTGTGCTTTTAAAAAAGCCAAAATAAAGTTCTCAAAGAAGAGTCATTTCTTCTTTATGCTCCAAGGAATCTTTCTTTTCTCGCTTAATTATTTTTTTGCTTATGAAGCAGCTGCCCTCATCCCAAGTGGAATTAATGCCGTCATCTTCTCGATTGTTTTGATCTTTAATATGCTGAATTCGTTTCTCTTTTACCGACTTACACTTAATTTAAAGCTTGTGATAGGAGCCCTATTAGGAATTATGGGTGTCTGTTGTATTTTCTGGCCCCAAATTAGCACCTTTAATCTCTCGAGTAATAGCTTAAAAGGGATGCTTTTAAGTCTCTTAGGATCTGCAATTGCATCTTTCGGTACAATGATTTCAATGCGTAACCAGAAACATCATCTTCCCGTCATGCAAACAAATGCTTATGCTATGGGATATGGCGCTATTGTTACAATACTCTTAGCCTGCTTTCAGGGACATCCTTTCACTTTTGATTGGTCTTTAACCTATGTCAGCAGTCTCTTTTATTTAAGCATCGTGGGCTCAATTATTGCCTTTGGCTGTTATCTGACCCTTGTCGGCCAAATTGGCCCCGTCAAAGCTGCTTATATTATGCTGATCACACCTGTCGTTGCTCTTATCATTTCAACTTTCTTAGAGCAATTTAAATGGGAACCTCATGTTATTTTTGGCGTCGCCCTTATCAGCCTTGGGAACCTTATTATTCTTGGAAAAAGAAAAAGCTCCCCTAAAAATCTTACATGATTGATCAGTGGGGAGCATTTTCTTAAAAAATTGTTAATGCTTTTGTGTCACCTCTTCTAATTCTTTTAGCATTAACCTTTTATGATGATAAGCTTGTCCTGCTTTTGCCATAAACTCAAGAATAGCAATATGTTTATCGGGTGTCATTTCATCTGAATCATTTTTTGTATAGGCTTCTGGATGCCATTGAATTCCTAACAAAGGCGCTCCATACTGATTCTCGAAAGCTTCAATCGTATCATTTTGAGGCTTCATTTGAGTGCCTTGCCTTGTATTAGGCGCAATTTTATTATCAGCCACAGCTTTCGCAGAAACGCGCACTAAGGAAGGAATTTTCTTTTCAGAAGGTGCTTTCCAATGCACACTATTAACGCTTGGCCTGTCTGTCTCTTTCGAAATATTCATAATGTCATTTAAGAGAGTATTTGACTCAACTTTTATACGATGGATCTGTTTATTATAGCCAATTTTCCCCATTTCATTAAGGCGTATCATTCCTCCACCGTAAGAATGATCGCTGACTTCTTCCAACTTACCGCCAAGGGCTTCCCAAAGTCGCCATGAACCTGCACAGACAGCTAGAATAGGTTGGCCTCTTAAGCGAGCTTGCTTCAAAATATTTTCCTCATGTTCTTTCCGAACAGGTTCAAATTCATTATCGCGAATTCTTCCAGGTATAAAAAGAAGACCCTGATCAGAGAAATTATCTATAGACTCTGGAATTACTTGTCCTTCTTGCTCGACCCCATGCTTCAAACGGTAAGTTATTGTTTTTGAATGGTCTTTTAAAGATTTTAAACGCATTTTAGGATGAGCTGAAATAAGGGTGGGGTATTTTGTTGCTTTCTGTACAGTATAGTGATCATAGAAAGCCCCTTTTCCACTTCCTTCATCCCTAAACGCGATAACTATTGGAGCTGGCTTTGCAGATGTTATTTTCTTTCTATCAACCTTAATTTGGCTAGGTTTATTAAGTAAATTTTTTATAGCATTTTGAACATTGTGAGAGTTATTTTCCAGCTTTTCTTTTACTATTTCTACAGGCGCTTCTTCTTCGGATTTTACAGTTTCTGCTTCAAAATCTAATCGTTTTGCGATAGCTATTTTTGCAACTACCTTCTTCTTTTTTGAGGCTTTTTTTGGTGTGGTTAATTCTTTATAAACTGCAGGCAACCTCGATTTGAAATTTCTTAATAACTTAGGAGAACTGGTCACTTTGTTATTTACGAAAAGTGAAATTGTCGCATCAGAGACCTTTAATGTTCGTGCAAAATAAGATTGTGTTTTCCCCATTTGAACTTCAGCCACTATATAATTTCGTATAAGCTGATAATCATCTGCGCCTACCCGCGGTGAAAATAAAGGGAACAAAAGAGCTATAATCAATAAACATTTTTTCATAATATTTTTCCTCTAAAAGTACATTTCATAGGTTCAAACGTTTGAATATCAATTTCAAAATTATGAAAAGAATATATTTAAGACCATAGGTAAAATACCCTTGCAGAGGATACCTAGGTAGAGTTTACTCATTCAATTAAAGGCACAACTTAAGACTTTATAAGCCTTAAGTAATTGATGAGTCTTCTTGAAGAATTTTAAGAATTTCTGGTGGAATTGATTGGTTGTCCCCGTAGCCAATACCAATAAAAAACATTGACGATTCCGCTGACGACTTTATCTCTAAAAATTCTTCTACTTTAGAATCATAGAAAGCGCCTGTAAGCCAAGTTTGAAGCCCTAAAGCTGTCGCTGTTAAAAGAACTGTTTGAGAAGCATGGCCTATATCTAATAAAGCAACCCTATAAGCGCGCGAATGCGGATATTTCCACCATATTTTATCAAATCTAGAAGTTAAAAAGATCCCACAAGCAAGACCTTTAGCAAAGAATTGACCTAATAATAATTCAATGATTTGTTGTTCAAACTCGCCATTACGAATTAAGGTAAGATGATGATTTTTATCATCATAATGGTAAAGACCAGGCTTTAATCCTTCAACGTTGAAAGCAACGATATATGCTTCTTCAGGATGAATTCCACCTCCGGAAGGAAATGCTTTTCGAACCCCAAGCGCCATCAAATCATTATCCTCAAGATCCTGCCATGTCTCATGAAGAGGCCCCAAACTAAGATAAAGTAAGGTTGACACGTACTCGAGAGGCACTGATTTTCCTGAGAAAGAACGACATGTCTTACGTGCTTTCATTACTTCCAAAAAATTTTGATTTTCTAACAACGCAAAATTAGGCGGCGGCAGATCGATCTTCTGCCCTTCTCTTTGCGTATGAAATTCTGGCGCTTCTTTAGAAATACCCTGGCAATACTCTAGATATTCTTTAGACCATTGTTGGGGATCAAGTTCACCTAAATTAGTTGCAATATCACGGGTTCCAATATGATAAATCTGTGCTAAAATATCCCATCCCCATTCCTTTTTAGGAGATGGTTGAAGATGTAATAATTCTCCTTCAGCAAGCTCTTGATCAATTGCAATTGGGTCTAAATTTTCTTTTTGTGACCAATCAACAAGACGCTCAAAATAAGCTTTTTCTAAAACGAATTGTTGATGATTTTTATAATCCCAAACGACGATTTCTCCATCTTTAAGAAAGAAAAAAATATGTGGATTAACATACATTTAGGCCCCCTTTAATACTTTTTTAGACACGTTAATTTTAAACATTTATCAAACTTACATTATTTAAATAAATATTTGTACCCTTGATTTTTTATTCTAAAGCCGCTTATAGAAGAAAAAGATTTATTTAAGGATAGCACCATGTCAAGGAAGCTTTTTGGAACTGATGGCGTACGAGGAACAGCGAATGTTGAACCAATGACGCCTGAAACAATCATGCGCTTAGCCATTGCCGCAGGGAAGTACTTTAAAAAAGGAGCGACGCATCCAAAAGTTGTTATTGGAAAAGATACCAGGCTTTCTGGCTATATGGTCGAACCTGCCCTCACTTCAGGCTTTATTGCTGTGGGAATGGACGTCACTCTAGTAGGACCAATTCCAACACCAGCTATTTCGATGTTAGTCCGCTCTTTCAGGGCAGATCTTGGGGTTGTTATCTCAGCGTCTCACAATCCTTACCATGACAATGGAATTAAACTGTTTGACCGAGAAGGTTATAAGCTAAGTGATGAAGTAGAAAAACAAATAGAAGCAAAAGTTTTCTCAAAATCGCTTGATGGCCTTGTTCGTCCAAGTGATCTTGGTCGTGCAAAAAGGTTAGAAGATGCGACCGGCCGATACATTGAATTTGTCAAAAATACTTTTCCTAAGAACAGGCGGCTTGATGGTCTTCGGATTGTTATCGATTGTGCGCATGGTGCTGCCTATAAAGTAGCACCTACTGTTTTATGGGAGCTTGGTGCTGAAATTATCCCTCTTGGTGTTTATCCAGATGGTACAAATATAAATAAAGATGTAGGGGCAACGTCTATTGAAGCAGCAAGACAAGCCGTTTTAGAATATAGGGCTGATCTTGGTATTGCTCTTGATGGGGATGCCGATAGAGTCGTAATGATAGACGAAAAAGGTGGAATTATTGATGGAGATCAGCTTTTAGCTCTTATTGCAAACACATGGAATGAATCCGGCCTTTTAAAAGGAAAGGCTGTTGTTGGCACTGTTATGGCAAACCTTGGATTTGAAAGATTTCTTGAAAGTAAAAGATTAAAATTAATTCGTACGCCTGTTGGTGATCGTTATGTCTCCGAATCCATGCGCGCAAATGCATGTAATGTTGGTGGGGAACAATCTGGGCATATTATCCTAAGCGATTATGCTCGAACAGGAGATGGTCTTGTAGCTGCGCTTCAAGCACTATCTATGATTATTGCCTCTAATAAACCAGCCAGTAAAATCATGCGCGTCTTTGAACCTGTGCCACAAGTGCTAAAAAGCTTTAAAATTAATAATAGCTCGCTATTAGAGGATGAAAAAGTAATTGCAGCAATCACTAAAGCCGAAGCTAAGCTTGGTAGTTCAGGAATGCTTTTGGTTCGTAAATCAGGAACTGAATCGCTTGTGCGTTTAATGGCGCAAAGTGATAATGAACATCTTCTTAAAGAGATTTTAAATGATCTTGTAGAAGTTATACATAAGAGAGACGCAAGTAACGTATAATACGACAAAAGCGCGCCTTACAGAAACTCCTTGTGTTCACTTAGATATGACAAATAGATTCTCTTTTAATAAGAAATTATTTGTTGAACAGTTCTTTTAACATCTTCTGCAGCAGGTGCTGTAGGATGGCACGTTAAAATAGGCGTTTGCATACAAATACTTGTCCTTACTAAAGGATCTCTTCTTATAATGCCTAATAAATTAGGTGTTACTTTTAAAAACTTTTCACATACTTGTTGAATAGTTCCATATGTCCGCTTTCCAGCTTCTAATGTTTCTGCTTGGTTAATGATTATATTCATCGGAAGTTTATTCTCACGCCCATGCATTACTTTTATAAAAGCATAAGCGTCCATTAAGGATGTCGGCTCATCTGTAATAACCACAATACATTGTCCAGCAATCTGCAGAAGACTTTGAATGGTTGGCCCTATTCCAGCGCCTAAATCAACAAGCACAACATCATAGTCGAGCGCTAACTTTTTAAGTTGATCTTTTAAAAACACTAAGCTTTGAAAAGGAAGCGTTGCTAAAGTGCCACTTCCAGAACGACCCGCAATAACATCAAATCTACCTTGTGAACAAGGAATAATCACTTGTTTAAGATCAATATGGTTTACAAGACTTGTTGTAAGATCCTTTTCCGGTGTTAAACCTAATTGAATATCAATATTGGCCAGCCCAAGATCCCCATCACACAAAAGAACTTTTCTTCCTTGTTGCGCAAGAGCATGTGAAAAAGTAATAGAAAACCATGTTTTCCCAACACCGCCCTTTCCTGAAGCAATAAAATAAATATTTTTGGGTGTTACTTGTTGTTCTAGGTTAGGATCTTTTAAATCCATTTTTAACATATTCAACCTCTTAACTCCTTTGTTACTTCTTCAAAAACAAAATGTGGTGTTTCATTGATATTTTGAAATTTGGTTAAAAGTTCTGACAGTAACTTAGAATCGCCTGCTTTTAAACGAGACCCCAATTCTGGTCCGGAACTTATATGGGCTAAAGAAAATTGGCCTTCATAAAGTGAGGCCATGAGAGCTCCATACCGATGAGTTGTATCCGCCCTTGTCAAAATGATTCTTTTTACCCCAAGACCTTTATACAGACCTAAGCAATCAGTGATTTCTAAAGGATCCAGACCCGCAGGAAACGTAAGAACTGCTTCTCCATCCAAACACTCTATCGCTTCTGTTAAGAAATGAAGTTCATCCTGACGATAGGGATTAATTCCTGGAGTATCAACCAAGATGTATGTATTAACAGGCGATTCATTTAATACTTTTTTAAGTTGTTTGATATTTTCGACAGCATGCAAAGGAAGCCCTAGAGCCTTCATATAAACTTCAAGTTGTGTAATCGCCCCCGCCTTAAAACAATCAAGCGTAATTACAAAAGGCTCAAATCCTGACATGACATATTCAGAAGCAAGCTTAGCAATTGTTACACTTTTCCCAGCACCAGAGGGTCCTAGCAGAGCTAACCGAGCGAGAGGAAGAAATTTACCACTTTGGTTGATAAGTGGTTTAAAATTAAAGATTTTTTCAAGTATATCTTCAAAAGGTTTATTTGGTTCTTTCTCTAATGAAATCGAAATAGAGTCTATAAGGTTCTCTTGAATGTTTTCAGGGACACGATGGTACTCAAAAACACGACAAAAATTACTCAAGAGATCAAACGGCTCGTTCATCACAGGGTTACTAAGATTAAAATCATCTTGACGCTCTAAAGCAGCTGTCACACAAACTTCATTATCTTCTTCAAGCGTTGATAATATAATTGCTTCTTGCCCGAATTCTTTCTCGACTTCTTGCAAAGCTTCAGTAATTGATGATGCCCTAAATGTCTTAAGACGCATCTTTTTCTCCCCTATTATTCTAGCTCTCTATACTCATTATTCTAATTTCACTGTTTAAGAAGAATCTTATGATCTATAGAGTGATTAAAATCTTAAACTTGAGTATATTTAACTTCTTTCAATTTTAATAATTTCAGTAATTGTAATTCCAAGGCGATCCTCTATCAAGACTACATTACCACGAGCAAGTAATTGATTATTTAAATAAATTTCTATTGGTTCCCCAATTTTGCGATCCAACTCAATCACACTTCCTGGCACAATATTTAAAAGCTGTTTAATAGGAATCTGAGCACGCCCAAGAACGGCAGAAATTTGAAGAGGAACGTCATATAACGCTTTCAAATTAGCCAAAGGTTGAGAACTCGCTTCTGCTTCAGAAGATGATTTTACAAAGACATCATTTAATGGCTTGAATTCAGAGTTACTTGTAAAATCATTTTCGATCGATATTTTTCTTTGATTGCTGCTGCTCATCCATTCCCCTCTAATAGGATGCTGACCCCTTTTTATGACAAACTTTTAATTTATAAAATGTCACTTGTAAATCTATAGTATCGATAAATGAGTTTGTAGAACGATAACTAAAATCTCACACATTTAAACTTTTTTATTCACAAGTGATTTATTAAGATAAATTTCATTCTTTCTAATTAGTTCCTTTGCTTGGCTCACAATCTCTTGTTGAGCTTCATAAACATTTCGGATTTTAACCCTATCTAAAGCTGCTATCTCATCTTTCAAAAGCTTAGCTGCTCGCTCAGGCATGTTACGAAAGAAGATTTCTTTTAAAGATTCACTTCCTCCTTTTAAAGCAACCACAAGATTATTTTTATCGACACTCTCTAGAACCTTTTTAATCCCGCTTCCCTCAATATACTTTAAGTCTTCAATTGTTAGAATACGTTCTTTGACGCGTTTAGCAGCTTCTAAGTTTTTTAATTCAAGCTTCTGCATAAACTTTATCTCACTTTTTGAATCAAAAGTATTAAATATATCCGCCATATGAGCCGCAGAATCTTGCGGTATTATCAGAGGAGAAGCATTTTTAAGTTCAGACTTAAGCGTACTCTCGATTTCATTCAGTACTTCTTGCTGAACACTCCCCATAGTTAGCATTCTATCCATAACTTCAATAACTAAGTCTTCAGAAAATTCCATAAAAACTTCCGCGGCTTTCTGAGGGATAATCTTACTTAAGATAAGCGCAATTGTTTGTGGACGTTCATGTTGAAGAAAGTTTGCTAGAGTAGATGGGTGAATGTCTTCTAGAATCTTTGATAGGCTATCATTTTGATTTTCTTGTTGGATCGCGTTACTGTCGCCCTTCTGTAACGAACGAAATAACTTTTTTAAAATTTCTTCTGAATTTTCAGAAATCTCTCGTTTCTTAATCAGCTTTTCTACTTCAGTGGCAAATTCTGAATAGAGGGTCTCAAGTTCAGATATTTTTAGAGGGCTCAATGCTTGCATCTGCTGCAATATAATGTCTCGTTCGTCATCATTAAATCTTGTTAAAACTTTTTCAACAGCTTTTTGCGGAAATGAATGTAAGAGAAGAGCTATTTTATCAAGAGATGGTAACTTAGATGTAATTACTGTTGTTTCTATTGTTTTCTCAGCCACCATCTTTTTATTTTCCTTCCTGCAACCACCCTCGAAGCACAGTTATCGCTTCTTCAAAGTGAGTATCAAGAATATCTTTGATTTTTTGTTGAGGCAACTCATTTACTGTTTCTGATACTTCTTTATTTAGCTCATAAATAGATTGTTTGTCCAAGCTTTTAGAAACCTGAGCAGAATTTAATCCTACTTGTGAAGAAGATTTCTGAGAAAAAATTTCATCCACATCTGATTTATTTTTTTTAAAAGAAAACCGAAATCCTATTGGCTTTATAATAATCATAATACCCAGCAAAGTTGCTATAATAAAAATTAAGAGTTCTGCAAATCGTAATAACTCTGAGTGTTTAAAAGCAATAATAGACTCAGAATAATCGGTCGTATGAACCTTTTTCTTCTCAACCTTAGCAAAAGGCATGTTTATAACTTCTAATTGATCTTTTCTGTCAGCATTAAATCCAATTGCAGAGGCTATAAGTTTCTTTAATTTATCCATTTCCTCTTGGGATCTTGGTTGATAAACTTCTTCTCCTTGATCATTGAGAAGATAGTGCCCATCCACAACAACAGCTACAGAAAGACGTCTTATACTTCCGGATTCTTTCGATTGCTTTTGAACAAGCTTTGAAACTTCATAGCTAATATTTTCTTCAGTTAAGTCATGAGGCTCTTTGGATTTTCTAATAATTTTACGCGACCTCTCAACTTGTCCTTGAGGATCATAGCGTTCCTCTTCTTGTGAAAAACGGTCTATGTCAATTTCAGCTGTCACTTCAGCTCTTACCTTTTCAGGTCCCACATACTTGCTTACAAGACCTTCTATCATTTGAGCTGTTCTTGTTTCATAAGCCATACGCGTTTCTTCAATATTCGTTTGATGTTGAGAATCCATTTCTGCATCGCTTTTAGCTAATAGATTCCCTTGATCATCAATAATTGCCACGGCATCAGCTATAAGTCCTGGCACTGCTGAAGCAACCAGGTGTTGAATCGCAAACACTTTAGATTGATTTAGTTTTTTTGAACGACGCATATGAAGAACAATTGATGCACTTGGCTGTTGATGCTCTTTTATGAATAATTCGCGTTTTGGAAGTACTAAATGTACCCTTGCTGATACGACACCTTCTAAGGATGATATGGTACGTGCAAGCTCACCTTCTAAAGCACGCAGATGCTTTATGTCATGCATATAACTTGAATCGGCGTTGACTTCATTTTGATCAAAGATTTCATAGCCGACAATGCCTCCTTTAGGAAGCCCTGCTTCAGCCATCTCCATTCGCAAGCGGGAAACCTTTTCAATAGGAACATGTACTTGTGTTCCTTCAGCCTTGATCTCGAGTGGAATTCCTTTTTTTTCAAGACGTGCAACGATGCGGCTTGCATCCGCTAGCTCTAAATCTGAATACAAAAGAGCCATAGGAGACGATGAAGGCTTAATCACAAAATAATATAAACTGAAAAGTCCTAAGACGATCATAAAGACAAGAAGAGCCCGTTGCGGAGTTTCCCAACTTCTTATAGTCTTCGCTATCCGCTCCACAACAAAATCTCCTTAAAGTTAAAATTGTCGATTAGCTCTAAACATTAAAGGTTAATAATTTATTAATAAAGAAAGATTTTTAAGACATAAACAATTTTTTTTATGATTAGAAATTATGATGTTTTAAAAAAGCCAAAAAATCTTTCCGAAAGTCTAAAAAAGAAAAGCGTTAATAAATGCAAAAAATGGGGTAGAACCTAATCTTCGCCTTGGGCTTTTGTAAAGCCTATACGTTCTCCGAAAATTGTAAGTTTTTCTAAATGCATCCAGGTATAAGAAAGACTTACTTTTTCAAGCAAACGACAAATTAATTGATCAGTCATATCAACTTGCTTTTCCGACATGAAACGGCAGCTCCAGAGATCAACAACATCTAATGATGTTCCCGTGCTTGGATATACTTTTACCCCACGATTAGAAATCATTTTAAGCATAATGGGTAAGCCTGAGACGATTTCTTCTAAGCTTTTGCCAAGATCTTCTGCGTTCGAATTAGATTGAATAAAAAGGTCAATGCCGACAACTTTAGAGCTAGCCTTCACAATTTCTGGTGCCCGAGAAATTACTGGCATTTTAAGGGGAGTATAATTTCTGGCTTTCCAGAATGTAGATTTTTTCCCTAAGTTCTTAATAATTTCTTCACAATACGCTGTTGTTGAAGCAGCATCTTGTTTTCCTATAACATCTCTTGTTAAAGCTTGTCCTTCTTGAAGCGTGACTAAGATAGCTTGTTCAATTGTATTAGCCGCCTCAAACTCACCTAGATATCTTAACATCATTAAACTGGAAAGAATAACGGCCGTAGGATTAATTGTATTTTGTCCTGCATACTTAGGTGCTGAACCATGAACAGCCTCAAAAATAGCAACATCATTTCCTAGATTCGCGCCTGGCGCAAATCCCAGCCCGCCAATTAAGCCTGAACCTAAATCACTTAAAATATCGCCATTCATATTTGTTGTAACGATGACATCAAATGATTCAGGTGTTTTAACTAATTGATGGGCACAATTATCAACAATAATGTGGTGAGCTTCTATGGTTGGATATTCTTTAGAAATATCTTCAAAAGTTTGCTTTAGCATTCCTTCCGAGAACTTCATAATATTGGCTTTTGTTGCACAATGAACTTTTTTACGACCTTCGGAAAGAGCAAGTTCGAACGCAACGCGCACGATTTTTTCGCATCCTTTTCGCGTGATGAGTTTAAGCGTTTGAGCAACTCCCGGCGTCTGCATGTATTCAATGCCAGCATAAAGATCTTCAACATTCTCACGTACAATAACAAAGTCTATTTCACGTCCTTGATAAGGGCTTGGAATATTTGGAAATTCGCGAATTGGACGAATATTGGCATAAGTTTCAAATAATTTTCTTAACGTGACGTTTGCACTTTTTTCCCCAAAACCGACAGGTGTTTCAAGGGGACCTTTAAGAACAACGCGATTACGTTTAATAGAGTTAATTGTTTCTTCAGGAACACCTGTTGCAAGCCCTTGCTTAAAAACAACAGAACCAGCTAAACATTCTTCCCATTCAATATTAACACCTGTGGCGTCAATAATCTTACGTGCTGCATTGGTAACTTCTGTCCCAATCCCATCACCAGGGATAAATGTAACTACATGTTTTGTCATAGTATCTTTCTTAATTTCCCTCAAATTCAGAAGCCGTTGACGAATATAAACAAGTCCCCATAAAAACTTTAAAACTGCTTACAAAGCTTTTCAACAAACTATTGAGGCTTCCTTGAACAGAGAGAGTTAGAGATTCTCCTGTTAAAATTAGCTTTAATTTTCCTAGCAAACTAAGTTCTCGAGGGAATACTTCAAGTATCACGGCTTCACCCTCTTTAAATCCAGCCTGTTGTTTAGCAATATTAACGGCAACTTCCATATCTCCTAAAATATCAACTAACCCTTTTTTAAGCGCCTCATCTCCAGTCCATACATGACCTTGCGCTATTTTATGAACTTCATTAAGAGGAATGTTACGCGCCTTAGAAACACGTTGCATAAAAACTTCATAAATTTGGTCTAAGGAGCCATTCATAGATTTTAGTTCTTCTGTCGAATATTCTTTAACACTCTCCCACATAAGCGCTTTTTGACCTACTTTTACACCTTGCCAATTTATTTTTAATTTCTTCCATAAGGAATCGGTCACAAGCTTGCCTCCATAAACACCAATAGACCCCGTAACAGTCGCAGGGTTTGCAACAATCTTTTGTGCAGGAAGGGCGACCATATAGCCGCCAGAAGCAGCGACATTTCCCATAGACGCAATGACAGGAATTCCTTTAGCTTTTGCGCGTTCAACAGCGCCCCAAATTGTATCCGAAGCAATAGCCGATCCCCCAGGACTATCAATTCTAAAGACAATGGCTTTTACGTGAGGATCTTTAAGAGCATCTTCAAACGCTTTACGAATTTCTTCAGCATTTGCAATAGATTCAAGAGAAAGAGGATTGATACCATCTGATGAACGCATTATAGCGCCAACTGCATAAATAACGGCTATTTTCTTATTTCCTTTTATTTTTGGAAGTGTCGAAGCATACTGTTTAATTGAGATAAATTTTAGAGATGGTTTTGCTTTTGCGCGAAGAGAAGCATAGAGTTCTTCAATAAAGCCAGTATGATCAACTAACTTCATTTCTTTAGCCATTTGTGCGTTAAAGATAGGCGCAAGATGAATGTACTTTTCCAATTGATCTTGGTTTAATTTCCTATCTGCAGCCACATCTTTGATAAACTGTTTGAGTCTTAGGCTTAAAATATTCTCTAAATCTTCACGATTTTGAGGCGAAAGCCCCTCATGTGTTAGGAAATTCATGGCTGTTTTATACTCTTCACGCCTGAGAATATGAGCTTTAACACCATATTCATCTAAAAATTTTCGCAAGAAGGGAATTTCAACACCAAAACCTGTAATATTTAAAGAACCAAGAGGTTGCAGCCAAATCTCTTGGCAAGCTGAAGCTAAATAATATGACGACATACCTGAGCTATTCTCGCCAAAAGTATCACTATGTACGACGACATGCTTGCCCTTAGAGACAAGCTTTTTCAAAGCATTGCGAAGCTCTTGAACATGTCCTAAACCGATAGGAGATTGTTGATTTAACCTTACAAGAATACCTCGAATCCTGGCATCTCGACTTGCATGGTTAAGCGTGTCTATTAATGCATGTAAAGTGAGAGGGGGTTTAAAAAAAGATTGAAGATTTTTCGTCGCTCTTTCTTCAAGAGGCCCCTCCAGGAACAATTCTAAATAACTATCTTCCGGGATCTTTTGAACTTTAAAAGATACAAAAATAACACCCGCAAGTGTCAGCACAATCGAAAAAAGGGTCATGCTACCCAACAAGAAAATCAGTTTAGAAAAGATATTTTTTAGCATTTTCAATGTTATTACCGTTCTTCTTTAATCGTCGAGATATCTGGCGCATCAATAGCTTTCATACCAACCACATGATAACCACTATCAACATGATGCACTTCGCCAGTAACACCAGAAGATAAATTACTTAGTAAATAAAGAGCTGACCCTCCAACATCTTCCAGTGTCGTGTTACGCTTAAGCGGAGCATTGTATTGATTCCATTTTAAAATATAGCGAAAATCGCCAATCCCTGAAGCTGCTAAAGTTTTAACAGGACCAGCCGAAATTGCATTTACACGAATATTATTTTTTCCTAAATCTGCCGCCAAGTAACGGACGCTTGCTTCTAAAGCTGCTTTTGCCACTCCCATTACGTTATAATGAGGCATCACTTTTTCAGCGCCATAATACGTTAGCGTTAATAAACTTCCGCCTTCAGACATAAGGGGGGCCGCATGACGGGCAACAGCTGTAAATGAATAACAAGAAATATCAAGGGTATTTAGAAAGTTAGCACGTGTAGTGTCGACATATTTTCCTTTTAATTCTTCTTTATCTGAAAAAGCAATTGCATGGACAACAAAATCAATTGTTCCCCATTGTTTTTTCAAGTCTTGAAAAGTTTTTGATAAATTTTCTTCATGCGTTACGTCACATTCAAGGACAATGCTAGAATTAAGAGATTCTGCAAGTGGAACAACTCTCTTTTTCAGTACTTCACCTTGATAAGTAAAGGCTAATGAAGCACCTTGGGAAGCCAATGATTGTGCAATTCCCCAGGCCAAAGAATGGTCGTTAGCAACGCCCATAATAAGGCCTTTTTTCCCACTCATTAATCCTTGTTGTGTCATTAAAAACTCCTTGTAATCTCGCAACTATTATTATGGAAAGAAGATATTAACGGTAAGATTCTCGTTTATCAATACTTGTGATTGAACGAATGTCTGCTTTTGAAGTTAAATTCTAAAAATTATCGTTAGCTTATCTCTTCCTCTTGGCTTTCTGTCGGGTTTTGTTCTTCTTGAACAGGTACAGAATAGATTTCTGAAAACCACCTGTTTAAATCAATTTGCTTACAACGAGCCGAACAAAATGGTCTAAATTCGTGATGACGCGGCTTTTTGCAAAGTGGACAGAGAAGAGCTGGTGAAGAATTCTTTGAAGTCATCATATAAAATTAATTTTCTTTAGTTTCTGAGGGTTTGAAAGCCCTGCACGGTATCGGGTTAGTTCAAAAAGGCCTGTCCGCGTAAATCCAGGGATAAAAGTTTCTTTTTCTCTGAATTTCTCTTTCAAGTCTTTCCATAGTTTAAAATAAAAACCTTTATTTTTAAAGGCCGGAAAATCAATGACGACTCTTCCGCCGTAATTCCTTAATTTAATTTGTTCTATACAAATTTCACCCGCACGCTTATTAAATTCATAAAGATCATGATCGCCCTTAAGTTCAACACTTTTTTGATCATAACGGGAAGTATTTATGTCGATAGCTGTAAGGGTCTCGCCTTCTTCAAATAAGATCCACCCACCGCCAGGGAGAGGCACAACAGGCTCCAGCATTGTCTGCCAAACTTCCTTTAAGGGAGTTGGCCACCCTAAGTCTGATTTTAGGGTTATTGAGACAAATCCCAATGCCGTAATTTCTTGATACAATGTATAATCGTTTACAGTAATTTGAGGCTGAGCATTCAGGTTTTTTAAATAAGTCTTCCAAAGAGGGTCGTTAGCAAACAGTCTGTGAGGTGGTTCCCGACTTTCTGTTTCTTTTAAAAAATGCTCTTTTTCAGGGAATTTATCGGTAACCAATGCACCTTTTTGAGAATATGTTGTCGTAATTGATTCTTTTAAAATGCGAACGACTTGACGCTCGCCTTCAACAAAAGCAGATCGTGGAATACAAAGAGCAGGTTTATTTTCGCCCACATCGAGCCACGCTCTTTTTTTATCTGTTCTTAGCACACGAGCTAAATAAATATCGCCAACTTTTGCAGAATTATCGAGAAAATCAAGACTACAGTAAGCTTCTTTTTCTTCTTTTAAAGCTGTTAAGAAGATCCCTTGTGGCTCTTTTATAATAAAAACTTGATCTTCTTCCCTTAAGTTCATCCAGCGTGTCTTTCAAAAGAGGAAATTCCAATAAAAAACAATTTATTAGCCAACATATTGGGGCGAAAGTTAAGAAACTCGTTAGGCTCAGGTGTGAAGATTTTCAAGACCTTTCTCAGGTATTACTTTTCTCTAAAAATCACACGCCCTTTCGTCAAATCATAAGGTGTCATTTCCACCACAACCCGATCTCCTGCTAAAACTCTAATTCTATTTTTACGCATACGCCCAGAAGTATGAGCGAGAATTATATGTTCATTGTCTAATTTAACTCTAAACATAGCATTCGGCAGGATTTCAACTACTGTCCCACTAAACTCAATAAGGTCTTCTTTTGACATTCACACTCCATCTTAGGTTAATCACAATTTTAAGGTCTAAAAGAGTTTATTATAGTGAACTATAATTTTTAGCCAAGTATTCTTGTGAGTAGGGTTGTAGTCTATAATCGGTTTTTAAGCAATCTTTTGTTTAACTTCTCTATGATCTTAAGCGCTTATTCACGTTTTATTAATCTTGTTGCTTAATAATAAGGGGAGATAAATAGAAAAAGAGGCTAGAAATGTATTATAAAAGTTTAACTCGTTTAAGTTTTGGAACGGTTCTCCTACTCTCTTGTGCTTCTTTGCATGCTGGAGAAGCAACATGTCCAACTTTAGATTTGAAAACACTTCCAGTGGCTGCTTGTGCAACAGCAAAAGCCCCTTATAGAACTGCGCCTCTTTCAAAAATAAGCTATATTGCAACAACGCCTTGTCCTACACAAATTGGACTTAAAAAATTATTACAAAATGTCTTTAAGGGGTCAAAGAATTACCCAGGTACAGTTACTAACTCAACTGCAGGATCCTTTACTTGTTCATACAAGCTTACTGATGAATGGAAGAAAGTATTAAATGTAAGTGATGATGTGCTTTTTCTCGATGGAACCTTACCATCCGCTAACCATGTGAGCTTACTTAATGTTCCTATGGCAGGCTTTACATGTCCAGCTCTTGAAACAAAAATGATTGACTCTATAAAACAGAGCAAGAAAATGGAATTTGAAAAAAGGTTCTCAGATGGAACGACGCTTACCTATGCTTTACAAGCTAGAAGATTAACAACAGCTTCTCAAGCAACTCATCTTTTCACAAATTTGGGATTGAATACCCCTGACCTTTCTAAGCTAACTTCGATTAAGGCTTCAGACAAAGCAAAAATCACAAAAGATTTTAAAATGACATGCCGTTATGAGCATAAAACCGGCGGAGAGAAGCAAGAATTAATTCTTGAAGGAAGTAGCATGGGAAATTCCTAATTAAGAATGGCTTTTAAGTTAGAAATAGCTTAAGAGCCATCATTAATAAAAAGGCGCCTGTTACACGGTCAATCCAATGGCGGTACTGACTAAAAAACACACGAGCACGCTCATTTGAGAAACAAAAGGCAACAATCGTAAACCACGCGAGAGTCGTAATAAAAATCATCGACGCATAATAGGCTAATAAAGCTTTAGGAGTTTCTTCATTCACGTTTAGAGAAAGCAGGCTTAGAACAAAAAGCATCGCTTTTGGATTCAGCGCATTTGTTAAAAATCCACTTCGCAAAGCTCCAATAGGGCTGAGTTTTAAGTCTATAGGACCTTGTTGCTGGTTTTTTGGCCCAGGAGAAGCCTTGAGTCCCATTATCCCTAAATAGGATAAATAACATGCTCCTACCACTTTTAAGCCTATTAAAAGCCATTCTGTTTGGGCAACGATTGCTCCTAATCCCATGAGAATATAGGTGACATGCACCATAATCCCACAGGCAATTCCTAAAGCTGTTAAAAGCGCAAGACTTCGAGAATAAATAAGGCTATTTCGAACAACGACGGCAAAATCAGGACCGGGACTTACTAAAGCGACAATTTGCATCGCTGTGACTGAGAGAATTGAGGGCAAATAGGCTAAAACAAGTGTTTTCATTTATTTACTCACCTTTTAAACATTCTCTCCCCCAACGATTTAACGTTATAATTATTAATCGCTTCCTGAAAAATCTTCAAATAATTCTTGTATATCCGCTTGGCTCACTGAAACAGATTCTTCCATTTCATAGGAAGACTCATAACCATCTTCTTCAATTACAGATTCTAATTCTGCCTTTCCTTTTGAGCGCGGTGAAGAAATAGGAAGAGGATTGGTAATCCTTGGCTCTTCCCTTGGTGGACTTATTCTTGGCGAAGTCGGCATCGCAGGAATGGACGAACTTGTTATCGAAGAGCGCCTGCCATTTAAATCAATACGTTCTTCTTCATCCCTTTTTGTTTCAAATTGCTTTTGTTCTGCTAATACAGCTCTAGACGATTTCTTTTTAAGAATAGGCTTGCCGCTTTCAGCTTGTATTTTCATTTTTGCATACTGTTGTTCTATTTCTTCTTTTGCATTTCCTGTGATATCAAAGCCAACCCTCTTTGGGGGGCTTTTAGCTAACGAAGTAGGAATCTCTAAACGACGCGCTGAAAATTTTCGAAGCATCACAGGTTGTCCTTCATTTGGCGCTGCCGGAGATGATACTCCAATAGAATTTTGAATGCTTGTTGATGCCCTAGCTTGTGAAATCTGATGATATCGTTGCTCGATATAATCTTTAGCAGGTTGACTTTTCTTTTTTGCTTTTTCTGCAAGCTTTTTTTCTACTTCAGCTTGCTGCTTGAGAGCTGCACTCCAATCGCCTGAATCAGGTCGAGCAACTTCATTTGTAAGCGCCTGTGTTTTACTTTTTTGATAACCATGAATGACAGGTTTGCTTGCAATAACCTTTGCTAGCTCGCCTGCATAAAGGATTCTAAAACTAAAGGAAGTCCTTTTATCTCCTAAGTAAATTTTATAATGAAGCTTTGTCTGTAGACCCGAGCTTGTGGGCTTATTAAATTTAAGATTAATATTATCTAATTCAAAAAATGTGTCACATATTAAATTATGTTTGGTTAAAAAAATAAAATAATAGCCGTCACACTTAAAATAGCGTTTGTAAATTTTGCTTTTAATTAGCTCTTTGTCTTTCTCATAAGTCACCTCTATTGGATATAAATCAACTGCTCTTTTTAAAAAATCTTTTAAATTACTTGCCGTAAACTTTTCTGGATTTTCACGAAACATTTTAAAAAAACCTTCAGGATCTTTATCCTCAATTTCCATAATTTTTGTCGCTGAGGCATTTGTATTTAAAGAAAATACCATTTCTGTCAAAAAAACTAAAAAGACAAAATTTTGTATAACACGCATAATATGATCCATCCATAAATTATAATTTTGACTCTCCTTATATCATAAATTGCCATTTATGCAAAAACTTTCTTAAAAATAATAAATAAAAATTATTCTCTCCCTCAATTGTAGACAAAATCTGTGTTACCGACCCTCTTAAATTCTATCGATTTGATTACAAAATTTTTACCAGTTATTATTGTCTTTGTTTTGCTGATAACACTTTGATTTAAAGTTGTTTTTTTATTTATTCTCAGGATGAATTTTCTTGATATTTGTATCTGTTTATGGTAGTCTGGTGGTAGATGATTAGAAAGGGAGTTCTTCCCTTGCTGGATACTCGAGATACTCCAGTAATTCTTTCCCTCCTTCTCAAGGATCATCTAAGTAAGAAAAAGAAGAATAAGACAGGGATTTAAAAACCTAGATTATTAAGAAACAAAGACTTAAACGCTCTTTTTGAGTGAATGCCCTCTCTTTGCCTCGTGTAAAGACAGAAAAAAGGGAATGAAAAGCAAAGGGGTAAAGGACTTGGAAAAGTTTTTCACTTTTGTTTATGGATTCCCGCCTTCGCGGGAATGACACACGGGTGAACCTGCTTGTGCGTGAAAGGCACGCTAGGGCAGCAGGGATGAGAAGTAGACAACCTCTTCGTTGTTATTCTCGGTCACCCATTTTGTCATCCTCGGGCTTGTCCCGAGGATCTCAGGCAACCTGTTGATGTAACTAGGTGCCAGATGGACCTAAATGATTAAAAAGGAAAAGGAATAATGTAGGGAAAAAAGAATAAAACAAATGAAGACGGCCTTAATCGCTGAACTCATAAAGAAAAATGGTTAATTGGAAACCATAAATCCATAAAAAAACTGTGAAAAAATCACAGAATAAAAACAACGTATAAATAGGAAAGGTAAAATAAAATGATAAATATGCAAAAATTAAAAAGCCAAAATTACATCATAGATAAGGCTAAAAAGGATACAAGAATGACTTTAAAAAACAAATTTTCTTTTTTTCGAAATAAGATGATTTCAAACTTTTTAATTTTTTTTCACCAACAAAATAAAGTATCGTTTGAGAATGGTCACACGATTAGTGTAAAGAACCTTTGTAACTTAACCTTTGAGCTAAACCAACGCATGAAGAACGACCTTTATTTAAGTGCCCTTGATTACCATCGTTTCCCGAAGCCAGGAAAGCTTGCGTTGACAGCAACAAAACCGCTTGCGAATCAAAGAGATCTTTCGCTTGCTTATTCACCAGGGGTTGCGGCAGCTTGTGAAGAAATCGTACGGGATGAGCAAGAAGTGGCGCATCTTACAGCACGCGCCAATCTTGTTGGCGTCATCACGAATGGCAGTGCCGTCCTTGGCTTAGGAAATATCGGTCCATTAGCAGCAAAACCTGTCATGGAAGGAAAAGCCGTTCTTTTTAAAAAATTCGCAGGAATTGATGTCTTTGACATTGAAATTAAAGAAGATGATCCTCAAAAACTTATTGATATTATTGCCAGTCTTGAGCCAACATTTGGCGCCTTGAACCTTGAGGACATTAAGGCGCCAGAATGCTTTCTCATTGAAGAAGAACTTAAAAAACGACTTAAGATTCCGGTTTTCCACGATGACCAACATGGGACAGCAATCATCGTAGCAGCAGCCGTTTTAAATGCCCTCGAACTTGTGAAAAAAGACATTCAACAAGTAAAACTTGTTGCCTCAGGTGCAGGAGCCGCAGCGCTTGCCTGCTTAAAACTTTTGACAGAACTCGGCCTTCCAAAAGAAAATATCTTTATTTCGGATCTTGAAGGGGTTGTTTATGAAGGTCGTGAAAAGGGAATGGATTCCCACAAAGCGGCTTTTGCTCAAAAAACAGAAGCGCGCTATTTAAACGATATTATTGAAAATGCAGATATCTTTTTAGGCTTATCAGCTGGAAACGTTCTATCGCCTGAAATGATTTCAAAAATGGCCCCTTCTCCATTAATTCTTGCTCTCGCAAATCCCACGCCTGAGATTGATCCTATCGTTGCAAAGACTATTCGTCCTGATTCAATCGTCGCGACTGGTCGCTCAGATTTTCCGAATCAAGTGAATAATGTTTTGTGCTTCCCTTTCATTTTTCGAGGCGCCTTAGATGTTGGCGCCACGATGATCAATGAAGACATGAAATTAGCCTGTGTTCATGCTTTGGCAAACTTAGCAAAAGCGGAACTACCTGATATTGTTGCGCATGCTTATGGAGATGATGGATTGATCTTTGGCCCTCAATACATTATTCCAAAACCCTTTGATCCAAGATTGATGACAGAAATTGCCCCGGCTGTTGCAAAAGCAGCTATGGAAACAGGCGTTGCAACTCGTCCTATAGAATGTTTGAAAGCTTATAAACAAAAACTCACGGAATATGTTTATCGTTCCGGTCTCACGATGAGACCGCTTTTTACGCAAGCCAAAAAATCCCCAAAACGCATTGTGTTTGCAGAGGGCGAAGATGAGCGTGTCTTACGAGCCGCTCAAATAATTTGTGATGAAGGTCTTGGTTATCCCATCTTAGTGGCACGTAAAAGCGTCCTCGAAAAAAGACTTCAGCAATTAGGATTACGCCTCGTTCCTGAGAAAAATTTTGAGATCGTCGATCCTGAAAACGACCCGCGTTACAATGAGTATTGGCGAGATTACCACGCCCTTGTTGAACGCTCAGGAATTACGCCTGATTCTGCAAAATTGATCGTTCGCACAAATCCAACTGTCATTGCCGCCATGATGCTTAAAAGAAATGATGCGGATGCAATGATTTGTGGTATCTATGGCCGCCATCCTCATCATCTCACTCATATCCAAACAGTTATTGGCCAAAACCCGAATACAAATGTCTGGGCAACACTGAATGCTGTTGTAACGGAAAAAGGTGTCATCTTTATTACGGATGCTTATGTGAATGAAGAACCGACAGCTGAACAACTTACAGAAATTACACGTTTAGCTGCAGAAAAAATCAAGGAATTTGGAATTGTTCCAAAAGTTGGACTTCTCTCTCATTCGAACTTTGGCAGCAGCAATTCTGCCTCAGCCTGTAAAATGCGATCGGTATTAGAACAATTACGCCAGCAAGCGCCCGATTTAGAGGTCGAAGGTGAAATGCATGCCGATTCAGCACTTTCAGAAATTTTACGCAAAAAAATTTTTCCGCACTCTCAACTTGTAGGAAGCGCTAATCTTCTAATTATGCCAAACTTAGATGCTGCAAATATTGCCTTTAATCTTGTAAAAATTATGGCAGATGGACAGAACATTGGGCCAATCTTATTAGGTGCCGCAAAAGCCGCTCATATTGTAACCCCATCAATAACAGTTCGAGGGTTACTTAATATGACAGCCGTCGCTGTGGTTGATGCTCAAATGAAAATGCTTTCTGAGACTAATAGGAGATAAGAAAGTAATATGGCTGCTGAAAAAAATTCCACCTCTGAAGATTCACTTAAAGAAAACCTTTTCGGCGTTTCTGAAGAGCTTGTCCAAGCTATTTCATCAGCTTTAGAAAATAATGACGCCCCTAAAATCCAAGCTCTTATTAAAGATCTTCATGCAGCAGACGTTTCAGATCTTATTATTTCCTTAAATTCCGAATCCCGCAAACAATTTGTGAGTATAATTAAAGATTCCTTAAATCCAGATGTTCTTGCAAATCTTGATATTCCAACGCGTGTCCAAGTTCTTAAAATGCTTGGCCCAAATCTGATTGCTGAAGCCTTAAAATCTCTTGCCAGTGATGATGCGCTTGAAGTCCTTTCTTCTCTTGGAAAAGAACATCAAGCAAAAGTCCTGCAATCTCTGCCGTCAAGAGAACGCGCAATGTTCGAGAAGTTTTTAAGTTATCCCAAAGATAGCGCAGGCCGCCTTATGCAGCGTGAACTGGTATGCGTTCCTCCTTTTTGGACAGTCAGTGAAACCTTAAATTTTATCAAAAATTATCATGATTTACCGGAACATTTCTATACAATTTACATTATCGATCCTCGACATCATCCTTTAGGAGAAATTTCCTTAAGCCTTCTTCTGCGTCAACAAGAAGAAACAGTTGTCTCTGATATTATGAGCCAGGATATGCGTTCCATACAGGTGACGAAAGATCAAGAAGAGGTTGCTTTTGCATTCCGTCATTATGGTCTTGTTTCAGCACCCGTTATTGATGAAACAGGGCGTATTGTTGGAATGATTACAGTGGATGACGTTGTGGACGTTATTGGTGAAGAAGTTGAGGAAGATATTCTTCATATTGCCAAAGTTCATGAATTACATGTCAATGAATCTGTCACAAATACCGCTTATTGGCGGATTCGATGGCTAATTATTACGCTGGTCAATACTTTAATTGCTTCATTTGTGATTGCCCAATTTCAAGTTTCAATCCAAAAAATGACGGCCCTCTCTTTCTTAATGACAATTAATGCAGCCATGGGGGGAAACTCTGGCATGCAAGTTGTCACGATTGTTGTCCGAGCTATTGCAACCCGCCAACTACGCGAGAGTGACATCTGGAGATCTGTCTCACGAGAGGTTTTTGTAAGCTTAATAACAGGAACCTTTTTTGCCTTCTTATTAGGAAGCATTGCCGCGTTTTGGGTCAACGATATATGGTTGGGAATTATTCTAGCGGTTGCACTTTTTTGCAATATGTTATGGGCTGCTTTTGCAGGCACAATGCTTCCTATTTTGATTCATCGCTTAGGCCTGGATCCCGCTGTAAGTGCTGGTCCAATCTTAACAACTACAACAGATGTCTTTGGCTATGCAATATTTCTTGGACTTGCGACTTTAATTTTGCTCTAATGAATAGAAAAATATAAAAGGGGAAGCACATGTCTAACAACGAAATTTGTATTGTCTCTGCCAAAAGAACACCTATGGGTTCATTTCAAGGATTATTAAGTTCTTATTCTGGTCCAGAATTGGGGGCTCATGCTATCCAATCTGTTCTGAAAGACATTTCTCTCGATCCTAGCCATATTCAAGAAGTTATTATGGGATGTGTTCTCTCTGCGGGTCTTGGTCAAGCCCCTGCAAGACAAGCTACAATTAAGGCAGGACTCTCCTCCAAAGTAAGCGCAACAACCATCAATAAAGTATGTGGTTCTGGCATGAAAGCCATTATGCTGGCACATGATCAGATTAAAGCTTCTGAAGAAGCAATTATTATTGCAGGGGGCATGGAAAGTATGAGTAATGCTCCTTATCTTCTCTCAGAAGCCCGCAAAGGCTATCGAGCAGGCCATGGAAAGCTTATTGATCATATGATGTATGACGGCCTTGAAGATGCTTATAAAAAAGGCTGTTCAATGGGTTCTTTGGGAGAAATTGCTATACAACAGTGCCAACTTACACGCGCGCAACAAGATGAATTTGCTATCCTTTCCGCAAAAAAAGCTTTACAAGCTATTGAACAAGGCTGGTTTCAAAAAGAAATTTCTCCCCTTTCTATAAATATAGGAAAAGAAACGAAAATCGTTGTAGACGATGAGCCACCAACACGCGTCAAATTCGACAAGATCCCTCTTCTTAAGCCCGCTTTTAAGGAAGATGGGACAATCACAGCAGCAAACTCAAGTCCTTTAACCGATGGCGCAGCAGCCGTTGCTTTGATGACAACCACGAAAGCAAATGAGCATCACCTTACACCTCGTGCAATTATCCGAGGACATGTCAGTTATTCTCATGAGCCTGATTTATTTACCTTGGCACCAATCAATGCCATTAAAATATTACTTGAGAAAGTTAATTGGAAAAAAGAAGATGTCGACCTATTTGAAATTAATGAAGCTTTTGCATTTGTTCCTATGGCGGTTATACAAGACTTAAAACTTGATTCTAATAAAGTAAATGTCCACGGAGGAGCATGTGCATTAGGGCATCCAATTGGTGCAAGTGGAACGCGTATTGTTGTGACCCTATTACATGCTTTAGAAAAATATAATCTTAAACGAGGTATTGCTGCTCTCTGCATTGGTGGTGGAGAAGCAACAGCCATTGCGATTGAAAGACCAGTATAAATGACTTTTAGAGATACATTAACGGCAATTTTTGTTGTTTTTCTGTGGTCTACGAGTCTTCTTGTTCAGAAATTTGCTGTTAATCATATCTCAATTTATGTCCTTGGTTTTTTACGCCTTTTGACCGCTGTTCCACTTATTTTCATTTATCGACGGCCTGCTCATCCTATTTGGCGTTATCTCCTGATTGGCTTCTTTTGGAATGTGCTGAATTTTTTATTTATTGGCATTGGATTTAAATCAGGAATAGGCGCTGGGATTTCATCATTTTTAATTCAAACAAATGCTTTCTTTGGCGTCTTTTTTTGTTATGTTCTCTTACGAGAAAATGTTCATATAATTGAAATAGTTGGGATGTTTATTGCCTCTTACGGCGTTTATTTATTATCGCAAGATAGTTCTACCCCTTTACAAGGTGCTACACTCATAGGTATTATTTCTATTTTACTTTCTTCTGTTTGTTGGGGGATTGGTTTTACATTGTTAAAAAAACTGAAGATTGGCGGTACTATGTCTGATAACGTTTGGCTTTCAATTGTCTCTGCTCCCTCTTTATTCATGATTCCTTTTTTGTTAGAGGGACCTCAGAAAGCTAGCCTTGAATTTTCTAACTTGAGCTTTATTGGGATTGCTTGTGCTCTCTATGTAGGTTTTGTGTCAACAATATGCGCAAGCTATCTATGGTTAAACCTAGCCCATCGGGTTTCAACAGCCCAACAAGCCCCCTTTATGCTTCTCTTACCAATCTTTACTTGTGCTCTTTCAATTTTATCCATGCAAGAAATATTAACACTTTCTCAACTTTTTGCTGGTGGAATCATTTTGTTTGGCGTTTTTATAACGCGTGGAGTTCCACTCCTAAAACGTCTTAAAATGTATAATTTTCATTTAAACTAAAGCATACAACTCATGATTGATTTTGATAAACTTCGCATTTTTTATCACGTTGCTAAAGAAGGCTCTGTAAAACGAGCGGCACACACTTTAGAGAAGAATCCAACTTCTATTTGGAAGCATATTATGGATTTAGAGCATTATTTTAAAGCAAAGCTCTTTCTCCGCCGTAAAAAAATTGGTCTTGAACTTACTGAGCTGGGCGAAAGTCTTTTTAAAGATGTGAATAATTTGATCCCAAATCTAGAAAGAGCCTGCACACGACTTGCCCAAGAAGAAAAAGTAAAGGATGACTTATTCATCATTACAACGAATGGTGTCGTTGGTATTTGGTTGATTGAAAAGTTAAAGCCTTTCCTTGAACATAAGCAAAATGTCAAAGTAAGAATTTCAACAACAAACTCAGAAGTGGATTTTTTAAACTCCAAAGCTGATATTGGAATTTTAACAAAAATGAATTATTCTGAAGGTCTTACGCAACAAAAAGTAATGACTTATCATAGTAAACTCTTTGCCAGCCAAGAGTACCTTGACAAATATGGCGTGCCTAAAACAATTGATGATTTACAGAATCATAAATTAATTAGCTTTTATCCTGAACTTCCGGGCTATCGAGGAAATGCCGATTGGCATTTACAAAAGAATATGCCACCTCATACAATACGTGAGAGTTGGCTTGCCGTTAACTCAGCGAGTTGCCAACTTGAAGCTGCACGCCGTGGAATGGGGATTCTTGCAATAGGAAAAGAATTTTCTCAATTAGAAGATGCCTCCTTAGTAGAAGTATTGCCCGATGAAGTTGGCGCCATTTTTGATATCTATTTTATAACGCGCGCTGCAGATTTTAGATCTGGTCTTATTCGAGAATGCTATGAATTCTTAAAATTAAATGAATTGAAAAGTTAAATTTTTATGTTAATGTAAATTAAATTTTAAGTATTTTGATAGTTTTTAGACCATAACCTTTAAGTTTTAGTGTGGCCTTTTTCTTAAAAGAACAATGTATGTCAGAAGATAAAGGTGCTAGCAGTATTATGAAATGATTAATTTTGTCTTAAGAAAATAAAAATAGGTTAATAATTTGCACCACTTGTTTGAAGCTCTTCCTTGTGAAAAACGTGCTCTCTTTTTGAGGACAGCCTTAAACAAAGCACTTATTTCTAGCTTACTACATCTTTTAGAAGTGGCAGAGGATGTATTTTCTCCAGAAACGTACCAACGATCTTTAGAAAAGTTACGCTCTCTTAATCCAGAGAAAAAGTTTTCAAGTTTCTTATACGCTTTAAATACAGCTTTTTCACAAGCTATTATGAAAGAAGATATTGAAAAAATTCAAATAATTGTTCAAAATATTATTGAAAATCGTTTTCAAATTGAGGGGATTAATTTTCTTTCGGTTAAAGATATACCTCCTTATTATTGTGAATTATTTGAACAATCCTCAAGTTTTGAAATTCCTGGTGGGGCAACTTTTACAGGTTCTTCCCCAGCAGGCCATCAAAGAATAAAATCGCTTTTTCAACAAGGATTAGATCTGATTTCTAAAAGTTGTGAAGACCTTTATAAAGAAATACAGGTGTTTTTAGGAGAAATATTAACTTTTGATTCACCTCAAATGAAATATGGCTCTAGTTTCAATCTTTTCGGCTTAATATATATTCGTGAAACTTTTCCATTTGATACTATTGCTGATGTTGTGGATGCGTTAGCGCACGAGACAGGTCATATACATTTATATTCTTTATCAGCAGATGATCCCTTAGTGTTAAATCCTCCGGAAGAACGCTATCCTGCCCCTTTAAGAAAAGACTTGCGCCCGCTCATTGGCATTTATCATGCAAGTTTCGTGGTTTCACGCGTTTTGTATGCCTTACGAGCACTTTATAGGCATAAATTACTTTCAGAAGATGATCAAACACGATGCGCAACTCTTATTGAAGAGTATAAATTAAAGTATACTCTAGGGCTTGAAACTATTCAAAAACATGCAAAAATGACCTCGCTAGGTCAAGATATTTTAAACTCTACTATGAAATTAGCAAGCTAATGTCAAGTTCATAGAATTTTTTGCGACAAAAAGCTTTTATCGCAAAAATTGATTTTTTTCTTTGCAGATTTAAATCAGATGTGTTACACCTCTAAAAGATAAGTATAAAAAATTAACTATCTAAACTGGAGGACGTAAATATGCCAAATCATCGTAAAGTTACTCTTACGGCTAACGAAATTGCGCAAGCTCTTACGCAAATGAATTCCTCAGTTTTTACCTCTTTTTCACGCCCTAATCCAAGCTCTCAAAAGCATCTTGAAGCTGCTGCATCTTGGGTAGTTAATCGTCGCAAAGAGAACTCTTTTCGTTTTTCAACGGCAGTCTACGGCTCGCCTATCTGAAACTTTTAGTTTTTAAAGTTTTTAGCTGATAAGATAGCTCTTTTGCAAATAGGGCTGTTAAAGTACCTTTGCAAGTTGACCCCATTTCGTTGTGTAACAAGGTGATAAATGTTCACGTTGCGTTAATTCAAAAGCTTTTAAACTAAAATCACCATAAAATATCCCTTTGCTTCCAAATTTTCTCTTAATTTGATCTATTGTTTTTGTAAGCATTATTCTTCTTTTTTCCAAAGGATGTGAGAATAAAGAATATTGAACATGAGAAGCATCAATTAAACGCGTAAAACAAATACCTGCTTTTTTATATTGATGCTTTGGATAAAAGATTTTTTTTAATCCGGCTTGGCTTGCACGAATCAAGGTTAATGTCTCATCAGAAGGCCTATCAAGATTTATCTCATATCCATTGGCATAATACTCTTTTTGATGAAATCGATCCGTTTTTATAAAAATATATACATGTGTTGCTAATTTATTTTCTTTCCGCAATTTCTCTGCTGCCTTTTCAGTAAAGGCGCAAATAAACGACGATAAATCTTCAAAAGAAGAAAGTGGCTTTTTAAAAGAGCGCGAAACCAAGATCATTTTTTTTGATGCCTCTTGTGTTTCAAGTGGATAAGCGACTTGTCCATTCAGTTCCCAAACTATTCTTTCTCCTATCACACTCATAAATTGACGCACCCATTTCAAAGGAACTTTTTTAAGATCAAGGGCTGTCTCAATATGGTGATTTTTAAGACAAGCAGTATATTTATGTCCGACACCCCAAACTTCTTTTACAGGTAAGCTTGATAACACTTCATCAATCTCTGTTTCTTTGAGAAGAATTCGAATTCCTTTTTCTCGCTTTGCACAGATATTCGCCACTTTTGCTAATGTTTTTGTATAAGAGACTCCAATTGAAATTGGAATTCCTGTCCATTGTTGAACCCGTTCTTGAAGTTCTTGACAAAACACTTCAATTTTATGATCAGGGATGGCTGAAAGATCTAAAAATGCTTCATCAATAGAATAAACATTTATTAAGGGAACCATCGTTTTTATAGTGGCCATGACGCGCCTAGACAGGTCTGCATATAGCTCAAAATTAGAAGAAAATATTTTAATATCATGCTTTTTGGCAATCGAGACAAATTTAAAATAGGGCTCTCCCATTCTAATATTAAGTGCCTTTGCCTCATTTGATCTTGAAATTGCACAACCATCATTATTAGAAAGGACAACAAGAGGCTTTTCTTTTAAATCTGGAGGAAAAACACGCTCACAAGACACAAAAAAGTTATTACAATCTACTAATCCTACCTTGGATTTCATTTTTTTCTTCTAAACAAGTGTTAACATTGAAGAGAAAACTCTTTTTTACGGTCTATATGAAAAGGATACGAATGCTTTTTTTCAATTATGATGTCTATTTATTATTTTTGATTTTTGATCAAAAATCAATAGAAAAATATTTTTTATAGAAAATTCTTTGTATAGTTGGAAAAAGCTTATTTATTCGTGAGCGTTCATTGTTAGAAACTTTAAACAAAGCTATTGTAATACTTAGATTAACGAACTTTATATGAACATTTGACTAAAAAGATTCTCAATTAAGAGAAAGCTAAGTTACAGAAAAAATCTAGAAAAGAATGGGGGGATGACAACAATTTTTGAGCCTACCCTGTTTTATATTTTTTAAAGTTCCCTTCCCTAACTTGCTCAGGGAACTTTAAGGCTTATGGTAGCCCCCAACTACCTTTTAAAAATAAGTTATCATAAAAAAATATAATTTCAAGAGGAAAGTTATTGTTTTTATTGGATTTTTCATATTTTATTGAAAGATGAATTTAATATCTCAATTTTTGAGATAAAGAGATCAACAATAACACAAACTTATTTTTATCATTTACATACCATCTTTAAGCAAAAAAATAATGACGGTTAAAATAATTCTTAGGAGCTAATAATTTTAAACTATTAAAAAGGAAAATTTTAGAAAAAGTAAACTCTTTATATTTGTCTTCTCTTATCGCTAGCCCCCAAGTTTTTCTTTGCTTTCATCATATGTTCAGCAAACTTTCTTTTTTGGCTAGGAGGCGCCTTTACCTCAACTAGTTCTATGGGGTCAGAGGCATCATAACATTCATCCTGAAAGAGATAAGATAATTGACGACGTTTCGCACTTGGTGTTAGCGGATTAATATTATCTGATTGTTTTTGTTTAAGAACTTTGTTCGCCGTTTTTATATGTTTGAGAAATTCAGGCCAATGTGTTGCTAGCCCATGATTCAACTTTCTGAGACGGATAACTTCCTCTTCCATTTCTGGCATTGTTGGAGGAGTATATATTTTCTGACAGGAATTTGGATAAAAATAGGGACTATATGGATCATAATCTTACGTAAATATTTTATGAGCTTGTGGTGCATCCCCTCGCATTAAAAGGACAAACGCTATTACTTGAGCGGCAGACTTAAGGGCTTCTTGTAGCGCATGCTTCGGTTTCTCGTCTAAAATGGCTATGTTAAGGCCAGCCCGCGTGATGGCTCTCGTTGCTTGCATTTGCGCTTGTTGAAGGAAGGTCAAAGATCC